>CAYOUE010000057.1:0-17076 GCA_964407075.1 uncultured Hyphomicrobiaceae bacterium
CCGACTGGCGCAAGGTTGCCGAAGCCTGCGCGGCGGAGCCAGCCGTTCCGCCCATCCGCTACGAGAAGCACATGACGCATCACATGATCGACGGCTTCGGCCTCGGCTGGATGGAGGGCGCGGCGATCGCCTTTCTGATCCGGGATCCCGCCGCAGTCGCAGCCAGCTATGCGGCGAAGCGTGAAGCGTTTACCGCCGCCGATCTCGGCTGCGAGCAGCAGGCGCGGATATTCGACCGCGTGACGGAGATGCTGGAAGCACCGCCGCCCGTCATCGACGCCGCTGATGTGCGCGCCGCGCCGGAAACGGTGCTTCGCAAGCTCTGCGCCGCGCTCGGCCTCGCCTACGATCCCGCCATGCTGTCCTGGCCAGCGGGGCCGCAACCGACCGACGGCGTCTGGGGCGCGCATTGGTACGGCGCGGTCAACGCCTCGACAGGCTTCGCGCCGCCTGAAACCGGGAAGGCCGATCTCGCCTTGCCGCTCGCAAGGATCGCGGACGAGGCGCGTCCTCATTACGAAAGACTTGCCCGCCACAGGCTGACGCCCTGACCGCGCCGGGAGGCTCACACCTCGCCGGTATATTCTCCGCGAGCGGGATAGTTCTTCTCGATGGCGAAATCGAGCGCGCCGACCAGTTCGGAAAAATGCGGGCGGACGAAAGGCATGGTCTGCACCGAGGCGTAATAGAGCGTTTGCTCCGGCGTGACCATGAACAGGCCCGGCTCGGTGAACAGGGGCGGCTCCTCGATGCCGATGGACGTAAGGCCGCGCGAGGTCGATATGTACAGTCCCCATTCGCGCCCCTTGGAGAGCGCCATCCCATAGCCGAAGCGGAGTTTTTCCGCTCCGATCTTTTCAGCCATCTGCCGGGCCCGTTCTTCCCCGTCCGTGCTGATGGCGATGGCGCTCACGCCGCGTTCCGCGAAATCCGGCACGCGCTTTTCCAGCTCCGTTAGATACTTGGCACAGATCGGGCAATGCAAACCGCGGTAGAAGCATATCAGAACGCCGCGTTCGGATTTTTCGGAAGCGAGGTCGAATTGTCCGTGTGCGAGCGTGGGAACGGTCAGGCCTGGCGTTTTCTGGCGGGGAATCAGCATTCTTGAACCTCGTGCTCAGCTGGTGTTGCAAACAGTTATAGCGCGCACTAAAATCAGAAAAATCCGAAATAACAGATCGAAAGAACGAAAACATGCGGTATGATCGGCTTTCAGCGCTCATGCAGCGCTTTACCCTCAGTGTAATGCCGGCTGAACCGCGCGATTCAAATCTCCTGATTCTGGAGTGCAGGCAGACAGGTGCGCGAAACCTCGTACTCGCTCCAGGCAACTGGACGAAAGAGAGTCCGGGAATATCCAAGATCATTTTATTCAGTGCACGGATGGAATGGGGTGGCGCAGGCAACCCGCTCCTCGCAACACTGCCCGGCATAGTCGAAATGCCCGTCTCCCGCGAAAGCGAGCTTAACCCACTCGTGGAGGTGCTGCTTAGCGAATATGCGGAGCAGCGCTGCGGGTTTGCATCCGTTCTCAGCCGTCTCGGCGAAGTGCTGATTGTCCGTCTCCTGCGTCTAAGCATCGAACAGGGAGCGTCGGCGCGCGGCGCGCTCGGCGGACTCGCGGACCCTCGCCTGAGCCGGGCCATCGTCGCCATCCACGAAGCCCCCGGCCGCCGGTGGCGGAACGGGGATCTGGCGGAAATCGCAGGACTTTCGAGAAGCAGGTTCCTTGAGCTTTTCCGCGCCGCTGTCGGGATGACGCCCGCCGTCTATCTGCGGAAATGGCGGCTTACGCTGGCGAGGCAGGACATAGCGCGCGGCGAAAGGATCGGAGCGGTCGCCTGGCGCTACTGCTACGCGTCGAGCGAAGCCTTCGGGCGCGCTTTCCGCCGCGAATTCCGTGAAAGCCCGACGGGGCGCGCATGACGCGACGCGAGGCCGGCGGCAGCGTCAGGCCTGATCGCCGGGCTGCGGGCCCTCATATCCCCGGACTATCGCCAGATCGAGCACGGCGTTGCCCAGCCTGAGCGACCTGGCCTTTTCATATTCGGGGGACCGGTAGCACTCGAGCGCGGCTTCGTAGGACGGAAATTCCAGCACGACGACGCGCGAACGCGGCTTTCCTTCCGGAGCCGTTCCTTCTCCGCCGCGGACCAGAAACCTCGCGCCGTACTTCCGGAAGGCTAAAGCGTTTTCCGCAACATACGCCTTGTAATTTTCCGGATCGGTTACATCGGCGAAGACAACCCAGTAGCCCTTGGTCATAGTCATAAGCATCCCCTTACATATTCAAGTCCTGGCCCGGACAAGGCGGCTGGCAGACAGATCCGCTTGAACATTGCCATTAAGGCTGAATGCAATCCGTGATTGCTTATCGTGATTAACCGTTGGAACATAGATTAGACAGGTTTCATCTCCAAAAGTCCTCGATCAGGGACGAAATCGGCCCGGCTCATTCACGGCGACGGCTTCAGGGAGCGCGAAATTGGAACTCGGACTGGCTATAGAGGCACTTCGGCCCGAAGGTCTCGATCCGGACGGATTCGTCATATCGCTCGCGGCGGTCGTTCTCACCGGCATCGCCACGGGGCTGTACTTGCGGACCGGCGCACTGATCGTTCTGACTTATCTCTGCTTTTTCCCGGTTCTTCTCGCGGGCCTCATCATCGGATGGCCGTTCCTGCAGACACTTGCAGTCGCATTTTTCCTGCTTGCGGCGCTGCAGGCGGGATTTGTCGCTGGCGCCGGAGCCTCGGTTCTTCACGCCTGCCTGAGGAAGCGCTTTGCAGGCACACCGCATATTCGGAGCGTCTCTAGGCGCGATCCGCTATAGCCGGGCCTGCTTTACCGCGCCATCGGCTCCCACGGAAGCGTCACCGATCCGCCGTCAGACTCGAAGCGTCTGGCACTGACGCCGAAGACGCGCTCGTAAATGTCCGGCGTAAGCGTGTCTTCATGCGCGCCGATAGCCGCTATTTCTCCATCGTTCAGCACCAGAAACCTGTCGGCGAAGCGGGACGCGAGCGCAAGATCGTGCGAAACGCACAGGATCAGCCGTCCCCTTTTTGCCTGCTCCGACAGGAGTCCCATGACAGAGAGCTGATGCGCAGGATCGAGAGCGGCGACCGGCTCGTCGGCGAGAAGCATCGGCGCGCCCACAGCCAGAGCGCGCGCCAGCATGACGCGCGCCCGCTCGCCTCCGGAAAGCTCCGTAACCGGACGCTCGGCAAAAGCTTGCGCATCGACCGCTTCGAGCGCCTGCTCGATCGCATCGCTGTCGGCACGTGAAAGGCGGGTCAGACTCGACGAATGAGGCGCGCGTCCGATCTTGACGGCCTCTCGCGCCGTGATCGGCCAGTGGATCGTGTGGCCCTGAGGCAGATAGGCGAGTTCGCGCGCGCGTTGAAGCGCATCCAGCCCGGCCAGGTCCCGCTCCCGCCAGAGAATCCGGCCTTCGCAGGGCATAAGACCGGCTATGGATCGCAGCAGCGTCGTCTTGCCAGCGCCATTCGGTCCGGCGACGGACAGGAATTCCCCCTCCTGCGCCTTGAAGCTCAGATTCCGCAGCAGCGCCCGCCCGCCGATCCGGACGCTCAGGCCCTCGATCTGCAGGCTCATGACGGGCCTCCCGCGCCTTGAAGCAGGTTTCGCCCGCGGTGCTTCAGCACCAGCCAGATGAAGAACGGCACGCCGATCAGCGAGGTCAGCACACCGATGCGGATCTCTCCCGTGGACGGGATCAGCCTGGTCGCGATGTCCGCAGCCAGGAGCAGCGCGCTTCCGGCCAGCATTGCGGGGATATGCACCCGCGCCGGATCGTAGTCGACCAGCGGGCGCACGAGATGCGGCGTGATGAGGCCGACAAATCCGATGACGCCCGAAACTGCGACCGACGCGCCCACGCCGAGCGCCACGCCCAGAACAGTCAGGAACCTTATGCGTCCGATGTTCACCCCACTCGTCCGGGCGACATCGTCGCCCAGAGTGAGAACGCGCAAAGGACCGCGGATTGCGAGCAGCACGACCCATGACGCGGCGATGAAGGGGGCGGCTAGAGCGACATGGCGGAAGCTGCGGTCTTCGAGCGAACCCAGCAGCCAGAACGCGATTTCCAGCGCTGCGTAGGGGTTGGGCGCAAGATTGAGCGCGAGAGAGACGCCTGCGCCGGCAAGGCTGGACAGCGCCAGCCCCGCCAGGATGAGCGTCAGCATGTTCGCGGATGGTCCCGCAAGCGCCAGGAGGGCGGCGACGGAAATGAGCGCAGCGATGATCGCGGCGGCCGGCAACGAAAAGGACAGCGCATCGGCGAAGCCGGCGGAAATGGCGAAAACGGCTCCGAAGGCGGCAGCGCCCGGCGCGCCGAATACCGAAGGCGCGGCCAGCGGGTTGCGCACATATCCCTGCAACGCCGCGCCGCCGAGCGCGAGCGTCGCCCCGATGATCGCGGCGAGCACGGCACGGGGCAGGCGCAGTTCCTGCACGATCAGGATGTCGGCGGCTTCGCCATACCCGAAAAGCGCGCGGACTACGGTGAGCGGGTCAAGCACGGCCGGTCCGGTCAGGAGCGACAGCAGGAACAGAACGGCCACGACGGGAGCGAGGACATACGAAACGGCGTACGGGCCTGCCCTGCGCGCGGCTTCGGCATGATCTGCGCTCTTTGCGGTTTCCCGGAACTGGCTGGCTTGGTCAGCGGTCATGGCTGCGGTGATAGCGGGCGGCGGCGGTTTCAGCAATGAGGATGCGGCGCCGCGGAAGAATCCGTGCCAATCCGGCGCATTCGAAACAATCCGCTAACCCTTCTCTAATTTTGCACATCTAGGGTTGCAAGAACAAGAAACACAATTTTTGAGATGCGTTCAGTCCGGAGAAGCGGGCCTGGCGCAAAGCGGCGTCAATGAGTTTATCCGTATCCGTCTTCAGCCCTGCCGGGGGCCTGCGAAATAGCCTTTCTTACAGGATCGCGGCGGGGATGGCCGCGCTCTTCGCGGCAGCGCTATTCCTTGCGGCCTGCGAAGTCAGGCTGCCGAGCTTTGGCGGAGGAGGCGCAGACGAAAGCACGAAACTCAGGCCCCGCGTCGTCGCGCCGGGCCAGCCTGTTCCCAAAGGGGGAGGACATTACAAGGTCGGCTCGCCCTACCGCATCAAGGGGCAGCTCTACGTTCCTTCCGAAGTGACGCATTACGAGCGCACCGGAATAGCTTCGTGGTACGGCGAGTTGTTCCACGGACGCCGCACGGCAAATGGCGAAATCTACGATATGGAAGCCCTCACGGCGGCGCACCCGACATTGCCGCTGCCGTCCTATGTGCGCGTCACCAATATGCGCAACGGGCGCTCGCTGGTGCTGCGGGTCAACGATCGCGGACCCTATGCGCGCGGCCGGCTGATCGACCTTTCATGGGCGGCGGCGTCGCTGCTGAAAATGCGCTCGTCCGGTACGGCTCCGGTCCGCGTCGAATATCTCGGCCGCGCGCCTCTGAACGGGAACGACCGCCATGAGCGGGATTATCTCGCGCGCCAGCCCTGGGCCGGGCCGCAGGTCGCATACGCCGACTCGCCCGGCAAGGCTATCGCGCGCGCCGGCCGGATACAGGCGCAGTCCGCCGGCATCGACCGCAGCCTGAAACAGGCGCCTGTCAGAATCGCGTCGGCTGAGAACCGGGACGCCGCGGGCGCAGCGCCGCCCCTGCCCGCGTCGCGCTCCCTTGTCATGGCGGCCGGCGAACGCCCCATGCGCGCTGCGCCGCCCGAAGCGACGGCAGCCATGCCGGAACAGGTAGCGGCATCTCCCGCCTATTACGTCGAGGCCGGGCGTTTCGACCGTAAATCGCTCGCGGAAGAACTGGCGACAATCCTCGGCGAGATTGCGCCAGCATCGATAGCGGCGAGCCGGAACGGCGCGGGAGTCCTCCATCTGGTGCGCCTCGGTCCGTTCGACGGCCCCGAATCAGCACATGCCGCAGCCGAACGCATCCGCGGAGCGGGCTTGAAGGAAGCGCGCGTCATGGCCGCCTCTGACGGATGAGCGCAGCGAGTCTGGCGCACATGCGCCGCATGTCGAATTTTGACCGAATTGCGTCATTGCAGACATTGATTTTTTTCGCCCCGCCGACAATAGTGCCAGTCGAGCCATGAAGCCGAATCTCAGTTGACAGCACAGGCCTATGACCGCACTTCAGCGAACAGCCAGTATTTGTTTATTCGTTTTTAACGCAATTTCCGCAGGGCTTGCGCCAGCCAAGGCGCAGATCGAGACGTCAGCGCCGTACGCCTTTCTCCTCGACGTGGAGACGCATACGGTCCTTTTCGAGAAGAATGCCGACGAACTCATGCAGCCGGCCAGCATGAGCAAGATCATGACGCTCGCAGTTCTGTTCGAGCGGCTGAAATCCGGCCGGATCACGCTGGAAACCGAATTCCCCGTCAGCGAATATGCCTGGCGGACTGGCGGCGCGCCATCCGGCACTGCGGCGATGTTTGCGCCGCTGAACACCAACATCACAGTTGAAGATCTGATTCAGGGCATAACGGTGCAATCGGGCAATGACGCCTGCATCATCGTCGCCGAAGGCATCGCTGGAAGCGAAGACGCCTTTGCAAACATGATGACCAACTACGCCAGGAGGATCGGCCTGAGAAGATCCACCTTCGGCAATTCAAGCGGCCTGCCGCATCCGGATCAGCTCATGACGGCCCGCGAGCTCGCCATGCTCGCGCTCTATGTCATCGAGGAATATCCGGAATATTATCACTATTTCGGCCAGCGCGAATTTCCCTACCGTAAGCACCGTTTCTACAACCGCAATCCGCTTGTCGCCGCGAACATCGAATCGGACGGGCTGAAAACCGGCCACACGAAGGAGTCCGGTTACGGCATCGTCGCATCGGCTACCGAGAACGGCCGCAGGCTCATTCTCGTCCTGAACGGGATGGAGAGCGCGAGCGCGCGCCGCTCGGAGGCGATCCGGCTCTTCAACTGGGGGTTCCGGAGTTTCGAGAAGTTCACCGTGTTCGGAGCGGATGAAATCGTCGGGGAAGCCCTCGTCTGGGGCGGGGAGAAGCGCTATGTGCAGCTGCGTGGCGAGGGCGACGTCCGGGTCCTCCTGCCAAAGGATGTGAAGAGGCGCACCCTTCGAGGCGAAATCATATATAACGGCCCCGTGATCGCGCCGATCACGGAAGGCGACCGCATTGGCGAATTACGTGTCAGCGGCGAAGACAGCATCGAAGCTTCGGCGCCGCTTTTCGCCGCCGAATCGATCGAGCGCGGCGGAATCATCCGTCAGGGTTTTGACTCCGCGCTCACACTCGCATTCGGCTGGCTGATCCACAATCGCGACACCGAAGAGAACTGATCGCTTGATTGCTGCGTCTGCGCAGGTTTATCTCCGGACTCGATATGTTCGGGCCTGAGGAGAGATTTGCGTGCCGGCTGGCAAATTCATAACCCTCGAAGGCGGCGAGGGCGCAGGAAAAAGCACTCAGGCCAGAATTCTGCGCGACCGTCTTGAAGAGCAGGGCGTCAGGACGCTGCTCACCCGCGAGCCCGGCGGCACACCCCGAGCCGAGGCGATCCGCGAAATACTCCTGTCCGGCAAGGCGAAAGCGCTCGGCCCGATGGGCGAGGCGCTGCTGTTCTATGTCGCGCGCGACTCTCACCTCGAACTGACGATCCGACCGGCTCTGGCACGCGGCGTATGGGTCATATGCGACAGGTTCCACGACTCCACGCGCGCCTATCAGGGGGCGGCGGGCGGCGTTCCCGCCTCGTCGCTCGACGCCCTCGAACGCATCATCGTGGGCGCGACGCGACCGGACCTCACGTTCATTCTCGATCTGCCGCCCGAGGAAGGTCTGAAGCGCGCAGCGGCCCGCGCCGGGCAATCTGGGGACACCCCCGACCGGTTCGAGGAAATGTCGCTGCGCTTTCACCGCAATCTGCGGCAGGAATTTCTGGAGGTCGCGCAGGCTGCGCCCGAGCGATGCGTAGTGATCGACGCGCGCGGTACGGAACAGGACGTAGCAGATGCGATCTGGGACGCCGTGGTCGGCAGGCTGGGAGCCAGATAAGATGGCCCGCGCCCGCATTATCGAGTCCGACGCCGCCCCCCTGCCCGAATCCGATCAACTCGAAGGCTGGCCGCATCCCCGCGTCACGGAACGCATATTCGGTCACGAACGGGCCGAGGCCTCCTTCATCGAAGCTATAGCTTCGGAACGCCTTCATCACGGCTGGCTGCTGGCCGGGGAGCAGGGGATCGGCAAGTCGGCCTTCGCCTATCGCATCGCCCGCTTCCTGCTGGCGCAGAAGGAAGATCTGCCGCGGAACGCAGCTTCCCTGGATGTGCCGGAGGGTAGCCGCGTCCGGAGGCAGGTCGCAAGTCTTTCGCATCCAGGTCTGCTCGTCATACGCCGCGGCTGGGACGCGGCTGGCAAGAAGTTCCGCCAGTCGATTGCGGTGGACGACATCCGCGCCGTGCGTCATTTTCTTCAGCGAACCGCGGTCACGCCCTGGCGCGCCGTCATTGTCGACAGCGCCGACGACCTCAACCAGAATTCGGCGAACGCGCTCTTGAAGTCCCTCGAAGAGCCGCCGCCACGCACGGCATTCCTGCTTGTTTCCTCCTCGCCTGGCCGTCTGCTGCCGACGATCCGATCACGCTGCCGGATTGTGCGCTTCGAGCCGCTGGGCGCCGGCGACCTTCAGGCCGCCATTGAAGCCGCCTGCGCGGCCTCGGACCGCGAACCGCCCGGCCCGCAGCAGCTCGCAATGCTCACCTCTCTTGCGAATGGAAGCCCGCGCCGCGCCCTGCACATGCTCGACGGCGGCGGCCTGAAGCTGTTCGAGACGCTGCTGACGATTCTGGACAGCCTTCCCCGGCTCGACCGGAGCGCCCTCCATCAGTTGATCGCGTCGGTTACGGGACGAAACGCCGCTGCCTTCGATATGACCTTCGACCTACTTGAGGACATGCTCGCGGAATCGATCCGCGCCCGCGCATCCGGCTCCGAAGCCTCCCGCCGCTACCCGCAGTTGAAACGGTTTCCGGCGACTATCGGCGAGGCCGGCCTTGCGGATTGGGCCGAGCTGTGGGAAACACTGCGCGAGGTCCGCGGCGAGGCGGAGCGGCTCAATCTCGACAAGGGCGCGCTCATCCTGACCGCATTCGAGAAAATCGGGCGGCTCAGCATGAAGTCCGCCCCCAGCGCACAGTGAGAACACGCGGCCGGATTCCGCGGCAGCGCCGTGTTCCGCACAATGATCCAGAGTCGAGCGGAAGCAGCCGCCATGAAGAACAAGCCGCCCTTCTACATCACGACCGCCATTTCCTACCCGAATGGCGAACCGCATATCGGCCATGCCTACGAGGCGATAGCCACGGACGCCATCGCCCGTTTCAAGCGGCTGGACGGGTATGACGTCTATTTCCTGACCGGCGTGGACGAGCACGGGCTGAAGATGAAGCAGACCGCCATCAAGGCCGGTATCACTCCGGCCGAACTGGGCGAGCGTAATACGCCCCGCTTCAAGGCCATGGTGGAAGCGCTGAACATCTCGCACGACGATTTCATCCGTACGACCGAAAAGCGCCACTATGCCGCCGTCTTCGAAATGTGGAAGCGCATGGAAAAGGCCGGCGACATCTATCTCGACAAATATGCGGGATGGTATTCGGTCCGCGACGAGGCGTTTTACGCGGAGGACGAAACCAGGCTCAATGACGACGGCGTGCGCATCGGTCCGCAGGGCACGCCCGTGGAATGGACCGAGGAAGAGACGTATTTCTTCCGTCTGTCCGCCTACCAGGACAGGCTGCTCGCCCATTACAGTGCCAATCCGGACTTCATTCTGCCGCCGGAGCGCCGCAACGAGGTCGTGAGCTTCGTCAAAGGCGGCCTGAAGGATCTTTCGATCTCCCGCACCACGCTGGACTGGGGCATCCCGGCGCCAGATGCGCCCGGCCACATCATCTATGTCTGGGTGGACGCGCTGACCAACTACATCACCGGGGTAGGCTTTCCGGACGAGAACGCGGCGAAGTTCAAGCGCTACTGGCCGGCCGACATCCACATGATCGGCAAGGACATCACCCGTTTCCACGCCGTTTATTGGCCGGCCTTCCTGATGTCCGCCGGAATTGCGCTTCCAAGGCGCATTTTCTCACACGGCTTCCTGTTCAACCGCGGCGAGAAAATGTCCAAATCGGTCGGCAATGTCATCGATCCGTTCGAGATGGCCAGGCGCTACGGCGTGGACCAGATGCGCTATTTCTTCCTGCGCGAGGTGCCGTTCGGCAATGATGGCAGCTACAGCCACGAGGCGATCGTCAACCGCACCAACGCCGATCTCGCCAATGATCTGGGCAATCTCGCCCAGCGCTCCCTGTCGATGATCGCAAAGAACTGCGGCGGCCGGATTCCCGATCCGGGGGCGTTCAGCAACGAGGACAAGGCGATCATGCTGGCCGCCGACGCTTTGCTTGACGATGCGCGCGAAGCGATGGAGCGGCAGGCCCTGCACAGGGTGCTCGAAGCGGTCTGGGGCGTCGTCGGCGACGCCAACCGCTATTTCGCCGGCGAGGAGCCGTGGGCGCTGAAGAAAACCGATCCGGAGCGGATGGCCGCCGTGCTTTACGTCACGGCCGAAGTTCTCCGTCAGCTTGCGATTCTCGCACAGCCCTTCATTCCGGTAGCGGCGGAGAAGCTGCTCGACCAGATCGGCGTCGGCGATGCGCGTGATTTCAGCCAGCTCGGCTCGGCAGGGCGTCTCCAGCCGGGGACGGGTCTGGGCGAGCTTGCGCCGGTGTTCCCGCGCTATGTCGAGGCGGAGAGCGAATCCGTGGAGTAAGTCCGGGAGTTCACCATGCTGATCGACAGTCACTGTCATCTCGACTTTCCCGATTTCGATGACGAGCTTGACGAAATCGTCGCCCGCGCGGCGGATGCGGGCGTAGGCGGTATGCTGACAATCTGCACTCATGTGCGGCGCTTCGATCGTATCCTCGCCATGGCCGAGCGTTTTCCGAATGCCTGCTGTTCCGTCGGCACACATCCGCATTACGCCGCGGCTGAGCGCGACGTGACGCTGGACGAGATCCTGACGCACGCCGCCGGCCCTCGCGTCGTCGCCATCGGAGAGGCCGGCCTGGACTATCATTACGACAACAGCCCGGTCTCCGATCAGGAGCGCGGCTTTCGGATGCATATCGCCGCCGCGCGCGAGACCGGGCTGCCGCTCGTGATCCACAGCCGCGAAGCCGACGAGCATATGGCCCGAATCCTTGAAGAGGAAATGTCGAAAGGGTCTTTCAAGGCTGTGCTGCACTGCTTTACCGGCGGGCGCGGTCTTGCCATGCGCGGCGTGGAGCTCGGGCTTTACGTTTCCTTCTCGGGCGTTCTCACCTTCAGAAAATCCGACGAACTTCGCGCCATCGCAGCGGAACTGCCGGCCGATCGCATTCTCGTCGAAACCGACGCCCCCTATCTTGCGCCCATGCCGATGCGCGGGAAGCGGAACGAGCCGGCCTACGTCGCCAACACTGCACGAGCGCTCGCCGAAACGCGCGGCGTCGGCGAGGCTGAAATTGCGGACATCACGACAGCGAATTTCTTCCGGCTTTTCGAGAAGGCCGAGAGTGTCATGACACTGAAGGCGCGCGCCGCCGCATGACCCTGCGCTTCACGATACTGGGATGCGGTTCCTCGACCGGCGTCCCGCAGATCGACGGCAAATGGGGGCAGTGCGACCCCGCAAACGCCAAGAACCGCCGGCGCCGCTGCGCGCTGCTCGTCGAGCGCTATTCCGGCGACAGGCGAACCGCCGTCATGGTCGATACCGGCCCCGATCTTCGCGAGCAGATCCTCGATGTAGGCGTCGACTGGCTCGACGGGGTCCTCTACACCCACGATCACGCTGACCATACGCACGGTATCGACGATCTGCGCATCCTGTGCTACCGCAACCGGAAGCTCATCGACATCTATTGCACGGACGAGACCCGCAACATTCTGCTGAAGCGCTTCGATTACTGCTTCAGGACGCCCGAAGGCAGTTCCTATCCTCCCATCCTGAAGGCGCACACGATCCGTGCGGGCCAGGAGTTGCGGATCGAGGGGGCGGGCGGAACGATTGCAGTGACGCCCTTTCTGCAGCATCATGGCGGCATCGACACGCTGGGATTCAGGTTCGGCAACCTCGCCTATTCGAGCGACGCGCACGACCTGCCTGACGAGACCCTGCCGTTGCTGGAAGGGCTGGACGTCTGGATCGTCGACGCGCTGCGCTACAGCAAGCACCCCAGCCACTTCTCGGTGGAAGAAGCGCTGGGCTGGATAGACCGGCTCCGCCCGGCACGCGCGATCCTTACCCATATGCATATCGACCTCGATTACGAAACGCTGCGGCGCGAGCTGCCGAGGGGCGTCGAGCCAGCCTATGACGGAATGAAGTTCGAACTGATGGGGTGAATCGGCGGTGGACAATGCCCCACCTGAGACATAGGTGACGTTTCGTACCGGACAAATGGGTTACATTTTTCGGCTTTTTCGGAAGGCCGGGAGGAGTAGACGCCGTGAAAGGAATGTTCGGATTCCCGCCAGGAGCACCCTCCATGCCGTCCTCGACCGCCACGGCCTGATCGAACGCTCGAAGTCGTGCCCTGATGACTGCCTTCTTGTCCAAGGGCCTTCACAAGACCTATCCCTTTTGTCTCTGCCCCACGCGCGGCTGCGCCTCTTGCGCCAAGTCGATCCGCCTGGCAGAGATCGAAGGCGATTTCACCGCGATTCTGGAAGATCTGCGGCCTTCACCGGGCTCATTGAATGTAGCCGCCAGGGTGCTGCGCAAAATCTGGGATGCGCGCCTGGACGGCACGCAGACGCAGAGCCGCTCGCTGGAGACGGAACTTCGCGCCACTGACAAGAAAGTCGATAAGTTTCTCGACCGGATCGCCGAAACGGACATCCCGTCTTCGATCGGCGCGAATGAAAAGCAAAATGGCGCACCCGACAGGATTCGAACCTGTGACCTTTGGACTCGGAATCCAACGCTCTATCCAGCTGAGCTACGGGTGCATGTCCGTACGCAGGATAAATGCAGACTATGCGAATGAATGGCTCAAGGCAATATGCGTTGAGCGCGCCGCGGGGATTGGTGCATCCTTTCACAGGGCCGATGAACCGCCGCGCTGCCCCGACATTCTACAGGTGTCGGGAGGGCAGGGACAGGAGCTGAGGCCGATCTCGTTTCAGATGCCATCAGGCGATGTCAGGTAGCGCAGCGCAGCGCTCGACAGTGCGCCGCCGACCACGCAAGGTATGCCGAATTCGACCTGCCCCGTCACTGCTGCGCCCAGGCAGCCGAGCGACAGGGCCGTCTGCCCGACCTTGCCCCACCAGGCAATATCCTGTTGTGAACCCGGTCCCTTCCGCCGCAGTTCCTCGACAACAGACAGGGCGGCTTTGCGGATGCGCGCTGAATCGGCCGTTTCCGCAGCTTCTATCGCCTCCAGAAGAATCACGCGAACCTTTTTCGGCTGCTCATGGCTCAGACCTTTCAGCAGTCTCAGCACCTGGACGTCACGCGAGGCATTCGCGGCGAGCGTGAATTTGGCCATCCCTCCGGCGGTGAGCTTGTCGGCATCGTCGCGCTCTCGCGCCCATGGCAGTAGTTCGACGATCCGGGCGATCGGCTGCGTCTCACCGGTGGCGAAATAGTAGCCCCAGTGAACATCGATCAGTTCGGGATGCGAGGCGAAAGTGACCGGCTCGTTATTGTCTTTCTTGCCGCGCAGATAGGTCTCGCGCCTGAATATGCTGCGAAACTTGTCCATCGCCGATGGGCGTTCCGTCTCAAGCGGCACTTCTTCCAGCGTCGGCAACTCGCCGCTCAGATAATGCTCGATCAGGAGCAGCCGGTCCGGAAGCTCGTCGATCAGATAGAGCATCAGCTCTTGCCAGCGCGGATGGCCGGAATATGCGACCGCCCGGATGACGATCCACTGATCCTCGAAAGGCAGCGGCAGGATCTTTCCGATCATGGATCGGGCGGTGCGCGGATTGGAGCCGATGACGCCGGCGAGAAATCCGACATAGACGCCGGACGATTCGGGCGAGTGGAACGTGCCGCGCTCGCTTAGTGCCTTGTAGAGCTTCGGCACGGATTGCGGGTCAGGCTTCTCCCGGTAGTTCTTGATCCAGCGCAGGCCGGCTTCGGAGGATATCGGATCCCCGTCCGGCAGACCCGAAACGCTCGCAGGGGCCGCGAGGGCAATGAGCGTCGTGAGAATGAGAAACAGCCGCATGATCGCCACTCGACATAACACTGCACACGTAGCCGCTGTACGGGCCTTGCGGAGAGCTACAATTAATGGGTGCGGATGGCGAATTTATGGATTTAAGGTTTAGCGCGATACGGGCGGTCCGGCTCCGACATTCATGGCCCGGCTGACCAGCAACACGAGATGAATATGTTATTGAAACAGCAGACCGATTTACCATGCCGGCAAAATTCGGATGGATTGATCGGTCAGGCGAGCGGCTGGCTTGTAGCGCGGGACATCCAGCCTCCGGCACGGATATTTGCCTCAGGATTGCCTTAACGCGCTCGCAATGCCACCGAAATTTGTCCATGCGAGCCGGGGCGCTTCATGGCAATTCCGGGAAAACCGAAGGCTGGCGCGGCGTCAGCGGACCGGATTTCCGCTCCGGCGGTCGTTCAGCGCCCAGTCATAGCGGTCGGCGGCGATCCTCACCCGGCCTTCGAGCCGGCCAGCCAGTTCCGGCTCTGCATATCGGCGCAGATGGGCGATCACATCCGCCTCGCCGGCGCCGAAATCCTCCTGAAACCAGATATAGATGCTGGACACTTCAAGCGCGCCGTCCGGGCCGGCCGTGACGCCGCGGGGATGGTTGATGAAGGCGCGCGCGGCATCCTCAAGATCAGCTTCGAGCGTCTCGACAGTCCACGGGGTCAGCTTCAGATTCGGGCAGCCGAGCGAAGCGCAGTTCAGCGCGTAATGCGAGCGGGGGTCCCTGAATTGGGGGCGAAGGATGTTGTGCTCGATGTCGTCGAGCGAGAGCGGCTTGCCTTCGACTGTGACGAGCCTGGTGCGCCAGGGGCCGAAAAAAGCCTTGAAATCCAGAAGGCTCGTGCCCTCGCTCTTGATGTCGCGGATCGAGGCAACGGGGTAATTCTCAAGGATCACGTTCAGGGTCGCCGCATTGTAGAGATTGATCCAGAAGACATAAGCCTCATCGCGGGTCATCGCCGACGGCGTCTGCTGCTGCAGGAACGCCAGATAGGCGCTCAGGGCCTCGCGGCCGGCCGCGTCGCTCTGCCAGGCGGCGTAATCGACGAAGTTCACGCCGCCGGGAGAAGGGGAGACGTATTTTTCCAACAGCGCCGCATAGCCCTCCTCCGCTGTCTGTGCACGGGACGATGGCGCATTTGCCCCAAGCACAAGGGTGGTTACAAGCATGGAGGCGATAAATCCGGCGATAGGTTTCAGGGGCATGTCTTACGGTCCCGGTCTCGATGACGCAGCGGCGCACTAGCCTTTGCATGTTTTTGATCTCATGGCACAAAACGCAGCGCGGGAGCACCCCAATTCACGTCAATTTGCGCTAATTTGACCTGCGTTCGCGCCTGTGCCGCCGCGCCGGCTCGCTGCGTGACCGGAAAACGCCGCGCCATCTTGGCAGCACGTTCGGGCGCGCCTATCCTCTGGCCGGTCGTCCAATTGATTCTCGAAGGTCCAGATGCCGCAACACCCAGACCGCATTCCCCAGATCATCGCCGCTGAAATCGGCGCGAGGCCGCAGCAGGTCGCAGCCGCTGTGGCGCTGCTCGACGAAGGCGCGACCGTGCCGTTCGTCGCCCGCTACCGCAAGGAGGCGACCGGCGGTCTCGACGACAGCCAGCTCCGGACGCTGGAGGAACGGCTCGGCTATCTGCGCGAACTGGAAGCCCGGCGCAAGACCGTCCTGGACAGCATCGGCGCGCAGGGCAAGCTGACTGAGGACCTCGAAAGGAAGATCGCCGCCGTTGAAACGAAGGCCGAGCTTGAGGATCTCTACCTGCCCTTCAAGCCGAAGCGCCGCACGCGCGCGCAGATCGCCCGCGAACGCGGCCTCGAACCGCTCGCGGAAAAGATCCTCGCAGACCGCAAGCTCGATCCGGCAAAACTCGCCGAAGCGTTCCTGAACGATGACGTCCCCGATGCGAAAGCCGCGCTGGACGGCGCGCGCGACATCCTGACCGAGGTATTTTCGGAGAACGCCGAACTCGTCGGCCGGCTGCGCAATCACATGAAGGCGCGCTCCGTGCTGACCGCGAAAGTGATCAAGGGCAAGGAAGAAGAAGGCGCGAAATTCGCGGATTATTTCAACCACAGCGAAAACTGGCGGGACATTCCGAGCCACCGCGCGCTCGCCCTGCTCAGGGCGCGCAACGAGGAGATCATCTCGCTCGATCTTGAGACCGACACGGAAGACACGAGCGCGCTCATGCCGGTCGAGCGCATGATCTGCAACGCCTATGACATCAATCCGAGCGGCGGAGCGGGCGATCAATGGCTGGCGGGCGTCGCGAAATGGGCCTGGAAGGTCAGGCTGTCGCTCGGGCTGACCGTCGATCTGATGACGCAGATGCGCGAGCGCGCCGAGGAGGAGGCGATCCGCGTCTTCGCCCGCAATCTGAAGGACCTGCTGCTGGCCGCGCCCGCCGGATCGCGCGCCACGATGGGCCTCGATCCCGGCATCCGCACGGGCGTCAAGGTCGCGGTCGTGGACGGGACGGGCAAGCTGCTCGATACGGCGACCGTCTATCCCTTCCAGCCGCGCAACGACGTGAAAGGCGCGCAGGCGGCGCTCGCGGCGCTGATCCGGAAGCACAAGGTCGAACTGATCGCAATCGGCAACGGCACGGGCAGCCGGGAAACCGACAGGATCGTGGCGGACATGATTTCGCTGATGCCCGATCCCAAACCGGTCAAGCTGATCGTCAGCGAGGCGGGCGCTTCGGTCTATTCCGCCTCCGAGGCCGCCTCGCGGGAATTTCCCGATCTCGACGTG
>CAYOUE010000058.1:0-14888 GCA_964407075.1 uncultured Hyphomicrobiaceae bacterium
GTAGGGCGCGGCGGAGAGATGATCGGCATGGACATGGGTCTCGATCAGCCATTCCGGCTTCAGGGCGTTCTCCCTGATGAAAGCGATGATCGCATCGGCGTTGTCGTAGGTGATCTTGCCGGCCGCATAGTCGATGTCCATGACTGAGTCGATTACCGCGCAGGCTGGCGATTGCGGATCCTTCACCACATAGCTGATCGTGTTGGTAGCCGGATCGAAAAAGGCTTTCACCTCGGGCTTCACGGTCATATCGACGGGATAGTGGGACATAGATTCCTCCGTTGACTGAACTCAGGCGCGGGCCGGCGGGCGGACCGCAGCGCGCTGATGCCGCCACCGCATCATCCATTGAGCCGAAAGGATACCTGCAATCATGGCCGCCGTGAATAGAAGCGCCTCGCCGCTGCCGGTTCCCAGTGCAGGCAGGACGCCGCCCGGGCAGAAGCCGGCCAAGCCCCACCCCGCCCCGAACAGCGCCGAGCCGCCGATCAGGCGCGCATCCAGCGTCCGCTTGGCCGGCGCGTTGAACCGCGTCTCCAGAAGCGGCCCGGATCTGCGGAAAGCCAGATAGTAGCCTGCCGCCGTGACGGGCAGCGCGCCGCCCATGACGAAAACGAGGCTCGGATCCCACGTTCCGGCGAGATCGAAGAAATTGACGATCTTGGCCGGGTTCAGCATCCCTGATACGGAGATGCCGAGCCCGAACAGAAGGCCGATGAGTAAAGCCGCCGTCAAACGTAGTGTCATGCTCATATAACGTGCCTGATGAAGAAAACGGCCAGCGCGGCCGTCGTCATGAATGTCAGCGTTGCTACGATCGAGCGGGGCGACAGGCGCGCCATACCGCAAACGCCGTGACCGGAGGTGCAGCCCGACCCGAAGGTTACGCCAAGCCCGACTGCGAATCCGCCCGCGAGCAGCATGGCCATGGATACCGGGACCTCGACAGCCGGCATTTCGCCGGTCACGGCCAGATAAGCGGCGGGACCGGCCAGCATCCCCGCGATCACGGCAGCGCGCCATGACCAGTCACGCGTGTCCACCGGCATCAGGAAACCCGCCAGTATTCCGGTTACGCCCATGACCCTGCCGAGAAACAGCATCAGCAGAGCCGCGGCAAGACCTATCATCGCGCCGCCTGCCAGCGACTGCCAGGGGGTGAACTCCGTGACCATCGTCAGCCCGTCCTGCACGTTCTGATTCCGAACAGCGAATAGAGCGGACAGCGACCTGCCAGCGCGGTTATGACGAGCACGGCGCCGACTGCAGTGGCTGCATATTTGGCGGCGGCCCCGTCAAAAACGCCGAAACTGGCGGTAAAGGGGAGAATTATCAGGGCCAGACCGGCTATTAGCCGGAAAAGCCGGTCGAGGGTACCAACATTGGCGGTCATTTCGCATCCTCCGGAAAAGTGTGTTTCCATTGGATAGGGCGGCTGGCGCGCAATGTCTGTGACGAAATCACATAAGGGCGGAATCATTCCAACGCGCGCAGGGCGTCGCGGTTTCTGATGGTGATCTCGCCGCGCCCGATCCCGATCCATCCGCGCCGCTGGAACGCCTCCAACTGACGCGAGATGACTTCGCGCGCGGTGCCAAGTTCCGAAGCGAGTTTCTGATGCGTCGTTCTGACGGCCCCCTGCCCTACGTCCATTTCGAGCAGCTTCTGCGCAAGGCGGATGTCGATCCTCCGGAAGGCGAGTTCCTCGATCACGAAGAACAGATCGCTGATCCTTTGCGAAAAGGCGGAGAAGACGAAGCGCCGGAACACTTCCGATCCGGCGACGAGGCCGTCGAAAACGTGGCGCGGGATTGCGACGGCCCTGACGTCGGTTTCGGCGACGCCTTCCGCCGCGTAATCCTCATAGGCGAGCAGGCAGGCCGTGGTCAGCACGCAGCTTTCGCCCCCCGAGACGCGGTACAGCACGATCTCGCGCCCGCTTTCCGACGTCTGCTGGACGCGGATCGTTCCCGACAGGAGCAGGAGCAGGCGATCCGGCGCCTTGCCGGGGCCGAAAATCACTGTTCCTGCCGCGATCGAGATGACGGAACTTTGCGCGACAAGGCGTTCGCGAACTGGGTCTTCAAGCCGCGCGAGGCCGGGAAATTCCGCAATCCAGTCTCCAGCGCCTGCCTTCATTGTGGACCATCCGTCTCTGCGACAATAAACCGGCAACCCATTCATTGCTTTTATGGGGTGGCGGCTCCACTAAAATAACAAGATAACCGAAGTGCGGAGATCCGCCATGTTCGACGGTTTTAGCGCAGAAATCCTGGCGCGGTTCCAGTTCGCCTTTACCGTGTCCTTTCACATCATCTTCCCGGCCTTCACAATCGGGCTGGCAAGCTATCTGGCCGTGCTCAACGGGCTTTGGCTTCGCACCGGAGATGAATCCTATCGCATCCTGTTCGATTACTGGAAAAAGATTTTCGCTGTCGCGTTCGGCATGGGCGTCGTCTCCGGCATCGTGATGTCCTACCAGTTTGGCACCAACTGGAGCGTGTTTTCCGACAAGACCGGCCCTGTGCTTGGCCCGCTGATGGCCTATGAGGTTCTTTCCGCCTTCTTCCTCGAAGCCGGTTTCCTTGGCATCATGCTTTTCGGCCGCGACCGCGTCGGGCCCGGCCTGCATATGTTCGCGACCGTCATTGTCGCCATCGGCACGCTGATGTCGGCCTTCTGGATTCTCTCGGTCAACAGCTGGATGCACACGCCCGCAGGCTACGCCATGAACGAGGCCGGGCAGTTCGTTGTAGAGGACTGGTGGGCGGTCATCTTCAACCCGTCCTTTCCGTACAGGCTCGTCCACATGACGCTGGCGGCCTATCTGACCACCGCTTTCGTCGTCGGCGGCGTTGCTGCCTGGCATCTGCTGAAGGACCGGACCAACGCCAACACCCGCCGCATGTTCTCGATGGCGATGTGGATGGCCGCGCTGGTCACGCCCGTGCAGATCCTGGCCGGCGATCTTCACGGCCTCAACACGCTGGAGCATCAGCCCGCGAAGGTCATGGCGATGGAGGGGCATTACCAGAGCTATCCGGACGGCGCGCCGCTGATCCTTTTCGGCATCCCCAACGAAGCGGAAAAGCGCATCGACTACGCCATCGAAATCCCGAAACTGTCGAGCCTCATCCTCAAGCACGACCTGAACGCACCGCTTGACGGCCTCGATACGATACCGGAGGCGGATCAGCCGCCCGTCGCCATCGTCTTCTGGAGCTTCCGGATCATGATCGCTGTCGGTTTCGCCATGCTCGGCGTCGGACTTTGGAGCCTGTGGCGGCGCTGGCGCGGCGGGCTCTGCGAGGATCGCTGGCTGCTGCGCTGCGTTGCGCTTCTGGGGCCGAGCGGCTTCATTGCCGTGCTGGCGGGCTGGATCACGACTGAGGTCGGGCGCCAGCCCTTCACCGTGTACGGGCTGTTGCGGACGAGCGAGTCGATCGCGCCGATCGAGGCGCCGGCGGTCGCCGCATCGCTCATCGCTTTCATCGTCGTCTACTTTTTCGTCTTCGGCGCTGGAACGTTCTACCTGCTGAGGCTTATGGGCAAGGCGCCCGAGCCGCCGAAGGAAGAGCGCGACGAGGGACCGCTGCGCAGCTACGGCATCACCCCTGGCCGGCAGGTCCAGCCGGCGGAATAGGAGGGCGTGTCATGTTCGAACTTTCGACGATCTGGGCCGGGATCATCGCCTTCGCCGTCCTGATGTACGTCATTCTCGACGGTTTCGATCTCGGCATCGGCATCCTGTTCCCCAGCGCGCATACGGACGAGGATCGCGACGTCATGATGAACACGGTCGCCCCGGTATGGGACGGCAACGAAACCTGGCTGGTGCTCGGCGGCGGCGGTCTTTTCGCCGTGTTCCCGCTGGCATACGCCATCGTCATGCCCGCGCTTTACATGCCGATCATCATCATGCTGCTCGCGCTGGTGTTCCGCGGCGTGGCCTTCGAATATCGCTGGCGCACGAAGAGATGGCGCAAGGTCTGGGACGTCGCCTTCACCGGCGGCTCGGCGGTCGCGGCATTCTGCCAGGGCATCGCGCTCGGCGCACTGGTGCAGGGCATCGAAGTGGCGGACCGCGCCTATGCCGGCGGATGGTGGGACTGGCTCACGCCGTTCTCGATCATGACCGGCATCGCCGTTCTCACAGGCTACGCCCTGCTGGGATCGACCTGGCTGGTAATGAAGACCACCGGCCAGCTTCAGGAGCACATGCGCTCGCTGTCATGGCCGCTGGCTGCTATCACGCTGTTCTTCATCGGTCTAGTGAGCCTGCTCACGCCTTTCCAGGACGATGCGTATTTCCAGCGCTGGTTCGCATGGCCGACGGCGATCTTCAGCCTGATCGTGCCGCTGCTGGTCGGTCTTGCCGCTTTCGGCCTCGCCCAGGGATTGCGCAAGAAACATGACGCCACGCCTTTCCTGTCGGCGCTGTCGATCTTCATCCTCTGCTTCGCCGGGATCGGGATCAGCTTCTATCCGAACATGGTGCCGCCGTCCCTGACGATCGCAGAAGCTGCCGCGCCGGACGACAGCTTGCTGTTCGCCCTTGTCGGCACTGCGTTTCTCGTCCCGCTGATACTCGCTTATACCGCCTACGCCTATTGGGTGTTCCGGGGCAAGGTGAAGCCGGGCGAGGGCTATCACTGATGCAGCCGGGGCCGCGGCTGACACGCTTCTTGTGGTTCCTTGCGCTCTGGGGCGCCGGAATCGCCTGCGTCGGCGCGCTCGCCTTCTTGATCCGGGCCGTTTTGATATAACGCCGCGCCTACAGAAGCGCGACGATCGCCACCCAGACCGAAAGCAGCGCTGCGCAGAGGGCGCTGAATGGGCCGTTCCAGCCTAGGCCGACGCGCCAGGCGCTGACTTTGGCGATCGCGCCGACGACGAGCGTCGTTGCGGTATAGGGCGAGCTGGCCCCGCTCAAAGCCCAGCCGGCTGTGATCGCGACGATGACCGCCGATGGCGTCACGCCCATCGCGTCGGGATGCGGCAGGAGCGGAGCGATCAGCGAGACCGAGAGGATCGGGTTCATGCCTATGAGTCCGGTGAGCGGAATGATCCAGACCAGCGAGACGAGAATCAGCCAGCCCGGCAGCGTCGCGAGGTCGAAGCCCGAGGCGCCGACCAGCGGCGAGATCAGGCTCGACCCCAGCGTGCCGATGAAGCCCGCCATGACGAGCAGCACCAGTTCGGACCTGTATATGACGAGTTCGCGCGAATAGAGCGCGGCGCGTCTGGCCGCATTGCCCAGCGGATCGCCCCCGGCGTTCTGCAAGGCCACCCAGACGAAAGCGATCACTGGAACCACGACCAGCACGATGGCGACGGCGCGGATCCCCGTCGCAATCTGGAGCGCGCCGACAGCCGCGATCAGGATTGCGAGCAAGGCCAGCATCGGGGCGAGGCTGGCGGCCCAGGAACCGGGCGGCTTCGGGCGCGGCGCGACGACGCGCGGCTTGAAGATCGTGTCGAGCGTCCAGCCCAGGCTGGCCATGATGAGACCGCTGACAAGGCACAGGCCGACCGCGTCTCCCCAGCTTGCGCCGGGCACGAGGGTCGTCGAGATGGCCATGGCGAAGGCGAGTGGCGACCAGCAGAGCGTCGAGACGAAACCGCGCTGGATCGCCAGCATCATCCGCCTGATGCGGATTGCGCGGATTCTTGCGTCCGGTTCGCGCCGTGCGTTCTCTTCGGCCAGCGTGCCGAGCAGGACGATTGCGCCGTAGAGCAGGACGATGCCGAAGAGGTGTCCGCCTAGCGTGAGCGCCAGATAGCGGCGTCCGGGCGGCTGGTCGGCGAGGAAGCGCCCGCAGCTCTGGATCGAAGGCGACGTCGCCGAGGCGTTGCGCAGGCAGGCGGATGCGGTGAAGAAGGCTGCGATGAAGGCCGCGCTCCTCAGCCCGGCTTCCGTGATCTCCAGCCAGTCGCTGCGGGTCGCGACGGCGGCGGCGAACAGCGCCATGCCGACAATGACGAAGATCCGCCGGGACCAGGGCGCCTGTCCGGTCGCGAGCAGCAGGAAGAGCGTAACCCCGACAGCCGCGCCATGTAGAAAGAAAGCCGCGCCATGCCACTCAAGACCGATCATGAGGCCGAGCGTCGCTATGAGCACCGCACCGGTCAACCGCCCCCGCAATCCAGATCCTGGCGTGGATGTGTCGTCGGCCATAAGCAGGTCGTCCGTCTTTCCTGGCTGAGCAAAAGCTTGAGCCGCGCTTCTGCACGCGGGGAATCAGCCCTGCAACATTGGCCGTAATCCCTGTACGGCCAAAATGCAAAGCAACAATCCGGCGCCGGAAAGAATCATCCTTTACGGAAACACCTGCTCCACACTCATCCGCAATCCCCGTGGAAACGGCGATCCATGCAACAGGAGTCCCGGATCCCCGCCTGCGTGTTCAGTCCCGCGAAGATTACACGGAAAAGATCCCTGCCTGTGCTGGGATTACGATATTGTCTCCAACCGGGTGATCCCGCTCCAGCCGGGAAGCGGGCGCGTTCTCTCCCCTACCCTTTCGAAAGAGCCGGGGACGGAATGTCAACGCTGGGGACAGGTGGGCAGGCGCTTCCGGGTCAGGCCGGATCCGCGCCTTTGTAACGCGCGTAGACGCGGTCGCCGAAGCTGCCGAACAGCACGACGTCATAGGTCTCCGGCTCATGGCCCTCGACTTCCATGCCCGGCGAGCCGATCGGCATTCCGGGCACGGCAAGGCCGATAGCCTCGGGCCTTTCATCCAGCAGGCGCAGGATCGCAGAAGCGGGAACGTGGCCCTCGACGATGTAACCGGCCACTTCCGCCGTATGGCAGGAAGTGAGGGCTTGCGGCACACCGAGCCTCTGCTTGATCGCCCAGAGCGCGGCGGCGTCGTTCACTGAAACCGCGAAGCCGGCTTCGCGCAGATGGTCAACCCACAGACCGCAGCAGCCGCAATTGGCGTCCTTGTGAACCGTCACGGCGGGCGGGCTTTCCGCGCGCGCAGTAGAATAGAAGCCGAGCCCGGCAAATGCGCTGAAAGCCAGAAGGGAGCGGCGTGTCATCATGACGACATCTCCTCGAATTGCGGCGGGCTGTATCGCAGCCGGTGACCCTTAGTCTTTTTCTGCGATCTTCCGGCCTGCTGTCAACGGCGTCCATCGGATGGAAAGGGCGGCGAAGCGGTCCGGATTTTCGAGGGCAGGGGAGTTCCGGACCGCTTCGCCTTTTGCTCCAGGGGGCATGGAGCAGGGGAAAAAGCGTCAACAGATTGGGCTAATAGCTCTGTTGCACCTTGTTTTTATATTGTAGCGCACGCATGGATTTGCGCGTGCGATCCCAGTTTTCGCCGTTCAAATTTTCGGCATCGTTCTTGTTGCGTTCGGCAAGACTGGTGAGCGGCGCTGCGGCTTCGGGCGGCAGTTTTCCGGCTTCCTCGGCCAGATAGTCCGCATTGTCTTGCAGCAGTTTCCTTGCTTCCTCGATCTTGCCGCTGTCGCGCAGTGCGACCGCCTGCTCGCTGCGCTCCGTCGCGATCTGGGTGGCGACTGCGGCGTGAACGGCCTTGTTGACACCCGCTTTGACCTCGACGTCCGAGGCGCTGAACTTCAGCATTGCATCGCCGCTTATGGTCCGGCGCTCCTTGGAGCGCAGATCGGTGTATTTCACTTCCACCGAGGCAGCGCTGGCTTCTCCCGTGGCGCGCTCATCTGCGACGCTCAGCTCGACGATCACGTATTTTTCCTGCCGGGCGTATAGCTGGTTCAGCTTGAGGATGACCTTGCCGTCCTCGATGCGCGCCTCCCGGCCGAGCACGCGCGCCGGCTCGAAGCCGTCCGGGCACTCGATGATGATCTCGACCTCGCCGCCGACCGCGGCCAGCACGTCGCCGAACTCGGCGTTGAAGATGGAGATGAGATCTTCCGGGTCTTCGACGAAGGCGTGGTTGCCGTCGCTCGCCAGCGCAAGCTGGGTCATCAGATCCTCGTTATAGCCGAGGCCGAGACCGATGGTCGTGACCGAAATCCCCTGCTGCGCGGCTTCGCGGCCAAGCGCGGCAAGTTCGCGGGGCGTGGAAGGTCCGACATTGGCAAGCCCGTCCGAGAGCAGGATCACGCGATTGACCTTGTAAGGATCGACGAATTCGCCGAGTTCGCGAAGCCCCTGGCTGACGCCGGCGTAAAGCGCCGTGCGTCCGCCTGCCTCAAGCCTGCGGATCGCGGCGCGCACATCCGAAACGTCGCGAAGCTCGCCCGCCGGCACATGGACATAGGCGTTGTCGCTGTAGGAAACGATGCCAAGCACGTCGTCGTCGCCGAGGCGTTCGACGGCCATCAACGCAGCTTCCCTCGCCTGTTCGATGCGGTCGCCCTGCATCGAGCCGGACTGGTCGATGACGAGCATCACATTTGCCGGAATGCGCTCGCCTTCCTGTTCGTAAGGGATGCCTTCGAGCGCGACGCGCAGGTAGACGCGGCCGTCCCGGCCTTCCGGCAGGACGGTCTGGCTGAGTTGAGCGCTGAATTTGACGGCTTCGGCGGAATGGGCCTGGATCGCGGGCGCGGCCAGCAATCCGAGAGCAACAAATGAAGATAGAAACAGCCGTTGCATTGGGGTCCCTCTTGACCGTTGCTCCTCAGCAACGTGCCAACCCTACGCCTGCGCAGATGAACTGAAACTTAACGAAATCTTTTCAGCCTGTTGGCGCTGGCGGCAGGCTATCCCCTGCCCCGCTCCCTATGCCCAGTGCCTGCCTGGCGCCGGCGGCGGTTTCGTCAGGTGTCCCATGCGCACCGAGCGCGATCCAGCCCTCGGGACAACTCGTGCTTGAAGTCTCGATCTGCTGGCGGACGACCGCGGCATCTGCGTCGGAGGTGTCGCCGCGGCGGGCCGTGACGCGTGCGATCATCTGATCCTGTCGGGCCTGGAGCCAGAGCGCCTCCAGCGGAACGCCGGTCTGCCGGACGAGATCGTCAAGATGTTGGCGATCCTCGGGCGCCGCGAAAGTGGCGTCAACAACGACCGAATGCCCCGCGAGCAGAACCGGGCGGGCCTTGGCCAGAAGGCGCTGATAAACCATGACGGTCGCTTCTCTGCTATAGCAGCCGGCGGACAGCGGTTGTTCCGTTCCCGCGCGGAACATCGCTTTGCGCTCCACGTCGCTGCGCAGGTGGATCGCGCCTGGCGCGACTCCCAGACTTGGGGCGAGCGCGCGGGCGACCGTTGTCTTACCTGTGCCCGAAAGCCCTCCGACCGCCACCAGACGCGGCGGCGGCGGTGCGATGAGCGCAGCGAACAGGCGCGCATAGTCGCGGATACCCTCCTGTAAACGGATAGTGTCCTGCTTCAGGTTTAATTCATCCAACCCGACCATCGCCCTTACGCCGGCGCGCAAGGCCATGAACAAAGGCATCAGCCGCAGCCCTTCCCATTCGCGCGCCGATGCGGCGTGGATGAAATAGCTGTTCAGCACGCAATTGGCGCCCTCCCGCAGCCCCCGCCGCCAGAGGTCCATGAGCAGAAACGCCAGGTCGTAAAGGATATCGATCGTCGCCAGCTTCTCGTCGAACTCCAGCGCATCGAACAGGCGCGGCTCGCCGCCGATCAGCACGATATTGTTGAGGTGCATGTCGCCGTGGCAGCGGCGCACGAAACCGGCCCTGCGCCGCTCATGCATCAGCTGGGCGAGGTGCAACAATTCCGCGTCGAGACGCGTAATCGCGTCATGAAGATCGAGCGGCGCGAAAGCCTCGTGCGCCAGCGCCGCCCTGACGGTCCCCGCGACGCGATCGAGGCTGGCGGGCCAGTCCGAGCGCGGAACGCTCGGCGCGGCGCGGTGAAATCCGTGGACGGAATGCGCCAGCGCTTCGAGAAGCGTCCGGCTGAGCGCGCCTTGCGAAGCCAACCTGTCCAGCAGGGCGTCCTGATCGAACCGGTTCATTTCCAGAACCCAGTCGAGGACTTCGCCCTGCCCTTCTCCGTCTCCGAGGCCAAGCGTTCCGTCCGCGCGCCGGATCACCGGCTTCAGCCCGAGATAGAGCTCCGGCGCTGTCCTCTTGTTAAGCGTCAACTCGCGCTCAAGCGCCGCGCGGCGTTTCTCGATGGAGGAGAAGTCGAGATAGGCGAGCTTGACGGCACGTTTCAGCTTCAGCGCGCGTGCGCCTGCGAGAAAAATGACCGCTCCATGCGTGTCGATCCGCTCCACGCCGCCCGCCGTCCCGGGATGGGCCTCCGGCGAAGCGAGAAAGGCAATCGCTTCTTCCTGGCGCTCGGCAGGCGTCTGCATCGGCTTTTCGCTGCGCCAGAGGTTCCAGAACGGCATCCGGGCGTTCCTGATTCCTTCGTTCCCTGTCCTAAGGATAGCAAGTTTGGCCGCAGGTTGCAGTCCCGCACGCTAGCCGCGCGGAGGAGAGGCTGAAACAACATGGATCGCCCCGCCTTGCGATGCGTACTGACGAGGTGAGGCTCCACGTCTCACGATCTTCTTCCGGGCGGCTTCATATGCCTTTTATGGAAATGGTTAACGGCTTATGATGCCGCCTCATACTTAGGGCGCAAAGCGGGAGGATGCCATGACCGGAAGCGAAACAAGCGAGCCGCAGGAAAAAAAAGATGACCGCCGAGACAGCATATTCGGAGCCGGTTTTCGCGGATATCAGCAATATGACAAATGGAAAGGCCGCTACGAGTGGTTCCAGTGGCTGGTCAACATGTTCAAGACGCACACGGCCACGTCCGTCGCCGTCACAAGCGGTACCGCAGCCGTAGCGGTCGCAGCCGTCGTGGTGGTTGCCGATCCCGACTTGCGCCGCGAATATCTGCCGTTCCTCGGTCCCTCGGTCCAGACGGTTGAGACCGAAAACTGGGGATCTTCGCTCATCTATCCCATCGAAGGACGCGATCTCGAAGGCCGCCGCGCCGGTTTCGACGTCGCCGTGCTGCCGCCAGACCTCACCTGGGCGCAGCGCAGCGACAGGATCCTCGTCCAGAACGGCGCGCTGATCTCCAATGCCGACGTTCCCGACCGCATTTTCACACCGGAGTTGCGCGAAGGTCTAGGCCGCTCCGGTGCCGTGATCGCGGTCGGACTTGCCTCGCAGGAAGGACAGGTCGCGGCGGAGACGGCGCGCGCGCAGCGCCGCGGGGCGACGGCGGCGGAATGGCTCGCCACAATCTCCGCTGAGGACAAGCCGATCTGGGTACTCAATCTTGGACAGTACACCGGCCAGTGCGAGGGCGCTGCCGAACAGGACAACACAGCGTGGCAAAGGCCGCTCATCGTCGTTGGCATCCGCTCGCAGGAGCCGGAGGTCAATCTCGGCGAAGCCTTCGCCGACGCGATCAGCGGCAAGACCAACCTGCCCAGCCGCGAATGCTACACCAGCTTCGATATGACCCGCTTCCGTTAGCGGCTGCCACGGCGCGCGGCGGCTATCCGGCCGCCGCCACGCCAACGGGGCAGCTCACGCCGGTCCCGCCCAGCCCGCAATAGCCGAAGGGGTTCTTCGACAGATATTGCTGGTGATAGTCTTCGGCGAAATAGAAGGCCGGCGCGTCGATGATCTCGGTCGTGATCGCACCGTAACCGCGCGAGCCGAGCGCCTTCTGGTACATTTCCTTCGAGGCGCGCGCCTGTTCCGCCTGCTCTTGCGAGAAAGCGTAGACGCCCGAGCGGTATTGCGTGCCGACGTCGTTGCCCTGGCGCATCCCCTGGGTCGGATCGTGGCTTTCCCAGAAAGCTTTCAGCAGATCCTGGTAGGAGATCGCCGCAGGGTCGTAGACCACCAGCACGACTTCATTATGCCCGGTGCGGCCGGAGCATACTTCTTCATAAGTGGGGTTCGGTGTTTCTCCGCCCGCATAGCCGACGGCGGTGACATGAACGCCTGGCAGGCTCCAGAATGCCTTCTCCGCGCCCCAGAAGCACCCGAGGCCGAACATCGCCTTCTCATGACCATCCGGATAAGGACCCTTGATCGGACGGCCGGAGACATGATGCCGTTCCGCTGTCCTGATCGGGTCGCTCCGGCCAGGCAGAGCTTTGCCCGGCTCAGGCATTTTCGTCTTGTAAGACGTAAAAAGTCCCATCGAGATTTCTCCATGACGCCATGATTTTCATAATATGGGACTTCCGGCTTTGGCCGCCAACGATATCTGCGCCGTCCTTCCGCGCTTTTCATCTTGACGGCGTTATGCATCGGTTTACCTTCCGGATCTGGATGGATTGCGGCCTGAGCGCACACGCCCCGGCGGCCAACGGAGAAGCGAGATGACTGAGAGCGACGCGAAGTCCGAGATGCTGACCTACAAGCCGCCGCGCGCCTTGCAGACCATATTGAGCATCTTCTTCCTGATCCTGCTCCTGTTCATGGTCAACGCTATTGCAGGCTCGGTCTGGCTAGCGATGCGCAACCTGCAACTGGACTCGATCATTTTCGGCGTCATGTTCGTGCTCGGCGCATTTATGCTGTTTTATGTCGGGCTGTTTCTCTTTGCGAGTTCCCATTCGGAGATCAAGCTGGGTGAGAAGGAAGCGAGTTTCGTGCTCCCGAACTGGCGCGGCCCGACGCCCGTATTCCCCTATGCTCAATGCAAGATCCCTTATGACGACCTGGCTGCAGTGGAAACACGCTCGGAAGTTTACCGTTATTTCATGCTGCCGGTCATCGTGCAGTCTGCGAGCCTTGTCCGAAAAGACGGACGGCGTCTCATACTCGGCTATGTGCAGGAGAATCCGCAGGATCCCTGGATTCCTTTTCACACCGTCGCCGAACAGATCGCCGAGCGCGCGGTCGTGCCCATCACGCACCGGGGCGCGGTTGAGGGGAAATCGGGGATTCGCGCCGTCATTCAGGACGAACCGCCCTGGGACGCGCCGGAAATCCCTGAGGACAAGCTGGACGCGATCCGCAAGAAGGAGAGATACGGCTGGGTGATGTTCGTCGGCGTCCTTGCGCTGGCGCTGTTTGCCGCCATTGGCTTTCAACTTTGGCGTATTACGGGCTGACGCAACGGCGCTCCTTTGTCGGAGCGAACCACGCCTTGACTCCTAATTAACTGAATTCACAGGGTTTTTCCAAGGGCTGGGGGCCGTTTGTCCCTGGCCCTGTTCACATGCGGATCACGCGGAGACCGCCCAAGCGTCACGTTTTTTCACCTGCCGATCAATCGCATTCACGCGTTGCTGAAGCGGTCTTTTTCCTCACCGGACGCGCCCCATCTCCCAGTCATCGGACAGCGAAAAAGCTCCGATGATCGAAAAGCAAAACTCAAATGGAGATGAACATGAAAAAGATCCTCAGCACCGCTCTCGTCGCACTCGCCCTGATCGGCGGCGTTTCCGCAGCTTCGGCAATCGAAGTTCCCGCGCCCAACGCTCCTCTTCAGGACCACCTGAACTTCTGGAGCCAGATCGGCGAGCGCGACTAATCGGGTTCATGCGGTCCGGCGCTGATGAAACCGGACCGCAAACTCCGACGTAAACACAAACACCTCAATCAAGAACGAATTGGAGAGACACATGAAAAAGATCCTCAGCACCGCCCTCGTCGCATTCGCCCTGATCGGCACGGTTTCCGCAGCATCCGCCATCGAAGTTCCGGCGCCGAACGCTCCGATCGCCGAGCACCTGAAATTCTGGGGCCAGTTCAGCGAGCGCGACTAACCGCGCAATGGCGGTCCGGGAGCAATGTAACCGGACCGCTTCCAATCAATGCAAACAGATATGCAATCAATAAAGAATTGGAGAGAACAATGAAGAAGATCCTCAGCACTGCCCTGGTCGCTTTCGCTCTGATCGGCACTGTTTCCGCAGCATCCGCCGGCCCCGTTCCGGGCAAGGACGCTTCGATCAGCGAAAACCTGGCCTTCTGGAGCCAGTTCGGCAACGACTGATTCTAATCGGCATATTCGCCCTCCGGCGTCTCCGGTTCGCAGCTCGGCCATCCTCCCCGGCCCGTTGCGCACCGGCAGGCGCCGGAAGGCGTTTTACGATGTGGAAACCATTCTCCACGCCAGAATTCACAAGAGATCAATGCCGTTCACGCCTTGCTGATGCGCACTTCTCACGGCTGTGACTCCCCACCATCTGAATTTCATCGAATAAAAAAACGCCCGCTGACGTTAATGCGGCAAAAGAAGCAATGGAGATGAACATGTACAAGCTTATTGGCGCGTTTCTGACGACGCTCGTTCTGATCGCCAGCCTTTCGGCGGCTCAGGCATCGCCTGAAAGAGGCCATCTGGAAGGCGATACGGTGAATTTCTGGGAAAAGACCGCGCTGAAACTGGACTGAAATTTCCCGAGCCGGGACAGGACGGTTTCAGCATTCCTGACAGATTGCGTTGACGCCCGCCAGGGCGATGCATAAGACGGGCGCGCTCCCGTTTCCTCCCCCGGGACGCGCCCGACCATTTTTATATCCCGTCCGGAATCGGAGAGCGGGGCGGCCGGTATCCCCCCAGATAGAGAATGCATCCGAGCCCCAACGCCGCGATCCAGGCCGGCAGCAGCAGGACCGATGACACTAAGGGCGTCCAGATCAGCGGGCTGAGGCTTTCAACGGCCTCACGGGCTGAAGAAAGGGTTGCAGGCGAAATCGCGCTCCAATGCATTTCCAGCGTTGTGAATGCGAGCCTGCCGTTGTCCGCGATCATCCGCATTCCGTCATAGGCGAGCGCCGCAGTCGCTGCGCATAAAAAACAGTAACCGAGCAGGCGCAAGATCATCGCCGCCATCCATTTCTTCCGTTACCTGACAAGAGCTAGCAAACCCTCGGCCGGCTCGCAAGATTTCCTCCAGATGCCAGGCTGCAACGCTTGCGTTCAGCATTGCCGGCGCTATAGTGCGGCATTCTGGAGAGGTGGCCGAGTGGTTGAAGGCGCACGCCTGGAACGCGTGTAGGCG
>CAYOUE010000058.1:14898-16715 GCA_964407075.1 uncultured Hyphomicrobiaceae bacterium
TGAGCGCGCAAACGTTCCGAGGGTTCGAATCCCTCTCTCTCCGCCACCCTTCAGCATTGTGGCGGCTTTGTGTCGGGGTTTTCGATCAGCCCCTTCAATGCCATTCAATACTCCATTAAATCCCACCGGCTAACCTGCCGCAATTACGCCATATTTTCACATGTGGTACGCCGACCAGACACGAGTACCAGGACGCGTAACGCAATGGCAGGGAAGGAACTGACCGCATCGCAGGTCCGCGCGATCACGGCGCCGGGGAAGCACCGCGTCGCTGCGAACCTGTTCCTGTTCATCGCCGATGGACGCCGGTCCTGGATGTTCCGCGGCACGCGCAACGGCAAGGCGATCTGGCGCGGGCTGGGAGCGACGCGCCTCGTTCCGCTCGGCGAGGCCAAGGCCGCGGCACTGAAGATGCGCCTCGAGATGTACCACGACCGCCTGCCGTCCCGCCGCGTCCGCGAACAGGCCTGCCCGACCTTCGAGGACATGGCCGCGAAATACATCGCGGCGCACGCATCGGGCTGGCGGGACCGCAAGGCCGAAGCGACGAGGCGCAACTCGCTCAAGCGGCATGCGGGCAAGCTGGCGAAGCTTCCCGTCGACACCATCGCGGCGCGGGATGTCGCTGCGGCGCTCAAGGCCGTGTGGCACGGATCGCCCTCGACGGCGAAGAAGGTTCGCGGGCGGATCGAGACCATTCTGGACTACGCGCGCGCAGCGGGATATCGGAGCGGCGACAACCCGGCAGCCTGGAAAGGCCAGCTCGAGCATCTGCTCTCGCCGCTGTCAACGCGGGTGAAGCATCATGAGGCCGTTGCCGTCGATGATATTCCCGCGTTCGCGGCAGAACTCATGGCGCGTCGATCCGTCTCGGCGAAAGCGCTGCTGTTCACGCTCCTGACCGCATGCAGGACGGGCGACACCATCGGAGCGACATGGTCCGAGATCGATCCGGACGCCAGGCTCTGGTCGATGCCGGAAGGCCGGACGAAGGCGGGCCGGCCATTCCGCATTCCGCTGAGCGAGCCGGCCATCGCAATCCTCGAAGCGCTGCCCCGGCGCGAGGGATATCTGTTCAGCGCCGGCACGGCGGGAAAGCCGCTGTCGAACATGGCGATGCTGAAGCTGATGCGCGATCTGCGCGGACATGGATCCACGGTCCACGGACTTCGGTCCAGCTTCCGCGACTGGGCGAGCGAGGCGGGCCAGCGGGACGAGGTGGTCGAGCTGGCGCTCGACCATCGGCGCGGCGATTCCGTTTACCATGAGGTCATTGAGGCTCTCGAACAGCTCGCTGCGCGCCTCGCAGCAGATGCAACCGGATGAAGCGATAACCAAAGCCGCTCCATCATCCAGGACAAAAGTCCTGATAAAGTGGAATATCTCCGAACTCATTGATGAGAAGTGCGGTTTCTTCAAACTCTCCAGAATGGATGATTTCGCTGAGCAAGCTGGTCTTGCCGCTGCCGAAAAATCCGGAAAGAAGAATGACGTGGATCGTTGGCATCGATGTTTACGCGCTCGCTTCGGCCCGGCAGGAACTTCAGAGGCCGGTAACTTCCAGCGTGATCATATTGCTTGAGGCGACGCTGTGTTCTGGCGGATGAAATTCTTCCATTCTGTCCGCATCCGTCGAGACGGCCCGCATAGCCGTTCCGGTGTTGACCTGGCGCGTGCCGGTGACCAGGCATATGTTATTACGTTACATTTCAAGCGAAAAAAAATGGCGGCCTTTGATGACCGCCATCAGAGCATGCGGGAGTGGCTTAACTTGCCTCGGCAAGGCAGGATTTGATCGACTGGGCCATGTTGCGGAT
>CAYOUE010000059.1:0-1744 GCA_964407075.1 uncultured Hyphomicrobiaceae bacterium
GGGATCCATGAAGATGACCAGTCGCATTGCACTGGCAGCCGCAGCCGGCGCGCTGATCGGTTTTGCCTCGCCTGCAAAGGCAGCGGACCTGGGCGGCGGATGCTGCGCAGACCTTGAAGAGCGCGTCGCCGAGCTGGAAGCCACGACCGCCCGCAAAGGCAACCGCGTCGTTTCGTTGCAGGTTTACGGCTTCGTCAACCGCGGCATCCTGATTAAGGATACGACTGAGTTTGACTATTGGAATAATGATCAGAAAAAGAAAGTGTTTGCGAATTCAAGCGATACGACGCTTGAAGACGACGGCCCAAGCCGCTTCGGCATCCGCGGTTCGGCTTCGCTGAAGCCGGGCTGGAACGCTGGTTATGTGATCGAAATCAACACGGCCGGCGACCAGGGTTCCGCCGCGACGATCCGCCAGAATAATCTCTGGATCGAGAGCGAGCAGCTCGGCCGCCTGACTGTCGGCGAAGCCTGGGTCGCGACCGACGGCCTGTCCGAAATTACGCTCGGCTACGGCGTCTATGGCGGGGCCGGACCAGAATTCGAATCGGTCGTGAACGTCGATCACTTCGAACTCGATCGCGGCGACATCGCCCGCTACGACTCGCCCTCCATCGCCGGCTTTATTCTGTCGGCAACGTGGAGCGACAATCTCGACAAGGACGAAGGTCGTGCCGATGCGTCGGGCACTACGGATGTATTCGGCGAATATTGGGATGTTGCGCTCCGCTACAGCGGCGAGTTCAACGCTTTCCGCATCGCCGCGGGCATCGGCTATTACGAGCATGAAGTCGACGGCGGGTATGACGAAGAAGCTGTATTCGGCGCCTTGTCCGTAATGCACGTTCCGACTGGTTTGTTCGCTTCTTTCGCAGCCGGCGAGAAGGATAATGTCGGTGGCGATGAGGATGTGTCGAAAGATTTCTGGCATGTCACCGCCGGTATATCAAAGGTTTGGCTTCCATACGGAACCACCACGATTTACGGTGAATATGGCGAATACAGCTTGTCGACAGCCAATGCTCCTCACTGGGAGAGCAACGAATCTGAGCTTTGGGGCTTCGGCATTACGCAGGCCTTCGACTCCGCTGCGATGGATATCTACGCCTTCTACCGCAATGCGGAAGACGACCTAGGCCAGTCCGAAGAATATGTCTTCATCGGTAGCAAGATCAATTTCTGATCCTCTGATCTTCGCCTGAAATGAAGGCCGTCCCCTCGCCGGGGGCGGCCTTTTCCTTGCCTCAGCATGCCTTTTTCTCCCTCTCCCAAGTTGAACGCTTGCCGTTCACCGCAAAGGTTCACGGGCGGGAGAGGGAAAGGGGGCGGCCCATTCTCCGGTCCCTGGATTTCGTTTCACTCCATCCGGGCTACGCTCCGATGTGAAGGGTATCGCGTCGCAAAACCCGTCACGCCGCCGCATCGCCGAGCGCGCCCGGCAGCGCTTCGGCGAGCGCGTCCAGCTCGTGCGGGCGGCCCGCCGAGATGCGGATGCAGCGGTCCTGCGGCGCGGCGAACGGCATCCGCGCGAAAATCCCCTTCGAAATCAGCGCGTTGAGGATCGCGCGCGCATATTCGCCGTCCCGCCCGCAGTCGATGGCGATGAAATTCGCGGCCGTCGGCAGCGGCTGCAGACCGTTCGCCCGCGCGATCTCCGCGATCCGGGCGAGCGAGCCGCGCACCTTCCCGCGCACCTCCGCCAGCCAGTCCCGGTCGCCGAGCGCCGCCAGCGCCCCGGCCTGCG
>CAYOUE010000059.1:1754-6286 GCA_964407075.1 uncultured Hyphomicrobiaceae bacterium
GCGAGCGCCAGATCCTCATGCGCGATCCCGTAGCCGGCGCGCGCGCCAGCCATGCCGTAAGCCTTCGAGAACGTCCGGAAGCGGATGACGTTCGGCACGCTCACGTCGATGGGCGGCGCGGTCCCGTCCGGCGCGAAGTCGATATAGGCCTCGTCGAGGCAGAGGATCGCGGTCTCCGGCGTTTCGCGGATCATCCGCGCGACCGTTTCCGCGCCATGCCAGGTGCCCATCGGATTGTCGGGATTGGCGATGTAGATCAGCGGCGCGCCGGTCTCCCGCGCCCGGGCGAGGAGGGCTTCCGGGTCTTCATGATCGTCCTTGTACGGGACGAATTCGAGCCGCCCGCCGAAGCCCGTCACGTGATAGTTGAAGGTAGGATAGGCTCCGCGCGAGGTGACGACCGGCGCACCTTCGGCGACCGTCATCCGCACGAGATAGCCGAGCAGCGCGTCGATCCCCTCGCCGACGGCGATGTTCTCCGGCTTCACGCCGTGATGGCGGGCGAGCGCGGCGCGCAGATCGTGGTTTTCGGGATCGCCGTATTTCCAGACATCCGCCGCCGCCTCGCGCATCGCTTCGATGGCGGCGGGCGAAGGGCCGAACACGCTTTCGTTCGCCCCGATCCGGGCGAGAAACGGCGCGCCGCGCTGGCGCTCCTGCGTTTCCGGTCCGACGAAGGGCACGGAGGCGGGCAGGGCGTCGACGAGCGGCGTGAAGGGCAGGCGGCTGGACATGGCGGCGTTTCCGTTTTTTCGTGAACAGGCGCGGCAAATTGCGGTTCGCCGCTTACGGAATTAATGATCGGGACTATGTTAGGCTTCAAGGCGAATTTTGGCGCGGCAAAGGTTCGGGCTAAACGATGCAGGCTTTCATACAGGACAATGAAGCGCTGATCCGCATTGGATTTTTCATCGGCGTGCTGGCGGCGATGGCGGCCTGGGAATTCGCCGCCCCCCGGCGGCGCAGGGAGATTCCGCGACTCCTGCGCTGGAGCAACAATCTCGGCGTGGTCGCGATCGACACGCTGTTGGTGCGGCTGAGCTTTCCCATACTGGCGGTAGGGCTTGCGGTCATCGCCGAAGAACGGGGATGGGGGCTGCTCAATGTCTTCGGCGCGCCGTTCTGGCTGGCTGTCGTCGTCTCGGTGCTGGCGCTCGATCTGGCGATCTACCTGCAGCACGTCATGTTTCACGCGGTCCCCGCGCTGTGGCGGCTGCACCGGATGCATCACGCCGATCTCGAATTCGACGTGACGACCGGCCTGCGCTTCCATCCGGTCGAGATCCTGCTGTCGATGGGCATCAAGCTCGCAGTGGTGGCGGCGCTCGGGCCGCCCGCCGTGGCCGTGCTGATTTTCGAAGTGCTGCTGAACGCCACCTCGATGTTCAACCATTCCAATGTCGACATTCCAAGGCCGGTGGACCGCGTCCTGCGCTGGATTGTCGTGACGCCAGACATGCACCGGGTGCATCATTCGATTGCGCCGCATGAAACCAACTCGAATTTCGGCTTCAATCTTCCGTGGTGGGATCGTCTTATGGGAACCTACCGCGCGCAGCCGGAAAAGGGGCATGACGGCATGACCATCGGCATCGAGCAGTTCCGCACGCGGCGCGATCTCTGGCTCGACCGGATGCTGATCCAGCCCCTGCGCGGGCCGGCAAGCGGCTATCCGATCAACCGGCAGGACAAGAAGTCTTCCACGGATAGCTGACGCAGTCCCCGCCTGCGCGCGGAATGCGTTTGGTGAAATGCGGGTTAGGAGGCCGACGGCTTCAGACACGCAAAGTCGCAGCCTTCGTCCGCCTGCAGAATGTTTTCCGCATAGATGCGGTCATATCCCCGCAGTGTTTCAGGATTGCGGGTCTGCGGCGTGAATTCGGCGCGGCGGCTCTCCAGTTCGGCATCGTCGACGAGCAGGTCGATCCTGCGCTCCTTCACGGACAGCCTGATACGGTCGCCATTGCGGATGAGCGCGAGCGGCCCTCCGACCGCAGCTTCCGGCGCGACATGCAGGATGATCGTGCCGAAGGCGGTGCCGGACATGCGGGCGTCGGATATGCGGACCATGTCCTTGACGCCCCTGGACGACAGCTTCTTCGGGATCGGCAGGTAACCGGCTTCCGGCATACAGGCTGCGCTGGCAGGTCCGGCATTCTGCAGCACGAGAAAATCATCGGGCGCAACGTCGAGTTCGGGATCGTCGATGCGTTTGGCAAGGTCTGCGAGCGAGGTAAAGACCACGGCGCGGCCTTCCTTCTCGAACAGGTTGCGGTCGGCGGCGGAGCGTTTCAGGATCGCGCCGCGCGGTGCGAGATTGCCGAACAGGGCGACCAGCCCGCCCTGCGGCTCGATCGGTTCGGCGGCGCTGGCGATGACATTGCGGTCGATCTTGCCGAGCGGCGCTTCGAGCCGTTCGCCCAGCGTCTCGCCGGTCACGGTCTTGCAGTCGAGGTTCAGCAGCGGCTTCAGTTCTCGCAGCACTGCGCCGAGGCCGCCGGCAAAATGGAAGTCCTCCATGTAATGCGCGCCGACCGGCTTGAGGTTGACGAGAACCGGCGTCGTATCGGACAGTTCGTTCAGCCTGCTGAGCGATATGCCGATGCCGAGGCGTCCCGCGATGGCCGTCAGGTGGACGATGGCGTTGGTCGAGCCGCCGAGCGCCAGCAGGACGCGCAGCGCGTTCACGACCGATGCGTGCGTAATGATCTCGCTCGGGCGCACCGGGTTCTCGATGAGGCGGACGGCGGCCGCGCCCGTCGCTTCCGCCGCGCGCAGCCGGTCCGCATTGACAGCGGGGATGGCGGCGGTTCCGGGCAGCGTCATACCGAGCGCCTCGGCAATGCAGGCCATCGTCGAAGCCGTGCCCATCACGGCGCAGGTTCCGGCGGTGGTTGCAAGACGGCTCTCGATTTCGTTGATCCCCTCATCGTCGATCTCGCCTGCGCGGTATTTCGCCCAGAAACGGCGGCAATCCGTGCACGCCCCGAGCCGCTCGCCGCCATAGCGCGACGTCATCATCGGCCCGGCAACGATCTGGATCGCGGGAACGTTCGCCGATGCCGCGCCCATGAGCTGCGCCGGGACCGTCTTGTCGCAGCCGCCCATTAGTACAACTGTGTCCATCGGCTGGGCACGGATCATTTCCTCCGTGTCCATTGACATCAGGTTACGGAATTTCAGGCTGGTCGGATTGAGGAAGACCTCGCCGAGAGAAACGGTCGGAAACTCGATCGGCAGCGCCCCGGCGGCAAGCACGCCGCGCTTCACGGCTTCTAGCATCTCGGGGAAATGGCGGTGGCAGTTGTTGTAGCCGGACGGCGTGTAGGCGATTCCGACGATCTTCTTGGCCAGCATTTCACGGGAATAGCCCATCGAGCTGGCGAAGGACTTGCGCAGGTAGAGCGAGAAATCCCTGTCGCCGTAATTGGTCAGCCCGCGCGCAAACCCCGTATCGTCCGTATCCGCCATTTTGTTCCTCTTGTTTATCTAACGGATCAGCTCCTCCACCTTCACCCGGCGCTTCGTGCAGCCCTCTCCCCTCGCGGGAGAGGGCGGAATGCGTCAGCATTCCGGGTGAGGGGGCTTTCAAATCAAAGCAGCTTCATCTTAACATATTTCGGCTCGACATAATCGTGGATGCCGAGCGAGCCACCTTCTCGGCCCATGCCGCTTTCCTTGATGCCGCCGAACGGTGCTTCCGCCGCCGCCAGCAGCATCTCGTTGACACCGACCATGCCGACTTCGAGATCTTCATAGGCGCGCGTCGCCGTCCGCAGATCGTTCGTGAACAGATAACCGGCGAGGCCGAACGGCAGCGAGTTCGCCCGCTTCATGACCTCGTCATAGTCCGTAAACGTCGTAAGTGGGGCGACCGGACCGAACGGTTCCTCGGTCATGACCATAGCATCGTCGGGCACATTGCCGAGCACCGTCGGCTCGAAGAAATAGCCGCGATTATGCTCAGCAAACGGATTGCCGCCGGCAAGCACTGTCGCGCCGCGCTCGACTGCATCGGCGACCATCGTCTTGATCGTCTCAAGCCCGCGCGCATTCGCCATCGGCCCCATCTGCACGCCCTCGTCCAGCCCGCGCCCGACCTTGATCGACTTGGCGATCTCGGCAAAGCGCGAGGAAAAGGCGTCGTACTTCTTCTCGTGGACATAGAATCGCGTCGGCGAAATGCACACCTGCCCGCAATTACGGAACTTCGTCGCGGCGCAGACTTCGGCGGCCTTTTCGGCGTCGGCGTCGTCGAACACGATCACAGGCCCGTGTCCGCCCAGCTCCATCGAGACCTTCTTCACGCCGTCCGCCGCCAGATGCAGGATTTCCTTGCCGACCGGAACCGAGCCGGTCACGGACACCTTGCGCACGATCGGCGAGCCGATCAGGTGCTTCGCGATCATGCTTGACTGGCCGGTGACGAAATTGACCGCGCCGGCGGGAATGCCCGCGTCGTGGCAGGCCTGCACGAGCAGTGCGCAGGACCCCGGCGCTTCCCCTGCGGGCTTGATGATGACCGAGCAGCC
>CAYOUE010000059.1:6296-16590 GCA_964407075.1 uncultured Hyphomicrobiaceae bacterium
GCAGCGCGGGGAAGTTCCACGCGGAGAAGGCCGCGACGACGCCGACCGGCTGATAGATGACGGCGAGGCGCGAATCCGGTGTGCGCGATCCGATGATCTGGCCGTAGATGCGCTTGGCTTCCTCGGCGTACCATTCAAACTGGTCCGCCGCGCCGCCGGTCTCGCCCTTGGCTTCGGCTAGCGGCTTGCCCGTCTCGATCGACATGACTGTCGCGATCTGGTCGACGCGCTCGCGGATCAGGTCGGCGACCTTGCGCAGTTTTGCGGCGCGCTCCCACGTCCCGGTCTGCCGCCACTGCGCGAAGCCGCGTTCGGCGGAAGTCAGCGCGCGGTCGAGGTCTTCCGGCGTCGCATCCGCGATCTTGCCGATCTCATCTTCCGTCGACGGATCGAAGACCTGCCGCGTGCCGCCGCCCTTCGCAGGCGTCCACTCGCCGTCGATATAGAGCTGGAAATCCTGATACATGACTGTCTAAGCCTTTCATGTTTGCCCTCACCCGGAATGCTGACGCATTCCGCCCTCTCCCGCGAGGGGAAAGGGCTGATGGAACGATAGTTCGCGGCTTGCTTGCCCTCTTCCTTGAGGGGAGAAGGCGGCGCGATGCGCCGGGTGAGGGTGGAGCCGTTTAGCGCTACACGCTCTAAATCTTCTGTCTCAAATATCGGGCCTGCACGTCCTCGACCCAGTTGCCGACGTTCCATGATCCGTATGCGCCCATTCCGCCGATAGGATCGTCGCCGGCATAGACCGGAACATGAACGAGCGACAGGCCGTCATAGGCTCCCGCTTCCTCCAGCGCCGCGCGGAAACTGTCCGCGTCATGGCCGCCGAAGATCGCCTTCACGCCCTTGACGGCGGAGGCCAGCATCACGTAATCGACCGGAACGCTATCGTTGGTGCGGAATTCGTTTCCGTACTGAGCATCCTGCAGGCCGGTGATCGCCGCCATGCGCCGGTTGTCGAACAGCACGATGATGCCCTTGACGCCATGCTCGACCCCGTCGATCAGGATCTGCGGGTTCATCATGAAGGAGCCGTCGCCGGTGAAGGCCACGCCGTAGCGCGGATTCTCGGCGGCGGCGGACGCGAGCAGCGCAGAGACGGCAAAGCCCATGTAGGACGCGCCGCTTTCGGTGTAGGTGTCGCCCGTCCTGTCGTCCTCGACGATCTGGAAGCCGTTCGCCTGCACATCGCCCGCATCGAAATATTTCGCCGCGTTGCGCGCCTTGGCGTAATCGGCGGCGAGCTTGATAGCTACGGGCTGCGTCAGCACGGGGGCGCGCCATGCAGCGTCCTCGATCGGCGCTGCGGCGAAGCGCTCGGCCTTGAAATTCGCCCACTCCGCTTTCTTTTCGGCGCAGGCGGACAGCCACGCGCCTTTTGCCGCCGGATCGACCATGTTCGACTTGGCGATCTCGTCCAGCAGCCGCGCCGTCACCGCCGTGATGTCGCCCGGCAAGCCGACCGTGTTCGCGTAATGCATCAGGTCGTTCAGGTCGCCATTGATGTTGATCACGCCTTCCGCGTTCGGATAACCGACCCCGGAGCAATCGGCCTGGCACACGGCGCGCGTGCCGATCGCGATCAGCAGATCGGCGTTCTCCATCGCGTAGTTGCCGGAGATCGAACCTTTCGAACCGCCGACATGCATGTTCTGCGGATGATTGTCGGGCAGGACGCCGGTCGATCCAGGCGAGAGCACGACCGCCGCGCCGGTCCGTTCTGCCAGCTTGCGGATGATCTCGTCATGGCCGCGCGTGCCGCCACCCGCCTTGATAACCGGCCGTTTCGCTGCAGCGATGCGCTTGACGGCGTCGCCATAGCTCTTATCCGTGACCGGCGCGACCTTTGCCGCGCTGAACCGGCCCGGCAATGTCGCGAGATTGACCTCGGTCATCTGCGGCTGGGTGTTCAGCGGCAGCAGCAGGTAGAACGGCCCGGCCCGGTAGGGATGATGCACGCAGGCCGTTCCGCGCCGCAGACAGTCGCGCAGCGCGCCAGGCGTGTGCAGCACATAGGATTGCCACATCGCAGCGGTGATCGTTCCGAACAGGTGCTGCTGCTCCTTCGGGATCTGCTGCATGTTGTAGCCTTCGCCCTGCGTCGTCTCGTCGCCGTAAATGTGATAGAGGCCGATGCCATTGGATGAGGCGGCGAGCGATCCGGCCATAGCCTGCAGCGCGCCGGGGCCGATTGAGGTGACGACCGCGCAGGTCTCGCCATAGGTCCAGGCAAGCGCCGTGCCCGCATGGGCCATCTCGACCTCATTGCGGCAATTGATCGTGCGCGTGACGCCTTCTTCCTCGTAGACCCGCAGCGCCTCGCCGAGATCGGTCGAGCCGTGTCCGAAAATCGCGAAATATTTGCGGACGCCCTGCTTGAGAAGGCCGAGCAGCAGCGCTTCGGAGAGGCTGACGCGGATGATCGTGTCGAGCGCGCCGCCCGCAACGGCCGCGTCCAGTCCGCCAGCTTCGCGGATAACCCGCGCACGGGTGCGCATTGCCTTGCTCAATTCGGTTTCGTGCCGTTCTTCCGGCATGGCGGCCCCCTGTTGGTCTTGTTCTTGAAAGGGCGAGACGGGCGCCGGTAAGGGGAGCGCCCGCCTCCAGTCTGACTATTCCGCCGCGATGCGCTGGGCTTCTGCCAACTCGCGCTTGGCGTTCAGCGCGGCGATGATCTTTTCGGGCGATGCGGGCAGCGAGGTCATCCGCACGCCGACCGCGTCGTAGATCGCATTCATGATCGCGGGCGCGGTCGGGACAAGCGACGGCTCGCCGATGCCTTTCGCACCGAGCGGGCTGAGCGGATCGCGGTCCTCGATCAGAACCGAGGTGATCTGCGGAATGTCGAGCGAGGTCGGCAGGATGTATTTCGCGAAGCCGTGCGTCTTCGTATGGCCGTTTTCGAGCTGATAGTCCTCCATCAGCGCCTGCCCGAGACCCTGCACGATACCGCCTTCGATCTGGCCTTCGACGCCGCGCGGATTGATCGCGCGTCCCACGTCGTGAACCGCCCACATGCCCAGCACCTGAACTTCGCCCGTGACCGTATCGACTTCCACTTCCGCGACCTGACAGCCGAACACATAAGCCTGCCAGGGGCTGCCTGAACCGTCGGCCGGATCGAGGCCGGTGCCGCGGGCCGTGAACGAGCCGGAGCCGACCGGCACGACGCCGCGCTTCTTGCAGATGTCGACGGCTTCTTCCATCGAGATGCGGTTGTTGGAGCCTTCGGACCAGATCTCGCCGTTGAAGGACTTGATCGTTTCGGCCTCTACACCCCAATGGGAGGCGAGTTCGGCGATCAGCCTTGCGCGCGCTTCTCGGCAGGCGAGCGCCACGGCGTTGCCGATCATGTAGGTCTGGCGTGTTGCGCCGGCGTGAGCCGCTTCCGGAGAGCGGGCCGTGTCGTTGTCGCCGATGGTCACGTCTTCCGGGCGGATACCGAGTTCCTCGGCCGCGACCTGCGCAAGAAGCGTCAGGATGCCTTCGCCGATTTCCGTCACGCCGGTGACGATCTTCGCGGTGCCGCCGTCGTCGAGTTCTGCCCAGGCGCCTGCGCGGTCGATTGTCGCCGTCCGGGCTATGCCGTACCAGCTCGCCGCCACGCCGCGGCCGCGCACTTTGCGCCCCCCCGACATTCCGGCGAGATGCCCTTTCCCGAAGCGCGCTCCTAGCGTACAGGGCGGACGGGTGCCCTCGCCGCCCAGATCGGCGCGCTGCGGCCCTCGCATGACCGGCGCGCCGGGGTGCCAGCGTGAAACTTGCTCCGCGGCGTCGAGGACGCGCCCGATCGAGACCGAGCCGAGCTTCTGCTGCGTGTGCGTGATCGCGCCGTCCTTCATCATGTTGATGCGGCGGATCTCGAACGGGTCGAGGCCGAGCCGTTCGGCGCAGATGTCGAGATGCGACTCCGTGGCGAATTGCGCCTGCATCCCTCCGAAGGTCCGGAACGCGCCGGACGGGGTGTTGTTCGTGTAGACGCCGTAAGTATCGATCTTCACGTTCGGTATATCGTAGGGCCCGCAGGACAGGATCGCCGCCTTGCGCATCACGCCTTCCGTGGACATGCCGTAAGCGCCGCCGTCGGATATCATCTTGAACTCAACGGCTGTGATGCGGCCGTCGCGCTTCAGGCCCATCTTGTAGGTTATGCGCGCCGGGTGGCGTTTCGCGGTTGAGACGATCGATTCCTCGCGCGTGTAGACGAGGCGGACGGGCTGGCCGGTCTTCATCGCCGCGAGCGCCAGCATCCCCTGGTAGATCATGTCCTCCTTGCCGCCGAAGCCGCCGCCGACCGGACTCATGATGAACCGGACCTTGTTGATCGGCTTCGCGATGATCTTCGCCAGCATGTGCCGGTGATGGGTGATGTTCTGGCTCGGGGAGATCACCGTCACCACGTCGTCGTGATCGACATAGGCGATCCCGGCTTCCGGCTCCAGATAGGCGTGTTCGACCTGCTGCGTGGCGTAAGTGTTCTCGACGATGATGTCGGCTTCGGCAAAGCCTTTGGCGACGTCGCCTTTCCGGATCGGGATATGCTTCGTGACATTGTCGGGCGCGTAGTCGTGCAGCACGGGCGCGCCGGGCTTCATCGCTTCCTCGGGATCGTTGACGGCGGGCAGTTCTTCATATTCGACCTTGATGAGCGAGAGCGCCTTTCGCGCCGTCAGCACATCCTCGGCGGCGACGGCGGCGACAGCCTCGCCGACATAGCGGACCCGGCCGCGCGCCATGATGGGCTGGTCGTGAACGAACACGCCGAAACCGTCTTCGCCGGGAACGTCGTCCGCCGTGACGACGCAGGCGACGCCGGGCAGGGCTTCCGCAGCGCTCACGTCGATGGACTTGATGAGCGCATGGGCGTGCGGGCTTCTCAGCACCTGCATGTGCACCATACCGGGCATCACCATGTCGCCGGCATAGCGCAAGCGCCCGGAAACCTTGCTCGGCGCGTCGAGGCGGCGGACATTGCTGCCGATGAAGGATTTCTGCTCAGGCTCGGGTTCAAGCGCCGTGATGTCTAGCTTTCCGGCGATAACGTCCCGCGCAATCTCGACGGCCTCGAAAATCTTGCTGTAGCCGGTGCAACGGCAGATGTTGCCGCCGAGGCGCTCCTTGATCTCCTCGATGTCCGCATCCGGATTTTCGCGTAGCGCCGAGGTGGCGGCCATCACCATGCCGGGAATGCAGTAGCCGCACTGGCTAGCGCCGGTCTTGTGAAAGGCTTTCTGAACGGGGGTGAGATCGCTTCCATGCGGGGCGAGGCCCTCGATGGTCTCGATCTTCGCGCCGTTCGCCTTGGCGGCGGGCATCAGGCAGGACTTGACCAGCTTGCCGTCGACGAAAACCGAGCATGTGCCGCATTCGCCCGCGCCGCAGCCTTCCTTGGTTCCGGTCATGTTGAGATCGTCGCGCAGAAAATCCAGCAGGCGCAGATGCGGCTGCACCGAGCGGCGCACCTTGCGGCCATTCACTTCCAGTTCCATGTCAAGCATGTTCAGGCCTCCACTTTTGCTGCGCCGGGCAGCTTCGCGCCGCTGTCGGCGAGCGCGTCTTCGATCGCCGCTTCGACGAAGCCGCGCACGACGTTGCGCCGGTACTCCACGCGGGAGCGCGAGGCGACGAGGGATTGCGGCGCTTCGCTGACTTCGGCGATGAGGTCGCGCGTGATCCGATGCCCCTTCAGACGGTCTTCAAGATCGGTCAGGCGAACCGGCACGGGGCCGATGCCGCCCAGAGCCAGCCGGACATCTTCGAAGATTTCGCCGCTCGGATCGGTCTTGATGAGCGCGGCCGCGCATACGGAAGAGATCACCAGCGAGCGGCGCTGTCCGACCTTCTCGAACGCGCCGCCATAGCCTTCGAGCGAGTCGCAGATCACGGCCGTCACGATCTCTCCGGGCTGTAGATCGGTCTTCCCGGGACCTTTGACGAATTCCGATACCTTTACGACTCGGCGGGTGATGGCGCCGTTGTCCATCCGCGCCAGTTCGATCTCGCCGTTCATCGCCAGCACCGGCGGCGTTCCGTCGGCGGCGGGCGAGGCGTTGACGATATTGCCTGCGAGCGTGGCCTGCTCGCGGATCTGATCGTCGGCGAACCAGATCGCGCAGTAAGGCATACAAGGCAGATGACGGCGCAACGTATCGTCGGTCAGGAACTGCTGATAGACGACATTCGCGCCGAGCCGAACCCTGCCCTTCGCGATCTCATATCCTGACAACTCGCCGATCTTCGTAAGGTCGATCAGCTCAGGAATGTGGACATCGCCAGCGCGGCCTTCGCGTGCCCATGGGAGAATGTCCGTGGCGCCGGCGATGAGGCGGCTGCCGGAAGGGGCGTCATGCAGCCTTGCAAACGCCTCCTCCAGGGTTGCCGGCATATGATAACGGTCGCAGGTCAGCATCGTTTCGGCCTCCCGGATGGCTGGCTTACTCGGCCGCAATCGCGCCTTTGGCGACTGCATGGTCGTTCTTGACAACCACCTTGATGGCGTCCTCGACGCGGTCTTTGGCATATCTGATGGCTTCGAGGAGATCCTTCATCGCGAAGGTGTGCGTATGGATCAGCGCGGCATCGAAGCGCTTCTGACGCATGAAAGCTTCGGCGCGATGCGTGGCGCTTTTGCCTTCGCCGCGGATCCCGTAGAGATAGATGTTGTTGCGCACGATATGCGCCACATCGACCTCGGGGGCTTCGTGAGGGAAGGCTGCGAGGCAGACCTTGCCGCCGCGGTTGACCATCTGGATCGCTTCGTTGATGGCGTTGGCAGCCGCGGAGCATTCGACAACGTAATCGACGCCCTTGCCGTCGGTCAGGCGGCGGACAACCTCGACCGGGTTCTCATTGCGAACATTCACGACGTGGTCGGCCCCTAACTTCTTGCCGATTTCGAGACGGTTGTCGCGGGTGCCGGTCAGGATCACAGGCTGCGCGCCGAGCGCCTTGGCAACAGCAACGCCGAGCAGACCGATCGGGCCGGGACCGGTGACGACAACGCTTTCGCCCGCAACGAGGCCGCCCAGCTCGGTCAGGCCGTACATGGCAGTTCCGGCGGTGACGACGAGCGTCGCTTCCTCATCAGACATGCTGTCGTCCACATGAACCAGCGTGTTGACATTATTGACCTGATATTCGCCGAAGCCGCCGTCGGTCGTGAAGCCGTTGGCGCGGTGGCCCTTGTCCACTTCGCCATAATTCTTTCCGTAATTATGGCAGGACGTGTACATGCCTTCGCGGCAGCGCTTGCACTGGCCGCAGCCTGCATGGATCTCGACGGTGACGCGCTCGCCGATCCTGTAATCGTCGACGCCAGGTCCCAGCGCGACGACCGTGCCCATATATTCGTGGCCTGGAGTAAAGCCTTTGTTAAACGGCAGTCCGCCCTGGATCATGGCGGGCGGGCCGTTGTAGATGATTTCGAGGTCGGTCGCACAGATCGCCACTGCGTCGATCCGCACAAGCACCTCGGCGCGGCCGGGTACCGGGACAGGCTTGTCCTCGAACGTAAGCTGGCCGGGATCGCCGAGCACCCACGCCTTCATCTTTTCGGGGATCGGATATTCAGGGCTTGTTTTCACGTTCTGAGGCATGGGCATCAGGGGCTACTCCTTAGGTCGTGGCGCTTTCTGCGCATTCGTCGAAGATCAGGCTTGATTATCTTTTTGAGGGCTGAAGCCCGGCCGCGAATGAGCGGGCCGTGTCGCATCCAGTAAGACTTGGTCTTGATTATGCCAGAACGGGCAGCGCTCGAAAATTTCCATATTTATGAATTCCGGAGTCCGCATCCCGTTCATCCTGTCGAATTCTGATTAGAATTCAAACCAAACACGTGCAAAAGAGTCAATTAAATTTTTTATAGTGAAATTACATTTCATATTATCAAATCTATGACATTCATATCCATCCTGTCCATGTATACAAGTGTACCTGCTACATATGCGTCATGGCTAAAAATTTCATACGAATCTTGAAAGAATATGACTGTCGCGCATGTCATGGGATGCGGGGCCGTGAAACCGCTATGCGGACCTTCCGGAGCGCGCGGACCAGCGCATTGGGGCCGTCGCGGATGTCCGAGGGCGCGGCGCGATACAGAACGGCGTTTTCAGTTCAGGATTTGACTGTCGGAAGGATCGGCTGCTTGCAAAAGCCTGCGCTGCAAGCTCGATCAAGGCGCGGCTGATCGGCCCGCCCAGGCGTCATGGGTTTGGATCAAGCCAGGGGCGCCGTATTGGAACAGCGGCGCAATTCTCGCTAATGCTATCTAATGCGAATGCTATCTAATGTGAAATTATGACAATGACTGCAGGACGTCCGGCGCAAAAGCCGGACGCCGTACAAAGGAGCGTCAGTTGCTCAGACGCGCCGTTCCGCTCTTGCCGTCGCTGCGGGTCCAGTAGACGGAATTGCCGTTGACGCGCAGCGTGTAGCAAAATGCCTGGCCCTCGGACCAATTGCGCCACTGCTGGCAGAGCTGGCTGTTGCGGACCCACCAGCGTCCGCGGTCGCGGTTGACCTTTTCGCCGGCGAGTGCGGCAAGGCTCATGGAGCTTGCGCCGGTCATCGTGCCGTTGGGGCGGTAGCGGATCGGGACCGTCGCTCCGACGGGTGTGTGGAGATGAATCGTCTTTCCACTGACGGCTTGTTTAAGCGATTTGCCAGACAGAACCCGATGGCCTTCGGAGGCGAGAGCGGTGCTGGCAATGAGAGTGGCTGACGCCACGACGAAACTTTTCAGCATTTCCACCTGATACACAACTATTGCGATGCACCATTTCTCGCATGTTGAAAGTGGCGAAATTCAGGCAAAAAGCACAATATTGAGTCAGGACATTATAAAGGTTAATCCAGCGTCTTGCAGAATTGAAGCAGGCTTAAATAAATCTGATTTTATAATAGATAGTTAGATTAAAATTTGTATCAAATTACACCGAGCGGCACTTGCCGTTAACTTGCGGCAAAATGTCTGGTGTCCCGTGAACATGCGGTGTAGGCGGCTAATGTTAATCTCTTTGTGGTGAAATTGTGGCTCTGCTGGGCTTGCTGCCTGTCCATAGGTTAACCTGAGCGGGCGCCGGTTTCGGGATTCCGCAACGATCTTGCATCCGCGAAAGAGAGCGGAACTGCTTTCGCGCCGTCGAAATAGACGAAGCGCAGCGTATCGCGGCGGGACGTCAGCCGTCCCGGCAATGGGGCATAGCGGAACGAGCCGCCGCCCAGATGCGGCGTGATGTTGCCGACATCGGTGGCGGTATTATGCTCGATGCGCAGCAGGTGCAGCGTTTTGCCGTCCGCGTCCGTTGCGGAGAACGGAACGCCTGCCAGCCGCAGGAAGCTGGTCGGATCGCTCGCCGCGGCGAAGCCCTCGCAGAACGCCTTCTCCACGAGATCCAGATCCTTCAGCTCGTCGCTGACCGGCGGATGGGCGTGCTCGTGGTGATGGTCATGATTGTGCGGCGTGTGCCACTGCACGGCTTTCGCGGGCGCGCCATTGTGCCCGACGCCATGTACATGCCGGTCGTGGCGGTGATGGTCGTCATGGGAACCGTGCATTGTTGTCTCTCCTCGGCCTTGATGATGAGGCGGATAAAATCCCCGCTCCGATATGCGACTTCTGCAACCGCCTTCTAGTCGTCCCGGAAGCGACGGAGGCGTTGTCCGGGATCCAATGTCACCCCCGGCGAGTGCAAACCGGGTATAGAGGTCAATGGATCCCGGCTCTTCGGCCGGAACGACAGTAAACAGGTCTGCTTCATGCAAGCCCTAAAAACTCACCGGCTTGTCGATGATGCCTTTATGCGCACCCATCTTGCCATGCGCGACGAGCGAACCCATGACCTCGACGGCGACGCGGACGCCCAGCAGCGCAGTGATGTCGGACGTGTCGTAGGGCGGGCTGACCTCGACGACTTCGAGTCCGCAAATGCCTTCCGCCGCGACCAGTCCGAGCAATTTCAGCGCCTCGCGGGGCAGGAAACCGCCCGGCTCAGGCCAGCCCGTTCCCGGCACGAAACCGCAGTCGATACTGTCCACGTCGAAGGAAATGTAAACCGCATCGGCGTCCTTCCACGCCAGTTCCAGCGCGATTTCCGCCGTCCGCTCAAGACCGAGCGTCTCGATGTCCTCGATCGTCAGCACGTTGGTCTGCCGCTTGCGCGCCTCGGCAACGCCATAACGCGGCACCTGCCAGCCGCCGATCCCAAGCTGCACGAGATTGGTCGCCGGCACGTTCGGCATGTTCGTCGCCCAGTACCACGGCGTCGTGTGCATCCGCTCGTCGAGATCC
>CAYOUE010000060.1:0-13055 GCA_964407075.1 uncultured Hyphomicrobiaceae bacterium
AAGCTCAACATTCCCGTCCTGTCCTCGGCGATGGACACCGTGACCGAGGCGCGCATGGCGATCGCGATGGCGCAGGCGGGCGGCATCGGCGTCATTCACCGCAATCTGGAGCCTCCCGAGCAGGCCGAGCAGGTGCGCAAGGTGAAAAAATACGAGTCCGGCATGGTCGTCGATCCCGTGACGATCGAGCCCGGCGCCACGCTTCAGGAAGCACTGAACCTGATGAGCCTGCACGGCATATCCGGCATTCCCGTCGTCAAGGTGCCGGTCAACGGCTCTATTGAAGGCAAGCTGGTCGGCATCCTGACGAACCGTGACGTTCGCTTCGCGACGGATATGGATCAGCCTGTCTCGGAATTGATGACCAGGGACAATCTCGTCACTGTGCAGAAGGGCGTGACCGGCGAAGAGGCCATGCGGCTGCTTCACAAGCACAGGATCGAAAAGCTCCTTGTCGTCGACGAGCATTATCACTGCATCGGCCTGATAACGGTAAAGGACATCGAGAAGGCCCGCATGTATCCGCACGCCGCCAAGGACGCGCAGGGCCGCCTGCTGGTCGCGGCGGCCACGACTGTCGGCGATGCCGGATTCGAACGCAGCGAAAGGCTGATCGACGCCGGCTGCGACATGCTCGTCGTCGATACCGCGCACGGCCATTCGGCAAAGGTGCTCGAAGCTGTCGAACGCATCAAGCGGTTGTCGAACGCGGTGCAGGTGATCGGAGGCAATGTCGCGACGGCGGAAGGGACGAAGGCGCTCATCGACGCAGGTGCTGACGGCGTAAAGATCGGCATCGGCCCCGGGTCGATCTGCACGACGCGCGTCGTGGCGGGCGTCGGCGTTCCGCAGCTCACCGCGATTACCGAATGCGCCGAGGTTGCCGCAAAGGCCGGCGTGACGGCCATCGCTGACGGCGGCATCAAATATTCCGGCGACATGGCCAAAGCGCTCGCAGCTGGCGCGCAATGCGTTATGATCGGATCGCTTTTGGCTGGAACCGATGAAAGCCCCGGCGAGGTTTTTCTGTATCAGGGCCGCTCCTACAAATCCTATCGCGGCATGGGCTCGATCGGAGCGATGGCGCGCGGCTCGGCCGACCGTTATTTCCAGCAGGAAGTTAGAGATACGTTCAAGCTCGTGCCGGAGGGCATCGAGGGCCAGGTGCCCTATAAGGGGCCGGTTTCCAGCGTGCTGCATCAGCTTGTCGGAGGCCTGCGCGCGGCGATGGGCTATACGGGGGCAGAGTCTATCGCGGCCCTGCATGAGCGCGCAGAATTCATTCAGATCACCAATGCCGGGCTTCGCGAAAGCCACACCCACGATGTGACCATCACGCGCGAAAGCCCGAACTATCCGGTCTTCGGGTAAGCCGGATCATTCGCTGCTTGTTGCGCTGCGCTGCCGGAGCGCGCCGTCCGCCGCTCGATTTCCTTGGCTTCTCTCCACAGCTCTTCCATTTCGGGAAGGTTCACCGCTGCGATGACCCGCCCGTCTTCGGCGATGCGGCTCTCTATATGCCGGAAGCGGCGCTCGAATTTGCGCGCCGCGCTGCGCAGGGCGTCTTCGGGATCGACCGACAGGCGGCGGGCGAGGTTGGCGACTGCAAAGAGCAGGTCACCCATTTCTTCTTGGATTTTTACTTGATCGCCTGATTTTATTTCTTGCTCAAGCTCATTCAGTTCTTCCCTGATCTTTTCAAGGATCGGCGGCGGTGAATCCCAGTCGAAGCCGGCCTTTGCGGCGCGGCGCTGGAGTTTTACCGAGCGTGTGAGGGCAGGCAGGGCTGGCGGCACGCCGTCGAGGATGCTTTGAGGCTCCGGTTTGCCGCCTTGCGCAGCCATCCTCGTCTGCGCTTCCTGCGCCTTGATCCGCTCCCACAGCCCGGATACCTGTGCGGCCGCGCGCGCATCCACGTCGCCGAACACGTGGGGATGGCGGCGGATCATCTTGCGCGCAACCGCGTCGGCGACGTCACGAAAGTCGAATTCTCCGGCTTCTTCAGCCATCTGCGCGTGATAGACGGTTTGCAGCAGCAGATCGCCCAGTTCGTCCCTGAGGTCGGCCATGTCGCCGCGCGCTATCGCGTCGGCCACCTCATAGGCTTCTTCAATGGTGTAGGGCGCGATGCTGGCAAAATCCTGCTCCCGGTCCCACGGGCAACCGCGCACGGGATCGCGCAGCACGCGCATCAGCGCAACAAGATCGTCAAGGGTCAGCGGGCTGTCACGGGCGGCCCTGTCGTTGAGCCGTTCGATCTCGCGGGCGGCGTCGAACGCGCCGCGCTCGGGGTTGCCGTCATTGCCGTCTGTTGTCATGGCGTCTCTCTAGGCGCGCGCCCGAGGTCAAGGCATGGCGGCGCGATCGAAAATTTGAGTTGACAGACGGTTAATGCTGATTCGCATAAGGTGTATTATGGAAATTCAGGCCATTCCGTCCCGCAAAACGCTCATTTTTCATAAAATCTGCGCGCCAGCCGGTCCAGCAGCATCACGCCATACCCGGAACCCCAGCTCCGGTTGATGTCCGTCGCCGGCGAGCCCATCGCCGTACCCGCAATGTCGAGATGCGCCCAGACCGTCCCGTTCCTGACGAAGCGCTGCAGAAACTGCGCAGCCGTAACCGAGCCGGCGTTGCGCCCGCCGATATTTTTCATGTCAGCGAATTTGGAGCTGAGCAGCTTGTCGTATTTCGGGCCGAGCGGCATCCGCCAGACCTTGTCGCCAGTCTCATGGCCGGCCGTGGAGAGCTGCGTGGCCAGATCGTCATTATTGGCGAACATTCCGGCATGTTCCTTGCCGAGCGCGACGATGATCGCGCCGGTCAGCGTGGCGAGCGTCACCATCGCCTTCGGCTGAAACTTTTCCTGCGCGTACCACATGATGTCGGCAAGCAAGAGACGGCCTTCCGCATCGGTGTTGACCACCTCGATGGTCTGGCCGGAGAGCGATTCGACGATGTCGCCCGGCCGCTGCGCGCTGCCGCTCGGCATGTTCTCGGTGAGGCCGACGATCCCGACGGCGTTGAGCTTCGCCTTGCGGCGGGCGAGCGCCAGCATCGCACCTGTGACGGCGGCTGCGCCGCCCATGTCGCCCTTCATCTCCTCCATGCCGATGGCGGGCTTGATCGAGATGCCGCCGGTATCGAAACAGACGCCCTTGCCCACGAAGCAGAGCGGCTTCGCCTTGGGGTCGTCCGCGCCGTTCCACCGCATGATTGCGGCATAGCTCGGCCGCACGCTGCCCTGCCCTACGGCGAGCAGAGCCGTCATGCCGATCTCTTGGAGGCGGTCCTGGTCGAGGATTTCGATCTTCAGACCGGTATTGGCGAGTGCCGAGATGCGGTGGGCGAACTCTTCCGGAGAAAGCACGTTCGCAGGTTCGTTGACGAGATCGCGCGCCAGCGCCACGCCCTCGCCGGCCGCTTCCAGTTCGGCGAAAGCCGCTTCAGCGTCCTCTGGCCCGGCGCACAGCACCCTCAGCGAGGACAGTGTGTTGACATCGCTGTCGTCGTCCTCTTCGCTGTTCTTTTTCTTCTTCTTTTTCTTGTACTTGCGGAATTCGTAGCTGCGCAGCATCGCGCCGAGGGCAACGAGAGCGGCTTCCCGCCCGCTTATCCGGTATTCGCCCGCGGCTTCAAGAACCAGATCGGCGGTGTCGGTCTTGGCCCCGGAAAGCTGCGCCTTGATGCGTCCGCCGAGCGCCAGCCAGTCCTCTTCGGCATATTTGCCGGGCGCGCCAAGGCCGACGACGATCAGACGGTCGAGATCGAGGCCCGCAGGTGCGATGATGTCCAGCGCCGCTTTCTTGCCGCCATCGAATTTGGCGATGCCGGCCGCGCGGGAGATCTGCCCGCCGGAGCTTTCGTCCAGGGCCTTGAGCGCTGGCGGCATGGCCCCGTCGGGCTGACCGAGCGCGACGCGCGTTCGCGCGGATGCCTCGCCAAGCGGAGCAAAGGAAATTTCGAGCTTCGATGTCATTGGCCTTATGGCCCCTGATTGTTTGAGCCGGCCTCGTCGGGGGCGCTGCGTTCGCCCCGCGCCGGCGCGGCGGATGATTTGCGTTGCGCGCGGGATGCGATAAGCCTCGCGGCGGGACAAAGCACTCTACACGACGCGACGCCGGATGCAACGTCTCGTTGCCGCGGAAGCGCCGTCAGGACGCCCGCCTTCCCCAGGTAAGCCGGTACAGGTCGAAGCGGCGGTCCTTGAAGTTGCGCACCGTGCCCGAGGCGCGCGCCACGCGCAGATCGGCGAGCCGCAGATCGGCGAAGGCGATGGTCTCGGTGTTCGGCCCGGTGTCCGCCGCCACGCCGTCGCGGGCGAAGGCGAAATCGCACGGCGTCAGGATGCAGCTCTGCGCATAGTGGATGTCCATGTTCTCCACATTCGGCAGGTTTCCGACGACGCCGGAGAGGACCACGTAACACTGGTTCTCGATCGCCCGTGCATGGCAGCAATAGCGCACGCGCAGATATCCGCGCGGCTCGTCGGTGCAGAACGGCACGAACAGGATCATTGCGCCCTGGTCGATGAGATGGCGCGCCAGTTCGGGAAACTCGGCATCGTAGCAGATCAGCACGCCGATGGGGCCGCAGTCGGTGTTGATGGCGTTGAGCGCGTGGCCGCCCTTCATGTTCCACCAATAGGCTTCGTTCGGCGTCGGATGGATCTTCTCCTGCGAATGCACCGAGCCGTCGCGCAGGAAGACGAAGGCGATGTTCTTCAGGTCGCCCTGAAGGTCCCTGGTAGGATGCGAGCCGCCGATGATGTTGATGTTGTAACTCACCGCCAGTTCGCTCATGAACTCCTTGAACCACTCCGTGTATTCGGTGAGCCGCTCGATCGCCGCTTCGGCCGAGAGCGCCTTGTGCTCAAGCGAGAGCAGTTCCAGCGTGAACAGCTCCGGAAAGACGACGAAGTCGGAGCGGTAGTCCGAGGCGACATCGACGAAATATTCAACCTGCTTGGCGAACTCATCCTTGTCGCCGATCCTGCGCATCTGGAACTGCACGGTCGCCACGCGGACGGTGTCCTGCGTCATCAGACTCTGGGCGGAGGATTTCTCCATCGGCGTTTCCTCCGCCAGCGGATTGGTCCAGACCCAGTGGATCGCGTAGCCCAGCGAGGCGCGATCATCGGGATCGTAATTGCGGATGACGCCGATCGGCTCGAAACCGTTGGAGAGGTGGAACTGGATCGTGCTGTCGCGCACCTTCCGTTCCTGCACGGCTTTCAGATAGGCCTCCGGCGTCGGATATTGCCGCCTGCGCCGCGCGTAACCGGGAAGGCGCCCGCCAAAGACGATACCCTTGAGCTTCCATTCCTCGCAGAGGCGGCGGCGGGCGTTGTAGAGACGCTGGCCGATGCGCAGACGGCGGTAGCGCTTGTCCACTGCGACGCCCATGCCATAGAGGAAATCGCCGTCGGGATCGTGGCGCGAGGCCAGCCCCTGGCCCGTGATCTCATCCCAGCTGTGAGGCTTCAGCGCGGCCTCGCCATTGATGACGAAGGTCGCAGCGGTACCGACGATTTCGCCGCCATATTCGGCGACGAACTGCCCCTCGGGGAAATTGTTGATCTGCGAACGCGCTGCGCGCTCGTAATCCCAGTCGGGCGAGTCGTAGCTCTGCTGGCTGATCCTTGCGATGGCCGGCACGTCGGAGAGACGCGCGAGCCGGACGTTGAGTTTGTTTTTCATCGGCCGCGATCATTGTTCATTCGCGCGCGTTTGCCAAGCGCCCGCCATTGACGGCGCGTCGAATAATGCACAATTGGTCTCTAAATCGCATGTGAATCTGGTTTTTTCGCTTCCGCGCCTTATAACCATCCTCAAATGGCAACTGCAAAATTCAAGGAGACCTAAAGGATGCTGCACGTCGATATTCCGACGCTACCCGAAATCAAAGCGCTCGTGACGGAACGGCATCCCGCAAGCGTCTCGTTGTATCTACCGGTCACGCCGGTCACGCAGGACGTGGACGCCGACCGCATCGAGTTCGACAACATGACGAAGGATGCGCTCGGCCAGCTCAGGAAAGGCGGCGCGGACAAGCGGACGCTGGCGGCGCTGTCCGATCAGCTCGCCGATCTTTCCGCAGACGACGAATTCTGGAAATATCAGGCCAACAGCCTCGCCGTGCTCGCCACGCCCGAGCGGTTGCGCACCTTCCGCCTGCCGAACCGGCTGACATCCCATGTCGAGGCCGCTGACCGCTTTCATCTCAAGCCGCTGATCCGCTCCGTGACCTTCCCGAACGAGGCATACATCCTCGCGCTTGCGGAGAACAAGATCCGCTTCATCGAGGTTTTCAGTGAACTTCCCCCGCAGGAGATCAAGGTGCGCGGCTTGCCGAAAAGCGCCTCCGACGCACTGAAGAAAGCAACCATCAACGACCGCTCGCATAGCCGCAGGATTCACGGCTCCGAAGGCCAGAACGTCCGCCTGCGCCAATATGCGCGCATAGTGGACGCCTCCCTGCGCGGCGTGCTGGCAGGGCGCGAGACCCCGCTCATTCTCGCCGCCGCCGATCCGCTCGCCGCGATCTATCCGTCGGTGAACACCTATCCGCATCTGCTCGGCGAGGTCATCAAGGGCGGTCCGGACGAAATGAAGCCCGGCGAACTGGCGGATGCCGCGCGGCCTGTCCTCGACGCGCATTACGCCGCCGAAGTCACCGCGCTACGCAGGCTCTATGCGACGCGAGCCAAGCAGGACAGGGCCACCGCCGATCCTGACCGTGCGGCGCGCGCGGCGACTTTCGGCGCGGTCGATACGCTGCTTATGGACATCGACGCCTCGCTTCCCGGCACGGTCGGAGAGAAGAGTGGCAAGGTAAAGTTCGCAAAGAATGCCAGCGCGGCGAGCTACGATATCGTAGACGAGATCGCCGGGCGCGTGCTGCTCAATGGCGGGCGCGTGCTCGGCGTGCGCAAGGAGGACGTTCCGGGAGGCGGGGAGCTGGCGGCGATCCTGCGTTACGCGGTCTGAGGCGGCGCGGACGCGGCTTGACGCCCGCGCGCCATTTCCTCTGCGTCAGCTTTCGAGCTTTGCGGTCAGAGAAATTTTCGCGTTAAGCACCTTCGAGATCGGGCAGCCTTCCTTGGCCGCATTGGCGATGCGGTCGAAGTCATCCTGGCCGATGCCCGGCACTTTGGCGTCGACGTCGAGATCTATGGCGGTGATCGCAAAGCCGCCCTCGACCTGCTCCAGATGCACGGTCGCCTTCGTCGCTACCCGTTCCGGCGTATGTCCGGCCTGCGCAAGTTCGTGGCTGAACGCCATCGAAAAGCATCCGGCGTGAGCGGCTCCGATCAGTTCCTCAGGATTGGTGCCGTTGCCTTCCTCGAAGCGCGTCTTGAAAGAATATTGCGTGTCGGCGAGAACGCCGCTCGCGCTTGAAATCGTGCCATTGCCCGATTTGAGATCTCCCTTCCAGACGGCTGATGCAGTGCGTTTCATGGTCGTATTCCTTCTGGTTTTTCATGTCAGGCGGCTAGTGGCCGGAAGGCCTGCGGGGGCTCCCTTCGGGCTTCCATGAAAGACTTAAGCGGATTGCCGCCGGTAGTCATGTCGTAAATCGCACAACTGAAGTCGCAATGCGTGCGCCCCGATCGGCGCAGCAGGCGCATCCTTTGCTTTTGGCGCGAATGGCGGAGGCGGAACGGCAATGAAGACACATGCGCGCGTGGTCGTGATCGGCGGCGGGGTTGTCGGCGTTTCCACCCTTTATCATCTGGCGAAGAAAGGCGTGAGCGATGCCGTGCTCGTCGAGCGCAAGGAGTTGACCTCCGGCTCGACCTGGCACGCGGCGGGTCTGCTGCCGCTGTTCAACATGAGCTACAGTGTCGGACAGATTCACAAATATTCCGTGGCGCTCTACAAGACGCTGGAAGAGGAAACCGGGCAATCCGTCGGCTTTTCCGTCTGCTCGAACATCCGGCTGGCGCGTACCGGGGACCGGCTGGACGAATACCGCTATTATGCGGGCGTGGCGCGGACGATCGGCGTCGATGTGCGCTGGCTTACGCCGGATGAGGTCAAGGAGATCTGGCCGCTCTGCAATGTGGACGGCATCATCGGCGCGATCCAGCACCCGCAAGACGGCTATATCCAGCCCGCCGATCTGACGCAGGCGCTGGCCCGCGGGGCGCGCAATCGCGGCGCGGAAATCTACCGCAATACGGCCGTGACCGGCATCGAGCAGAAGCCGAACGGCGAATGGCTGGTCAAGACCGACAAGGGCGACATCACCTGCGAACATGTCGTCTCCGCGACCGGCAATTTTGCGCGGCAAACAGGCGCGATGGTCGGCCTCGACATTCCCGTCATTCCCGTCGAGCACCAGTTCATCGTCACCGAACCGCATCCGGAGATCAAGGCGCGCAAGGCGGCGGGGCTGCCGGAAATGGGCGTGCTCCGCGAGTCGGACAGCTCCTGGTACATGCGCGAGGAAGCGGGCGGTCTGCTGTTAGGGCCTTATGAGGCTGGCGCACCGTGCTGCTATGTGGACGGGCCGCATGAACAATCCGAGTATGAACTTTTCCAGGAAGACATCGAGAGGCTGGAGCCGCATATCGCGACGGCCATCGAGCGCGTCCCCGCTTTCGGCGAGGTGGGCATCAAGGAAGTCTATAATGGCGCGATCGCCTATACGCCGGATGGTTCGCCGATCATCGGCCCGGCCTGGGATCTGAAGAATTTCTGGCTCAATGAAGGGCACAGTTTCGGCGTTACCGCTGCTGGCGGCGCTGGGTGGCAGCTTGCCGAATGGATCGTCGAGGGCGAGCCCTCCATTGACATGATGGGCGTCGATCCGCGCCGCTTCGGGCCTTACGCCTCGCGCGGCTATCTCCGCCGGAAGAACGAGGAAGCCTACGCCAATGTCTTCACCGTCCATTATCCGGACGAGGAGCGCGTGGCGGCGCGGCCGCTGAAGCGCTCGCCCTGCTATGAGCGGATGGCGGCGAAAGGCGCGGTTTTCGGCTCGGTCTATGGCTGGGAGCGCCCGAACTGGTTCGCGCCGGAAGGCTACGGGCTTCGCGTGGACGAACTGCCGAAGCCGGACGTGCTGCTCAATCACCATCATCCCGTCCCGGATCATGAAGGCAAGGTGCGCGAGCTGTGGAGCTTCCGCCGGTCGAACTATTTCGAGCATGTCGGAAACGAGTGCCGCAACGTGCATGAAAATGCCGGCGTGCTCGACATGTCGGCCTTCGCCAAGATGATGGTGTCCGGACCCGGCGCTGAAAGCTGGCTGGAATCTCTGGTCGCCAATCGTATCCCGAAGAAGATCGGACGCATCGGCCTTTGCCATATGCTTTCGCAGAATGGCGGTGTCCGTTCCGAATTCACGATCTACAAGATGGGGCCGCAATCCTATTATCTCGTCTCGGCAGGCGCATTCGAGCGGCACGATCACGACTATCTGATGAAGCTCGCCCCCACCGACGGCAGCGTCCGCCTGCAGCCGGTGACGACGCAACATGGCGTGCTCGTCCTTGCCGGTCCCAAGGCGCGCGACGTGCTGCAGCAACTCACAGACGCCGATTTGAGCAATGACGCCTTCCCCTGGCTGACCGGCAAACCCGTCAATATCGGCCACGCAATGGCGCACGCCTTGCGCGTCAATTTCGTCGGCGAGCTGGGCTGGGAGCTGCATCACCCGATCGAGATGCAGAACACTATCTTCGATCTGTTGTTCGAGGCCGGCGCGCCACATGGCCTCAAGCCGTTCGGCATCAGGGCGATGGATTCCATGCGGATCGAGAAATCCTACCGTCTCATCCCGCGCGAGCTGTCCATAGAATACTCGGCGCTGGAGTCCGGTCTCGACAGGTTCGTCCGGCTCAACAAGCCGCATTTCATAGGCCGCGACGCGCTGATCGAATGGCAGCAGCGCGGTTTCAATAACCGCTTCGTGACGATGGAGATCGGCGAAATCGCCGACGCCGATCCGCGCGGCAACGAGCCGATCTACAGCAATGGAACGCTCGTGGGACGCTGCACCAGCGGCGGGTTCGGCTGGCGGCTCGGCAAGTCAGTCGCGCTCGGCATGGTGCCCCCTGAACTGGGCGAGGACGGCGCGGAGTTCGAGGTCGAGATCCTCGGCAAGCGGCATCCCGCCATCGTCATCCCCGAAAGCCCGTTCGATGCGGAAAATGAGCGTCTTCGCGCCTGATCGCGCCGCGTCGCAATCCGGACATTCGGAGCCGTAACCGTGAAAGCCGCGAAGTCGCCGGGCTGATAGCGTTCGAAGAAGCTGCCGGACCGGAGCCTTAGCGTGGAGCAAGCCGCATGGGACTTTACGACGACATGGACGCCGCTGCAGCCCTGGCCGACGAAGCGCCGATCAGGCCAGGTAAATCCCCTGCCCCGCTTTCTTCCGTTCCGGAAGTCCGACTTCGCAGGCGCATATGTGCGCTTGAGGAAGGCTTTTCCATCGAGGTGCTGCCGAAAACGGCGCGCAAGATCGAGCATTTCGCTGAGCATCTGCCGCGCGGAACCCGCGTTTTCATCCCCTTTCTGCCTGGCGCGGTATTCGCCGACTGCGTTCCGCTTGCGGCGCGCTTGCGACGCGAGGGCATGGAGCCGGTTCCCCATATCGCTGCCCGCCGGCTGACGTCCGCGGACGAACTGTCCGAAACGCTCGCACGCCTGCGCGAAGAGGCCGCCGTCACGCAGTGCCTCGTCATCGCGGGCGACCCTGACCGCGCGGCCGGGCCTTTCGCCGACAGCATGGCGCTTCTGGAGCGTGGCGAACTCGAACGGCAGGGCATCGCGACTGTCTTCGCCGGCGCTCAGCCCGAGGGCATTCCGCGCGTCGCGCCGGAAAAGGTGGAGGCCGCGCTGCTCTGGAAAAACGCCTACGCGCGCGCATCCAGCGCGGAGTTGCGCCTTGTCACCCAGTTCACGCTCGACATTCACGCTCTGACGGCGTGGCTGGACCGCCTGGAAGGCCTGGACAATCGTTTGCCGTTGCATATCGGGCTTGCCGGACCCACCAGCCTCACGACGCTTCTGAAATTCGCCGCCCTGACAGGCGCGGCTGCCTCGCTCCGAGCCATGCGCCGCTACGGGATGAAGATTTCCCAGCTCGCGAGCGAGGCCGAACCCGACGCCATGGTGACCTATCTTGCCGGACGGGACGCGCCGCTCGCGGGGCTGCATATCTATACGTTCGGAGGCTTCGAGAGGTCTGCCGCCTGGATGCGCGAACTCGGCCGGGGCGCTTTCCGGATGAAGCCTGAAGGGGCCGGGTTCGCTGTGGAGGCGGCCTAGACCTGCGCTCAGCTCCGCATCAGGCGCGTCTCCTGTTCTCCGTCGTCCGAAGCAGGCTGAATTGCTGGCGCAACGCCCGTCTCCTCGGCGATCTGATCGTCGATAATGTCGGGCGTGTAGCGGTCCACATGAGGCTGCTTGTTGTAATATTCGCGGTAGCGTTTGGAGAAATGCGAGGCCGACAGAAAGCCGCTCGCCACCGCGACCTCGATGATCGAAAGATTGGAGTGGCGCAGAAGGCGGCGGGCCCGTTCGAGGCGGACTTCGAGGTAGTAACGCGCGGGCGAACGTCCCAGATGATGCCGGAACAGCCGCTCGATGTGGCGGCGCGAAATCGACGTCACCTGCGAGATTTCGGCCAGCGAGATCGGTTCGGCGATATTGGCCTCCATGATCTCGATGATCGAAAGCAGGCGCGGGTTCTGGATGCCCAGCCGCGAGCCTATCGGCAGTCTCTGCCGGTCGTTGGCGGGCCTGATCCGGTCGCGCAGGCAGATGTCGCACACCTTCTCAGCCGTATTCTGGCCGAAACGCAGGCTGATGAAATGCAGCATCATGTCGAGCGCCACCGTTCCGCCGGCGGAGGTGAAGATGTCATTGTCCACCTCAAACAGCGAGGGCCTCACGTCGACGCCGGGAAAACGCTCGGAAAAACTCGGGATCATCTCCCAGTGGATCGCGCAGCGCCGGTCCTCAAGAAGTCCGGCTTCGGCCAGAATCCAGGCTCCCGTGCACAGTCCGCCGATATTGACCCTGCGTGCGTGCATCCGTCTCAGCCAGCTGAAAACGGCCTGATCCTTGACGCTTTCAACGTCGATTCCCGCACATACGATCGCCATGCGCATCGCCTTGGGATCCACCGGCTCATGGAGGATGTCGCGCAGGGACGCGTCGGCGTTGAGAAGAACGCCGTTGCTCGCCTCAACCGGTTCGCCGCCTTTCGAAACCAGCTTCCATTCGTAGACCGTCCTGCCAAGCGCGCGGTTGGTTAGCCTGAGGGCCTCGATTGCCGAGGCGAATGCGATCATTGAGAATTTGGGTATGAGAAGGAAAAGGATCGTCTGCCGGTCCGGCGCACGGCTCACCATGTCTGGCACCTATCGATGCGAGGCGTCTTGCCCGGTCAGCGCTGCGCTGACACGCCGAAGCGTACAACCGATAATTGCTCGGAATGCCCTGTTTTAGCAATGCATTTCTGTTAACGGAGCGATCCGTGGTACAGGTGTTCTGAAGCGCGCCTGCCTGTCATCTGCGGCCGCGCGCGCCGATGTCGCATTCAGACCATAATGGGACGAGGCGGGGATGCGGCCGGCGCCCGCATGACGCCATGATGCGACATGGCCCGCTTGACGGGGCAGGCTGGCGGCCATTCGGCCGCAGAAGCGCCATCGGACCATGAGGACTTGCATATGCTGAACAAGAAGGCCAGCGCTTCAGGCGACCCGCATTCTCCCGGCGCGACGCCGGCAAAGGCACAAACAGATCTTGAAATCGCGCGCAGGGCGCGAATGCAGCCGATCGCCGAAATCGGCGCGCGGCTCGGGGTTCCTGACGATGCGCTCTATCCATACGGCAAGTACATAGCCAAGATCGAGGAGCCGTTTCTGGACGGTCTTGAGGCGCGCCAGGACGGCAAGCTGATCCTCGTCACCGCGATCACGCCGACGCCTGCAGGGGAAGGCAAGACGACGACGACCATCGGGCTCAGCGACGGGCTGAACCGGCTCGGTGCGCGGGCGGCGGCCTGCATCCGCGAACCGAGCCTCGGCCCGTGCT
>CAYOUE010000060.1:13065-16535 GCA_964407075.1 uncultured Hyphomicrobiaceae bacterium
TTTCCACGCCATCACCGCCGCGCATAATCTGCTCTCGGCGCTTCTGGACAATCATCTGCACTGGGGCAACGCTTCGGGGCTCGATCCGCGCCGCATCGTCTGGCGGCGGGTCATGGACATGAACGACCGCTCCCTTCGCAGCATCGTGATCGGTCTCGGCGGGGCGACCGAAGGCGTGCCGCGCGAGGACGGTTTCGACATCACCGTTGCCAGCGAGGTCATGGCGATCTTCTGCCTGGCGAAGAATTTCCCCGACCTGAGCGAGCGGCTCGGCGCCATGATCGTCGGCTACCGTCAGGACAAGTCGCCCGTCCATGCGGCCGATCTGGAGGCGGCCGGCGCGATGTCGGTGCTGCTCAAGCACGCTTTCATGCCCAATCTCGTGCAGAGTCTGGAGAACAACCCGGTCCTCGTTCATGGCGGACCGTTCGCCAATATCGCGCATGGCTGCAATTCCGTGCGGGCGACACGGGCGGGGCTGAAGCTGGCCGACTATGTCGTCACCGAAGCCGGGTTCGGTGCGGATCTGGGCGCAGAGAAATTCTTCGATATCAAGTGCCGCAAGGCCGGGCTGACGCCGAACCTCGCCGTTCTGGTCGCGACGGTGCGTGCGCTGAAGATGCATGGCGGTGTGGCGAAGACCGATCTGAGTACGCCAGATGTCGCCGCGGTCAGGCGCGGTCTCGCCAATCTCGGACGGCATATCTCCAATCTGAAGCGTTTCGGCGTGCCGATCCTTGTCGGCGTCAACCGCTTCGATGCCGATACCAAGGAGGAAATCCGGACGGTCATTGACTTCTGCGCCAGCGTAGGTGTCGAGGCGCATCTGTGCTCACACTGGGCGGACGGCAGCGCCGGAATCGAGCCGCTGGCCCGCCGCGCGAAGGAGATCGCCGACAGCGATACGCTGAGCATGTTCCATCCGCTTTACGATGAGGAACTCCCGGTTGCCGACAAGATCCGCACTATCGCGCACGAGCTTTACGGCGCCAGCGACATCGTTCTGTCGGCTGAAGCAGAGCAGCAGATCAAGCGCATCAAGAAGCTCGGCTTCGGCAATCTGCCGGTCTGCATGGCCAAGACGCAGTACAGCTTTGCGGCCGACGCAGCGGCTGGCGGCAATCCGGGCGAGCATGTGCTGCCGATCCGCGAGGTGCGGCTGTCGGCGGGGGCGGGCTTCCTGCCTGTGCTGTGCGGAACGATGATGACCATGCCGGGCCTGCCAAAAGTCCCCGCGGCGAATGCGATGTATATCAACGACGAAGGGCAGATCGAGAATTTGTCTTAGTACAAAGCATTGCAACCAGCGCCATTTCCACCTCTCCCATGGGGAGAGCGAGAAAAAGAGCATCGGCGCTAACCGGCGCAGATATGGGCGAAGGCCATGACGCGGCACTATTCTTTTTTCAACTTGTTCCGCGAGGGGTTGCGCGGCCATACCGGCTGGGAACCGGCCTGGCGGGATGCGGAGCCGCAACCGTCCTATGACGCGGTCATTATCGGCGGTGGCGGACATGGTCTGGCCACGGCCTATTACCTTGCCCGCGATCACGGAATGACCAATATCGCCGTGCTGGAAAAGGGCTGGATCGGCGGCGGCAATGCGGGCCGCAACACCACGATCATCCGCTCCAACTATCTCTATGACGAAAGCGCCGCGATCTACGGGCACGCGCTCAGACTGTGGGAAGGGCTGGGGCGTGAGCTGAACTACAACATCATGATGAGCCATCGCGGCGTGCTCAATCTGGCGCATGACGATCACGAGGCGCGCCAGCTCAAGCGCCGTGTCGAGGCCAACCGGCTTAACGGCATCGACAGCGAATATCTCGATGCGAAACAGGTCAAGGAATTCTGTCCGGCGATCAGCATTTCGCCCGATGTCCGCTATCCGGTGATCGGCGCGACCCTGCAGCGGCGCGGCGGCGTCAACCGGCATGATGCGGTGGTCTGGGGCTTCGCGCGCGCCGCCTCGGCGATGGGCGTCGACATCGTGCAGAATTGTGAAGTGACCGGCATCCGCGTCGTGGCTGGCGCGGTGACGGGCATCGACACCAACCGGGGATTCATCCGCACACCAAAAGTTGCCAGCGTCGTCGCCGGACACACCAGCGTTATCGCGCGAATGGTTGATCTGCGCCTGCCGATCGAAAGTCATCCGCTACAGGCGCTCGTCTCCGAACCGGTCAAGCCGGTGCTGAACTGCGTCGTCATGTCGAATGCGGTCCACGCCTATTGCAGCCAGTCCGACAAGGGCGAACTCGTCATCGGAGCGGGGATCGACGCCTATCTCTCCTATACGCAGCGCGGCGGCTTCGACATCATCGAGCATGAAATCGCCTCGCTGCTGGAGCTGTTTCCGGCTTTCTCGCGGCTGCGGATGATGCGGCAATGGGGCGGGATCGTCGATGTCTGCCCGGACGCCAGCCCTATCATTTCCAAGACGCGCGTGAAGGGCTTTTACATCAATGGCGGCTGGGGAACCGGCGGCTGGAAAGCGACGCCCGGTTCGGGCCACGCCTTCGCCGATCTGGTCGCGAACGACGAACCGAACGCTATTGCGGCGCCTTTTGCGATCGAGCGTTTCGTGACAGGCCGCCTCGTCGCCGAGCATGGCGCGGCGGCGGTGGCGCATTAGAAAATAAAGACAAAAGCGAAATTGCAGGTACCGGCCATGTTCATCATCGAGTGTCCCCATTGCGGCCCCCGGGATCAGAGTGAATTCGCCTCTGGCGGGGAGGCGCACCGCAAGCGACCGGCCGACAGCGAAAACATGACCGACGCGGAATGGGCCGACTTCCTTTTCATGCGGACGAACACGAAGGGCGTTTTCGCCGAGCGCTGGAACCATGCGGCTGGATGCCGGAGGTGGTTCAACATGCTGCGCAATACCGCGACCGATGAAATCCTCGCCGTCTATCGGATGGGCGCGGAACGTCCGGCCATCATCGGCGGCGATCCGGCGACGCCATGCGGCGAAGCTCCGATCGGTTCGGGCAATGACGCGGTGAAGATCGAGCGGGATATTCCGGCTGCGGATAAAAGCGGGGCGGCATGAGCGACAATATGGCAAGCCAGCCTTTCCGTCTGGCGAGCGGCGGCCGCATCGATCGGACGCGGCCCGTCCGTTTCTCGTTTGACGGCAAGCGCTATCAGGGTTTTGCGGGCGACACGCTCGCCTCTGCGCTGCTGGCGAATGGCGTGCACATGGTCGCGCGCAGCTTCAAATATCACCGGCCGCGCGGAATTTTCTCCGCAGGCGCGGAAGAGCCGTCCGCACTCGTCCAGATCGGCAAGGACGCTGCGCGTACCGATCCGAATTTGCGGGCGACGGAGGTCGAGATCTACGAGGGACTGGAGGCCTTTCCGCAGAATTGCTGGCCGTCGCTTGGCGTCGATGCGGGCGCGGTAAACGACGTATTCGCGCGCTTCATGCCCGCCGGCTTCTACTACAAGACCTTCATGGGTCC
>CAYOUE010000061.1:0-16452 GCA_964407075.1 uncultured Hyphomicrobiaceae bacterium
GTGGTGGACATCGGCGACGGCGACGCGGTCGTCTTCAAGATGGAGAGCCACAACCACCCCTCCTATATCGAGCCCTACCAGGGCGCGGCGACCGGCGTCGGCGGCATCCTGCGCGACGTCTTCACGATGGGCGCGCGGCCCGTCGCCAATCTGAATGCGCTGCGCTTCGGCTCGCCGGATCATCCGAAAACCCGTCATCTCGTTGCAGGCGTCGTCGCCGGCATCGGCGATTACGGCAACTGTATCGGCGTGCCCACCGTCGGCGGCGAGACGAATTTCGACGCGCGCTACAACAACAATATCCTCGTCAACGCCATGTGCGTCGGCCTCGCGCCCACGGACCGCATCTTCTATTCGGCCGCGGCGGGTGCAGGCAATCCGGTCGTCTATGTCGGCTCCAAGACCGGGCGCGACGGCATTCACGGCGCGACGATGGCGTCCGCCGAATTCGACGACCAGTCCGAGGAAAAGCGCCCCACCGTGCAGGTCGGCGATCCGTTCACGGAGAAATTGCTGCTCGAAGCCTGCCTCGAACTCATGCAGGAAGACGCCATCATCGCGATTCAGGACATGGGCGCGGCGGGTCTGACCTCCTCCTCCGTCGAGATGGCAAGCAAGGGGCGCGTCGGCATCCGGCTCGATCTCGATCACGTGCCCCAGCGCGAGACCGGCATGACGGCCTATGAAATGCTGCTTTCGGAAAGTCAGGAGCGGATGCTGATGGTCCTGCGTCCCGGTTCGGAGCCGCGCGCCGAAGCGATCTTCCGCAAATGGGAGCTGGATTTCGCGGTCATCGGCGAGACGACGGAAACAGGGCGGCTGGAAGTGGTTCACCACGGCGCAATCATGGCCGACATACCGATTCCGGCGCTCGCCGAGGAAGCGCCGGTCTATGAGCGCCCTTTCGAACTGGCGCCTCTACCTGTCGAGATCATGCCTCAGGACGTTCCGCCCGCCGGTCCGAACGCGCAGATGCTGCTGAAGCTGATGGGCTCGCCCGCCCTGTGCTCCCGCCGCTGGATCTGGGAGCAGTACGACCATACGGTCATGGGCGACACGGTGCAGAAGCCCGGTGGAGACGCCGCCGTCATCCGCATCCACGGCTCGCATCGCGGCCTTGCCGCAACGTGCGATGTGACGCCCCGCTATGCGGCTGCTCATCCCTTCGAGGGCGGGCGTCAGGCCATTGCCGAAGCCTGGCGCAATCTCACAGCCGTGGGCGCGGATCCGCTCGCCGTCACCGATTGCCTGAATTTCGGCAATCCCGAGCGCCCGGAAATCATGGGCCAATTCGTCGGCTGTATCCAGGGGATGGCCGGAGCGTGTCACGCCCTCGCCTTCCCGGTCGTGTCCGGCAACGTCTCGCTGTACAACGAGACCAACGGCGCGGCGATACCGCCGACGCCCGGCATCGGCGCGATCGGACTCATCCCGGATCTTGACCGCATGGCCACGATCGCGCTCGGTCCCGGCCTGACGCTTGTGCTGATCGGCGCGGAATACGGCCATCTCGGGCAATCGCTCTACCAGCAGGCCGCGGCGGGCGGATTTTCGGGCGCTCCGCCTTCCGTCGATCTGGCCGCGGAAAAGCGCGCCGGCGATCTGGTCCGTGCCTTGATCCGCGAAGGGCTGTGCGGAACCGCGCATGATCTGTCAGATGGCGGGCTTCTCGTCGCGCTCGCCGAGATGGCGCTGGCCGGCGGCACGGGAGCGACGCTTGCGCCGCCCGACACCGATCTGCCGCTCCACGCGGTCTATTTTGGCGAGGATCAGGGGCGTTATCTGCTTGCGGTTTCAGACGATCATGCCAACATCATACTCGAAAGGGCCGGAAAGGCCGGGCTTCCTGCGCGCATTGCAGGGCGCAGCGGCGGCGCCTCCATCGTCCTGCCCGGCGAGGAGCCTTTGCCGCTCGAAGCGCTGAGAGAAGCGCATGAAGCATGGCTCCCGCGCTATTTCGGGGAGACGCCGGCATAAGGCCCGAGCACGCAAGTACCCGCGAGGACATTGTCATGCCTATGAGCGCGAAAGAAATCGAAGACATGATCCGCGAAACGCTTCCCGACGCGCAGGTCACGATCAAGGACCTCGCAGGCGATGGCGACCACTATGCAGCCTATGTCGTATCGGAGAGCTTCCGCGGCAAAACGCGCGTGCAGCAGCACCAGATGGTTTACGATGCGTTGCGCGGCAATATGGGAGGGGTCCTGCACGCACTGGCCCTGCAGACTGCCGCGCCGGATTAGGATGCGCGTTGCGGCGCACACTTGCACGCAGAACGGGCGTGGTGATAATGCGGATCAAACCCCGGGGACTCTCCGGGAGGATGAGGAAAGGACAATCATGAGCGCAGAAAACGACGTCAGAAACTGGATCGACGAGCAGGTCAAAAACAATGACGTGGTGCTCTTCATGAAAGGCACCAAGGACTTCCCGCAATGCGGCTTCTCGGGCCGCGTGGCGCAGATCCTCGGCTATCTCGGCCTTCAGTACAAGGATGTCAACGTTCTCGAAGACATGAGCGTGCGCGAGGGCGTCAAGGCTTACACGAACTGGCCCACAATCCCGCAGCTCTACGTGAAGGGCGAGTTCATCGGCGGCGCCGATATCGTCACCGAGATGTTCCAGTCCGGCGAACTCGAACAGCATCTTCGCGAAAAGGGCGTCGAATTCTCCAAGGCGATGGCCTGAATACGAAGTCCGGCGGCGCAAGGCCGAATGCCGCGTCCCATAACGGCGCGGCATTCCCGGATTGCGCCGTTTTCGTTCCGGATTGCGGCCTTCGCCGCCGCCGCAGGCCCTTGCCGGAACTGAAATAAATTCTCTATTCAATCCGCCATGTTATAACGCGCGGATGAAGTGCGCGCGAAGAAGGAACAAGGGATGAGCCGGGGCCGGCGATCGTTCCTGCTGGGGCTCCTCATCATTACGGCGACCGTATGCCTTGTGCTGGGCCTTACGCTGCCGATCATCAAACTGACCCGGTTTTATGTCTGGAGCGACGTGCACTCGCTCGTCACGGTCGTCCGTGAACTCTATTATTCAGGCGAGTACGTACTGGCGGCGGTCATTTTCGTGTTCTCGATCGTCTTCCCGTTCTTCAAGCTGCTGTATCTACTTACGCTCTATTCGGTCCTGACCATTCACCCCGATCACAGGAATCCATGGATCAGCCGCCTGTCGATGGCGGGGAAATGGTCCATGCTCGACGTCCTGGTGCTTGCGCTGGTGATTTTTTACGCCAAAATGACCGATCTGGCGGACGCAGTATCGCTGCCGGGCATCTATTTCTTCGCCGCCGCGGTTATCCTGACAATGATCGCAACGGCGCTCATCGAGAACATCGCCGCGTCGGTGCACAAGCGGAATACGGCGGATGCGGCCCGGGCAAGCGGCGCGTTCATGGAAAAGGACACACGTAATTGAGCACCCCGCAAACCAGCTTCGGGTTCAGAACTGTCGGCGAGGAAGAGCGGCAGAGTCTCGTGAACGGCGTCTTCGGGCGCGTGGCGAACCGTTACGACCTGATGAACGATCTCATGTCCGCCGGCGTTCACAGGCTCTGGAAAAACGATCTAATCAACTGGCTCGCCCCGTCGAAGACCGCGCCTCAGGCGCTGCTGGACGTTGCGGGCGGCACCGGCGACATCGCCGGCAGGTTTCTTGAAGCGTCCGGCCCGCTGTCCAGCGCCACGATCTGCGATATCAGCGCGGAAATGCTGGAGGCCGGACGGGCTAAACTGGGCGGGCGCCATGCGGGCCGGCTGAATTTCGTTCAGGGCAACGCCGAAGCCCTGCCCTTCCCCGACCGGACTTTCGACGTCTACACGATCGCCTTCGGCATCCGCAACGTCACTCATATCGAAGCCGCGCTTGCAGAGGCGTTCCGCGTCATGAAGCGCGGCGGGCGCTTCCTTTGTCTCGAATTCTCCGAGGTGCGCACGCCGATCCTCGACCGGATCTACGAAGCCTATTCCTTCAATGTGATCCCGCGGATTGGTGAGGCGGTGGCCGGCGACGGCGAGGCGTACCGCTATCTCGTCGAAAGCATCCGCAAATTCCCCGATCAGGACAGCTTCGCCGCCATGATCCGCGCGGCCGGCTTCGAGCGCGTGCAGTACCGAAATCTGAATGGCGGCATCGCGGCGCTGCATTCCGGCTGGCGACTCTAGCTTTCCGCCGCCTCCACGGCGGGGCCTCGCTCCGCCCGCTTGGCAAAATACGCATCGGAACGCATCTCGATGAGGCGCGAGGCGGTGCGCTCGAACAGAAAAGCGCCGTCGCCTTCCGGATAAAGCGCGTGAGGTTCGGCGGCGGCGGAGACGATCAGATTGGTGCGCGTATCGTAGAGCGCATCGACCAGCGTGACGAAGCGCCGGGCCTCGTTCCGCATGGAGGGCGTCAGCACCGGCACATTCTCCATGATGACCGTATGGTAGCGCCGTGCGATCGCCAGATAGTCGCTGGCTCCGAGCGGCTTCCCGCACAGATCTGCAAAGGCGAAGCGCGCCACGCCCATCGCAGCTTCGGGAACCTCCAGCCTCCGGCCTTTGACTTCGATGAAGGCCGGTTCGCCGAACTCGCGTCCCGTGAGCGTTTCCCAGGCGCTGCGGATGCGGCTGTCCGCGTCCGGGCCGAGCGGGGTAATGTAATGCGGCGCGGCGGCCAGCCTGTCGAGACGGTAATCCCGCGCCGCCTCCAGCTCCAGCAGTTCCATGCGGTCCTCTATCAGCGCGATGAAGGGAAGAAAGCGCTCGCGGTTCAGACCGTCCCGGTAAAGCGCAGCCGGGGGAACGTTGGATGTCGCCACGATCACGGTGCCGCGCTCGAAAAGCGCCGTGAACAGCCGGCCGAGGATCATCGCGTCGGCAATGTCGGTGACGTGAAACTCGTCGAAACACAAAAGCGCCGCCTCCTTCGCGATCTGCGCGCCGACATGCGGGACGGGATCGCCGGAATGGCTCTTGCGCGCTTCGGCGATGCGCTCATGCGCCTCGGCCATGAATTCATGGAAATGCACGCGGCGCTTTTTCTGGAACGGAACCGTGGCGAAGAACAGGTCCATCAGCATCGTCTTGCCGCGTCCGACGCCGCCGAATATGTAGAGTCCGCAAGGCACCGCGCCGCTCTTGCGGGTGAAGAAGGCGAACATGTCCGTCTTTTTCGGCGGCGCATAGGATGCAAGACGGTTCGAGAGGATCTGAAGCTTTTCAACCGCCACGGCCTGCGCCGGGTCGCGCGCGATCTCTCCGGACGCGATCATCTCGCGATATGTCTCCAGCAATCTTTGCGTCATGAAGTATTTCCGGGCGGTAGTGTGGCCTTGCGGATGGCGGAACGCCTTGAGCGGGCGGGGAGCTGCCCTTCTGCATTACGGAATTGGTTCGCTCATATGCGGCATCATCGTGATCCAGCGGCCTACAGCAAGCGAAGTCTTCGCGCAACCCGGGAAAATTCGCCGTTGATGCGCGGCGCGGATCGGTTTAGCCGTTGGACAGGCGATACATCCTATAAGCAGGAGCGCTCAATACATTGAAAACACATCTTTCCGCCGCGACTCTTGTCCTGTTCTTCTGCGCCGGCGCATCACCGTCGCAGGCGGCGTGTTTTCCGGCTTCAAGCGACGTCGTCAGTCTCGGAGAAGCGTCGGCGCGGGCCTATGCGGAACGCAGGCTGACCGAGGCGATCGGGGAACGCGAGGCGATGATCGGCGCGATGGGAGCCGAGGTCGCGCGCATCCGGCGCAAAGCTCTGAGCTGCGAACCTTTTCCGAACATACTCGGTGCGGATGAATGGCGTTGCGTGGGCGATGCCTCGGTCTGCGCAAAACGACCCTGAGCGCGCTTCACGACGGAGCCGTGCGCATTGCCGCTTTTTCCTTGTCGGAGCCGGCGAATTTGCAATCATGGCCTCATGATCTCTTCGTCCGAATCCCGATCCGCCACGTTCACGCTCGCCGACCTCCGCGCTGGCGGCAAGGCGGCGCTTGCACGCGCGCTCGCCCATATCGAGGAAAGAGACGAGAGCGAAACCGCAGCGGCTCTGATCGACGAAGCCTATCTCGGCCCGCGCGCCCATGTCATCGGCCTGACAGGTCCGCCCGGCGTCGGCAAATCGACACTCATCAACATGCTGCTGCGCCACTGGCGCGCATCGGGCGTCAGCGTCGGAGTGATCGCAGTCGATCCGTCCTCGCAGCGCAGCAAGGGGGCTTTCCTCGGCGACCGCGTGCGGATGCGCACCGATCCGGATGACGAGGGGGTGTTCGTGCGCTCGCTCGCCTCGCGCGGACGGCTCGGCGGCCTGGCCGAACTGGCCTTCCCATCGGTGGTGCTGATGCGCGCGCTCTATGACAGGGTTGTGGTGGAAACCGTCGGGGTAGGTCAGTCCGAGGCTGAAATCTCGACACTGGCAGACACGGTCGTCATGTGCGTGCAGCCCGGATCGGGGGACTCGCTGCAGTTCATGAAAGCCGGGATCATGGAGATCCCGGACATCGCACTTGTGACGAAAGCCGACCACGGGTCACCCGCCCGGCGCGCGCTGTCAGATCTGAAAGGCGCATTGAGCCTGGCGAGCGGAGAGGACATACCCTGCATGACGCTGTCCGCTGACACCGGCGAAGGGCTGAAGGAATTCGCCGCCATGCTTGATTCGCGTGCGGCCGGGACAGCACACGCTTCGCTCGCGACGAGGCGGCGCGAACAGGCGGAAGGCTGGCTTCGGGCCGCCATGCTGCAACGGTTCGGGGAGGCTGGACTTGCCGCTGCGGGCGAGGCATTGCATATCGGCGAGAACGAGGCGCCGTTCGGCCATTTCCGCTGTCTTTCCAGAAGGTTGCGCGTAACCTTTACGCCCTGATCGCGGCGCGGATCCGGAACAGCCGCAGAACAAACCGCCCAAGGTTCATATATTCCCTGCAAGCTAACTTAATTTTTCCATAGTTTTGCGGCTGATTATGTCATGGCGTTATCGTAAACGGTGATAATCATTCGTTTACCTTTGTGAGTTCTCATTTGTGTGCTGTTCTGGAACAGTCGCATATAGTGGGATTTGCCGCTGCGATGGGTGGCGATTTGCGCAGCGTTCGCTGAGAAGGGCAGAGAGAACCGCATGAGTGCAGGCTTGGCCGTCAAGACAAGGCACGCGCTGATAGGAGGCGCGGCGCTTTCGCTGGCAGGCGCGGCATGGTCCGTATTTCACGTATGGCCGTCCGGCGACTCCCACGTAATATCGATGGATCGCAGCGTCTCGGTGATCCGGTCTCCGGCGTCCGGAGCCGCCATTCCCCTCAACGATTACGCCGGGCGCCTTTTTGCGCAATCCGGGAAACAGGACCGCGCCGATTACGCCGCCAGGGCCACCGCCGCGCTCGACGCCCCGGGAGACGGCAATGCCAAGCAGCGCATCGCGCCGGATAAACGAAGCGAGCCATCGATCATGGCCGCTTCCTTCACCCCCGTGGATATGATCCGGGGCGGGCCGACCCGTTTTGCGGGCGAGCTTCGCCAGGATGTAAACCGCACCAGCAAAGCCGATCGCCTGGACGCCACCGGTCAGGCCGCGCCGGCGTCGAAGCCGGTTACGGATGACGAATTGCGTGGGCCAGGCATCAGCGCAGCCATGTTCATGCTCTCATCGAATCGCGGCTGGAGCGAAGAAGCCAGCGACGCGGAAGGGGAAACGGCCAGCGCCGGGCAGACTGCGGGCGGCTGGTCCGACCTGATCGAGTTGGCGCGCGTGGACGGGGGCGACGGTGAAAAGATCGAGGCCGGCATTTTCGGCGCACTGAGCGAACGGGAATTCCGGGCGCGAGAGTTCCGCTGCATGGCGACGGCGGTTTATTTCGAGGCGCGCGGGGAATCCATAGAGGGGCAGATTGCGGTGGGTCAGGTCATCATGACCCGCGTGCGCAGCGACTATTATCCCAACACGATCTGCGGCGTCGTGTTCCAGGGCCAATGGAACCGCAACGCCTGCCAGTTCTCGTTCGCCTGCGACGGCAAGCCCGATACGCCAAAGGACAGGAAGCGCTGGGACATCGCGATCGACGTGGCCAAGAAGGTGATCTCCGGGCAGGCCTATATCAAGGAGATCGGCGAGGCGACCCATTATCACGCCACATATGTCTCGCCGGATTGGCGCAAACAGATGGAGCGGGTCAAGCAGATCGGGGTGCATATATTCTACAAGGCGCCGTTCGTTCGGCCACTCGTGGCGAGCACCGAATTCGACGACCTGTAAATTTCGCCGCATGCAGAGTGTAACGACAGGTTACGAGTCTTTCCCGCCCCAGCCTGAATAAAGTCTCTGCGCCTGAGGCGGCAGCCAGCTATCCTTGATGCGGCCATCGACATGAGGCGCGTCCGTTACGCCTTCCTGGTCAGGATGCAATCTCTCGCGCGGGCTGAGTTCAACGATGGGTTCGCGGTGATGATTGTAGGATTTATGCATTATTTGCTTCGACCATTTCTGATCGTGATATAATCTCGACAGATGCCAGGTCATGAATATCCCGATAAGACCTGCTATCGAGAAGGCTGCAAGGAGTGGAGATACCTGAAATGACGATGCGGCGGCGGGAACCGACCTAACGGAAGCGGGGGTTTCCTCGCCTCGAAAACTTTGCGGCTTCACTTCATTCAGGACTGCATACTCAGTCGTTTGCAAGTCTATTTGGCCCATTTTGTCGTTTATCATAGTCAAGACAACGCCAATATAGCCCAAAACACCAATTAAAACCCATCGTGACGCCTTTTCCACAGCACCTCTCCCCTACTGTACTTCCATCCAGAACCAGCAAATCAGTATTCTTGAAAATGCTAGCAAAGATATATTGCGTTAGCAATTCCTTAACCGGTTTGCCGGCTTGAAAAAAACCCGATGGATGTGCGCTCTGTCCCACCGCCTCCGAAAGCTGTTGCTCATATAGGTCGCGGGGGTGGTTTCAGGGCCGGAAGGAAGGCTGGAAAAGCTGTGCAATCAGGACTGACGGCGATGAGCCTTCACGCGCCGGATTAGGTGCTCGGGAGAGCGCTTCCGCCCTTGACAGCACGGCCAGTTGACCGTCAATGAAAGCCGGAAAGCGAGTCAATCGTCGATAGCGGAGAAACATGAAGATCAACGGCAATGAAATCCGTCCCGGAAACGTGATCGAACATCAGGGCTCGCTGTGGGTAGCTGTCAAGGCCAATGCGGTCAAGCCCGGAAAAGGCCCAGCTTACGCGCAGGTCGAGTTGAAGAACCTTCTGAACGGCTCGAAGCTGAACGAACGCTTCCGCGCCTCCGAATCCGTAGAGCGCGTCCGGCTGGAACAGAAAGACTACCAGTTCCTCTATGTTCAGGACGGAATGCTGGTCTTCATGGACACCGAGACTTACGATCAGCTTGAAATACCGGAAGATTTCGTAGGCGAACGCGCCGCCTTCCTTCAGGACGGAATGACGGTGATCGTGGAGAGCCATGAGGGCAAGCCAATCGGCGTCTCGCTCCCTGACCATGTCACGCTCCAGGTCGTAGATGCAGAACCCGTCGTAAAGGGTCAGACCGCGTCCGCCTCCTACAAGCCCGCCACGATGGAGAACGGCGTACGCGTCATGGTGCCGCCCTTCATAACTGCCGGCGAGAAAATTGTGGTGGACACCAACGACAGCACCTATGTTCGCCGTGCGGACTGATCCGCATCGGCAAGGCCCGGCTCCGGCGTCCTCGCTGCTGTTTCCTTTGGCGTGAGACGCGGAAGGGACGCGCGCAAGGGCCGTGCTTCCGTAGCCGCCATACGCCTGCAACTCGAAATGCCGGGAATACCCAATGGCAGCTTCCGCGCTCATGACTGTCATGTTCAACGCCGCCCGCAAGGCGGGACGCCGCCTCGCCCGCGATTTCGGCGAAGTCGAGCAGCTTCAGGTCTCGCGCAAAGGGCCGTCCGACTTCGTGACCGCCGCGGATCTCAAGGCCGAACAGATCCTTTACGAGGAGCTGGCGAAAGCGCGGCATGGCTATGGCTTTCTCATGGAAGAGCGCGGGACGGTCGATGGGCCGGACAAGAGCCATGTCTGGATCGTCGATCCGCTCGACGGCACCATCAACTTCATGCACGGCATTCCTCATTTCGCCATATCCATCGGACTGCAGCGCGAAGGCGAACTGGTTGCCGGGCTGATCTACAACCCGGCCAATGGCGACGTATTTACAGCCGAACGCGGCAAGGGGGCGTTCCTGAACGACCGCCGCATCCGGGTGGCGGCGCGTTCGAACCTGGAGCAGTGCGTGATCGTGACCGGCATCCCGCATCGCGGGCGTCCGGACCATGATGTTTATCTTCGGAGCCTCTCGCGCATCATGCAGCAAGTCGCCGGCATCAGACGCAGCGGTTCGGCCGCGCTCGATCTGGCCTGGCTGGCGGCGGGCCGCTATGACGGATTCTGGGAGCTCAATCTCAGCCCCTGGGACATCGCGGCCGGCGTGGTCATCGTCCGCGAGGCCGGCGGTTTCGTGACCTGCCTGGACGGCGGCAAGGACGTGCTCGAAAGTGGCAATATTCTTGCAGGCAACGAATATGTGCATGGCGCTTTGAAGGCGTTGCTGTAGAATTGGGCTGAAAAGCGGCGAAAAGATCCTTTGTGGTCAAAAAATAAGCAAACCTGCTTGGCACAGCAGGTTCCGATAGGATCAAGAAGACGCCGGCCGGCGAAAGGCGCGGCGAATCCGGCTTGGCGCGCCAACTATGTGTTTTTCGCCTTAGATAAATAAGCTATGTGTTTGTGCGGAGGGGAACTGCCATGCCTTATCCGCCGCAAAAGCGTTCGACCAGTATGACCAAAAGCCAGTATTACAAGACATTATCGAAGCCGCAGGTCTTCGTGTGGCGGATGTTCCTCTTCGTTGCGCTGGCGTGCTTCATCGGCATGTTCCTTTACGCCACCATCATGACAGCCTTCCAGGCCAACCCCTGGCTCAACGGCGTCATCGTCGGCACGCTTGCCATCGGCGTCATCTACACCTTCCAGCAGGTTCTGCGGCTTTATCCGGAAATCCGCTGGGTGAACAATTTCCGTATCGCCGATCCCGGCCTGGCCGTCGACCGCACGCCGGTCATGCTCGCGCCGATGGCGACGCTGCTGACGCGCCGGCAGGGACAGGGGGCGCTCTCCGCCACCGCGATGCGCTCGATCCTCGACTCCATCGGCTCGCGCCTCGACGAGTCCCGCGAAACCACACGCTATCTCGTCGGCCTGCTTGTGTTCCTCGGCCTGCTCGGCACATTCTGGGGCCTCATACAGACCGTATCCTCGGTCGGCGCGGCCATCAGCGCGCTCAGTCCGACGAATGGCGAGGGCGCGGTGCTCATCGAGGACCTGAAGACCGGGCTTGCGGCGCCGCTCGACGGCATGGCGATCGCCTTTTCCTCATCGCTGTTCGGCCTCGCCGGATCTCTGATCGTCGGCTTCCTCGATCTTCAGGCCTCCCAGGCACAGAACCGCTTCTACAACGAACTTGAGGACTGGCTGTCCAGCATCACCGAACTGGCCCCGGAAGGCGGCGGCGCGCTTGCCGCAGGGCAGCCCGCTCAGCTTCGTTTCGCCGTGCTCGACATGCAGCGCAGTATGACCGACCTTGCCGAGAAGATCGAGCAGGCCATGATGCGCAACAACAATGGCGAGGCCATGCTGGAGCTGTCGCGCGGGATCGACCGCCTCGTCAAGCAGATGCGCGCCGAACAGAAGGTCGTGCGCGAGTGGGTCGACGAGCAGGCGCACCAGCAGAACGCGCTTGCCAACATGCTGCGCGAACAGAACAAGCTCGCGACGATCCTGCGCGATGTCGCGGCGCGTCCGCCGCGCGGAAGCGGCGGGAGCGGAAACCGCTAGGGGGCGCGCATGGCCTACGCCGCGAGAGGACGCCGCCGCGGGTCGCAGGACTACTGGCCGGGCTTTGTCGACGTGCTGTCCACACTGCTTCTCGTGGTCATCTTCCTGATGTCGGTCTTCATGGTGGCGCAATATATCGCCTCGCAGGAAGCCTCGGGCAAGGACGCCGTACTGGCGAGGCTCAACCAGCAGATCAGTTCGCTGACGGAATTGCTGGCGCTCGAACGGTCCCGCAACAGATCGGCTCAGGATGAACTGGCCACGCTCCAGGCTTCGCTCAGCGCCGCTCTTGCAGAGCAGGAGAGGCTTCAAGGCCTTCTCAGCGACGCCGGAGCCGAAGGACAGTCCGCCCAGAACCGGCTGTCGACGCTTGCAGGCGAACTGGAGGATCAGAGGCAGATCTCCTCCGACGCCCTTGCCCAGGTCGAGTTGCTCAACCAGCAGATCGCGGCGCTGCGCCGACAGATCGCCGCGCTTGAGGACGCGCTCGAAGCCTCCGAGAACCGCGACCGCGAATCGCAGACCCGCATCGCCGATCTCGGCCAGCGCCTCAATGTCGCCCTCGCCCGCCGCGTCCAGGAGCTATCGCGCTACAGGTCCGACTTCTTCGGCGAGTTGCGCCGCGTTCTCGGCGACCGCGAGGATATCCGCATCGTCGGCGACCGTTTCGTGTTCCAGGCCGAGCTCTTTTTCGATAGCGGCTCGGCTGAGATCAACCCGGATGGACGTGCGCAGCTTGAAAAGCTGGCCACGGCCCTTCTCCAGCTCAACCAGCAGATTCCTTCCGACATCAACTGGGTGCTGCGGATCGACGGCCATACCGACAGCCGCCCGATCTCGACGCCGACATTCGCCTCGAACTGGGAGCTGTCCTCGGCGCGCGCCATTTCGGTCGTCAAATATCTGATCGAGCGCAATGTGCCCGCAAACCGTCTTGTCGCCGCAGGGTTCGGCCAATATCAGCCGCTCGAAGGCAGCGGAGAGACGCCTGAAGATCTGAGACGCAACCGCCGCATCGAGCTGAAACTGACCGAGCGGTAGCCCCGGACATACGGCCCACGCCAACAAACAGGTGCAAGCATGACCGACACCCGGCAATGGCGGGAAATTCTCATGCACGAGATGCAGGAGCTTGAAGCGCTGAGCGAGGATGCGCGCGAGGCGCGAGGCGCGGTCGAACTCGATCAGCAAGGCGTCGGGCGGCTGTCGCGCATGGACGCGATGCAGCGGCAGCAGATGGCGATGGCTTCCGAGCGCAGACGCCGGATGCGCATAAGGCAGATCGAGGCTGCGCTGCGCAGGATCGAGACCGACGATTTCGGTTATTGCGTCCGATGCGGCGAGGCCATCCCCGAAGAGCGGCTCAGATTCGATTCGGTCGTGACCACCTGCGTCCGGTGCGCAGGAACCCCGAAGGACTGACCGTCTATGTGCCGGGAATGGAGCGCTGGAAAACCAGTGTGAGCGCGAAACCGGCGAGGGCGTAAAGGGCGAGATCCGCCGACAGGGGCGCGATCAGCGCCGCGTCGTAAAGCGCCATGCCCGCGATCAGGCTGACGACGCCGCGCGGCACATCGCCGGGCGCGCGCCGCATGAAAAGCGCGACGGCGAACCCGCTCCACACCGCGAGCGCGGCCAGGATCGCAAAGGCCAGCATGTCTCCACCCGCCAGCGCGCCTCCGATCAGAACCGGCGCGCCGAGCAGCGCCAGCGGCCAGGCGCTGCCGATCTCGTTCAGCGCCTCCTGCTTCGCGGCATAGGTCAGCCCGGCCGTATAGAGCAGCAACCCGAACGCCGCCATGAGCAGGCGCGGGTCGTCAGGCGCGCCTCCGGCGGCGGCCCCGGCGGTCAGATAGACGAGAAAACGGCATGCCCCCATGATGAGCGGGGCGAGCGCGGTGCGCTTGTGCAGCCAGTCATAGAGCAGGATGGCAGCGGCAAGGGCGACGCCGAGCAGGCCCGTTTCCGCGCTGATCGTGAACAGCAGGGCCGCGCCCGCCGCAAGCTGCGCGCCGCCCATCAGGAAAACGGCGTCGCGGGCAGCCAAGCCCATCGGAATGGGCCGGTTCGCGCGCTGCCTCGCGTCGATCCCGGCGTCGAAGGCGTCGTTGAGAAACATGCCGCCGGTGTAATGCAGCGAGACGGCGACCAACAGGACCGCAAACTCGGCGGCGGCGATCGCGGACGTGCCTGCGGATGCGCCGGTTCCGAGCGCGATCACATATCCGGCCAACAGGTTCGTCCACACGGTCGGCAGGTTTGAGACCCGCCCCAGGATGAGCAGGGTGCGCAGCGTCATCCCGTCAGGCGCTTCATGACCCAGGACAGCTCGCGCGCGACCGCCTCCTCGACGGAGACGTTGCGAAGCCCGGGCGGCAGAACGTCCCACGTATAGGTCTCGACCTCCAGATGATCCGACAGCGGATCGGCCCGGTGCAGATCGAGAACTGCGCCGAGCACGTGCTGCGTGGTGCTGAAATGTCCGAGTTCGGCGAGGAAAACCGGAACATGGAAATGAACCCGCCATTCGTCATAGGCCGTGCTCCACGCAGCCTTCAACGCCTCGGGAAGATCGAGAAAACGGTCGAGCGTGTCACCGCGCCGCGCGACGACCTGATGGAGGTAGGTCGCCTCGTCGAAAGCGCGCAGACGATCCAGCGTTTCCGGACTGACCATGCGCAGATGCAGCGCCGCGCTCAGCTGAAGCTTGGCGATCGTAACGCCCGCAGCCCGGAGCGCGGCGACGCCGGCAGCCGGATCCTCGAACTCGACTGCCGCATGGCAGACGTCGTAACACAAGCCGAGATGGCGGCGCAGCGCATCCTCGGCCGCGCCCGCGGAAAGGCCGGTCAGCGCCGACATGCGCCTGACGGCTTCCCCGGCGAACAGCCAGTCCCGGAAAAAGGCCGCCGCTTCCTCCGTCGTTTCGAGGAAGCAGCATGGCTCCGGCTCCAGCGCCAGTGCGATCTCCCGCCCGGCGCTCTCCTTCAGCGCGTGAAGATGCGCCGCGCAGCGGACGAAATTCTCCGTCATCGCCGCTTCCTGGCCCAGCCCGTTCGGCCGGAACGCGCCGGGAACCGTGCTCACCGTGCCCTTGACGCCTTCCGGCAGCAGCGCGGCGAGCTGGCTCGCGAGCCGATTGGAATAGGCGAGGCGTTCCGGCGTGCGCCAGTCTGGTTCGTAGACCTGCTGCTTGACGCGCGCGCCATGAAAGGGACCATAGGGAAAGCCGTTGATCGTGAAGACAAAAAGGCCGTTTCTCGCCAGCATGTCGCGGAAAGAGGCAAGCTCGCCGCCCTCGCCGAGTTCTTCCGAGGCGCGGGCGGAAAGCCGCAGACCGACGCCGAAAGGCGCCTCCGGCGCCAGCAGCGCCTTCACCCGCGTCACGCGGTTCTCGACGGTCAGGCGCGTTTCCGGCCAGCTTTCGCCGGGATGGATGTTCGTGCAATAGGTCAGGAGGCCAAGATTGCCGGGTAAGCGCATCAGTTTCTCCGCTGAGGCGGGAGATGAGGAAAACCCTTCGCTGCATTCGCCATCGCAAAGACCTCATCCGTGTATTATTGTGAGGCGGTTGAGGTCGAACTTTGCCTCATTTGGCGGCGCAACGCTACGCCATTTCCAGGGCGCGGACCATGAGAGGACGGCCGGATGCGCATCGTTTCCGCTTTGCTTGCTGTCATATTGCTGCTCTTCGCCGCTGCACAGTATAACGATCCGGACCCGTTATTCTGGGGCCCGATCTACGCCATACCGGGGCTATGGGCGCTTGCCTACGCGATCAAACCATCCGTCTTGCGTAGTTCTGCTGGGACTGTGCTGTTTGCCGTTTGCTTCATCGCCGCGCTTGGCGGGCTTTATTATTTCTGGCCTCAGACCAACGAGTGGTGGATGCAGGACGTGTGGTGGGAGGATGAGGCGGCGCGAGAAGGTATCGGCATGATGATCGTGGTGGCGGTCTTCGCCTATCTGGCTGCGATGCGCTTCTTCGCAGCGCGATAGCGGGCGCACGCAGTCTCCGATTGTCCCGGACTACATCAAATAAATGCAAAACACATCTCTTGTCTGACCAATACTAACCCGTTTACTTTGGTTGTATTTTCATGTCATTGTAATTGAAAGACGTTTCCATGACCAACAGAGGCAGAGCGCATAATGAGCGCGATCGTCCGGTCATGGAAAAGCAGCCTCTGCCTCGCTGATCTGGCGATCGCTTGAGGAGGAAACCCATGAAGCGCTTATTCTGCTCGCTGGCCGCCGCGGCACTCGCTGCGGCGTCGATAACCTCCGCGCACGCCCAGAGCGTGCCCGCCACTCCCGAAGAGGTCGCTCAGCCAGGCGGAACCCTGCCCGGCAATCCCGAAATTCAGCTCGTCCGGGTCGCCGAAGGCTTCGCCGATCCGGTCAACGTCGCAAACGCAAATGACGGCTCGGGCCGCATCTTCGTGGTCGAACGCATCGGCCGCGTGAAGATCGTCAAGGACGGCGAGGTTCTGGAAACGCCGTTCCTTGACCTCACCAACATCAATCCGCTCGGCTCCGACGTGCAGACCGGCTTCGTCGAGCAGGGCCTCTATGCCATAGC
>CAYOUE010000062.1:0-16243 GCA_964407075.1 uncultured Hyphomicrobiaceae bacterium
GTTTGCCGTTGTTGCCTCCGAAGTGAAGGCTCTGGCCACACAAACCTCCAAGGCAACGGAAGAAATCTCCGCCCTCATTTCGGGCATCCAGAAAATCATCGAAGACGTTGTCGGATCGTTCGATATGATCGGCACCGTGATTTCGAGGCAGCAGTCGATCGAGCGTGCGATGGCTTCGGCCTGCCCCCGCTCCTCCGCGCCGATCCCGGGATAGGCGCCGGCGGTGTCGACGAAGGTGATGACGGGCATACCGAACTTGTCCGCCATCCGCATGAGGCGAACGGCTTTCCGATATCCTTCAGGACGGGCCATGCCGAAATTGTGCTTCAGCCTGGTCTCGGTGTCGTTGCCCTTCTCATGGCCGATGACGACGACGGCGCGGCCTCGAAAGCGGCCCACCCCGCCGAGTACCGCATGATCCTCGGAATAATAGCGGTCGCCCGCTAGCGGGACGAAATCCTCTATCAGCGCGTCGATGTAATCCTTCGAGTGCGGCCGGTCGGGATGCCGCGCAACCTGGGTTTTCTGCCATGGCGTAAGACTGGCGTAGATCTGTTCGAGTGCGGCCCTGGCCTTCTGTTCGAGCTGCTTGACCTCGTCGTCGATGGGGACAGGGCTTTCGCCGCTATCCAGAGACTTGAGATCCTCGATCTTGCCTTCAAGCTCCGCAATCGGTTTTTCAAAATCGAGATAGGTGCGTATCATTCCAACGTCCCGGCGCTCGCTGAGAGACAGGCGATTTGTTTTCCAGAGCAATCCCGGAAAAGCGATAAACCGACTTGTCAGACCGGCGCATCGTTCTATCCGACCGACGAACCGATCCGGCGCCGCTTCAGCGCTGTAACGCTAAGTGCCGATCCGGAGGGTGGTATGTCAAGCCGCTTGTCCGTGGACCGAGGGAACCCGATCCGCGTTCTCAGGTCTCCGCCCGCTGGCGTTCGCCGAGCGGATGGTGCTCCTGAACGACCTTTCGCAGATGCCCCTCCCGCATGTGCGTGTAGACCTGGGTGGTCGCGATGTCCGCGTGACCGAGCAGCTTCTGTACGGAGCGTACGTCGGCGCCGCGCTCGATCAGATGGCTTGCGAAGGCGTGGCGCAGCACGTGCGGGGAAACGCGTGAAGGCTCGATGTCGGTTTCGCGGGCGAGCGCCTTGAGTTCCTGCGCCAGGCGCTGCCTGGTCAGATGGCCCTGCTGCCCCCAGCTTGGAAACAGCCATGGAGAGTCGGCTACGCCATCTTCCTTCGTCGCAGCTTGATCGCGATCTTCGAGATAATTCGCCAGAGCGCGCTGGGCAGCGTTGTTTAGAGGGACCATGCGCTGCCGGCCTCCCTTGCCCTTGATCGTGAGAATGCGTTCGTCTCCGACAAGAGCGGAACGGCGCAGCGCGACGAGTTCGGAGACGCGCATCCCGGTTGCGTAGAGAATTTCGAGCAGGCAATGCAGGCGCAGAGCCTTGGAACGCTGGCTGTCGCGGCCGACGGCCACCTTGCGCTTGGCGGTTTCGAGGAGCCGGTCCACTTCATCGACGGACAGCGTCTTCGGCAGCGCGGCTTCACGTTTCGGACCGCCGACAAGGCTGGCCGGATCGTCCGAACGGACGCCTTCGGCGATCAGAAAGCGATAGAACTGCTTGAGCGCCGAAAGCCGCCTCGCACGGGACGATGCTGCAAGTCCCTCCTCGACCATCGCCGAAATGAACAGCGTCACGTCGCCCGTCGTGGCTTCCTCCAGCGTCCGGTCATGAGAACCGACGAAACTTGCAAAATGCGCCAGATCGCGGGAATAGGCATCCAGAGTATTTGCCGACGCGCCGCGTTCGGCGCTGAGCATGTCCAAAAACCGTTCGACCAGCGCAGGTCGCGGCACGCCCCGGCTCCGCTCGTAGGATCCTTCCATAGCCGTCACTTTCAAATGCTGCGCTCCGTAATCCGCCGTGCGTTGTTTGCGCACGCGTCACCTGCATCCGGCTCGTTGCTTTTGCTTTAGCCGAATGAAGGCGCTGCAAATATACGGAGCGCTCCCCCTACCAAGAATGCAACATTGAAACTGCCAGCTAACCTTGTGCTGCGCTCAGCGAACGGTCAGATTGCGCACAGACTTGGATATTTCTTTGGGCTCTGGCTGGAAATACTTCGCAAGCACGTACATGCTTCCGTAAAATATCCCAACCACAAGCCCGCATACCGTCAGGAAACGTATTAGGCTTGGCATTGTCTTATTGCATCCTCCAACACAGTCGTTGTCGATAAGGGCAGTATTATGACATTTGGTTATAATGCCTGTTTAACCGCAATTTAGATGGTCTTACTGCAACGCTTATTGACATAACCCTTAAACCCGTCGGAAAACGCGAACAACAAAAATGCTGTCCGCATGGCCCGGTCAAGTCGCAAGGGATCTGTTTCAGGGTGTCACACTCGATCGAAACGCTAAAGACATGTCTAGGAAACAGATCGATCGTCCTGATCGGTCTCATGGGCGCAGGCAAATCCTCGATCGGGAAACGCCTTGCGGCTGCTCTCGACATTCCCTTCACGGACGCCGACACCGAGATCGAGAAAGCGGCCGCCAAGACCATCAACGAGATCTTCGAGGAAGATGGAGAAGAGTTTTTCCGCGACGGGGAATACCGGGTCATTGCGCGGCTTCTCCGCAACGGGACGCAGGTCCTCGCCACGGGCGGGGGCGCGTTCATGCGGCAGGACACGCGCGAAGAGATCGCCGAGCATGGCGTATCCGTCTGGCTGAAGGCCGATCTCGAACTTCTGCTGAGCCGGGTTCAGCGGCGCGACACCAGACCGCTATTGCGCAGAGCCGACCCTCGCATCATCATGGCGAAACTGATAGAGGAGCGATACCCGGTCTATGCGCAGGCCGACGTCACAGTGACGTCGCGCGACGCTCCGCATGAGGAAATCGTTCAGGAAATCATCGAGGCTGTTGCGGCATCCTCGAAATGCTCGGTTTGAACCCGCATTCCGGAGCGGCAAATCATCAGGCGGACGCACCCAATGACTGCTTCAGACGAAAGCCCGGCCAACGCGCGGACCGTTCGCGTCGATCTTGGCGAACGGAGCTACGACATCCTGATAGGGCCGGGCAAACTTGCGGAAACCGGAGCGCGCATCAAGGCGCTCGGCCCCAATCGCAGCGCCATCGTGGCTGACGAAACCGTCGCCCCGCTCTATCTAGCACCTGTCCGCGACAGCCTTGCGGCCGCAGGACTCGCCGAGGTCAAAGAAGTCATTCTCCCTCCCGGCGAGACGACCAAGAGCTTCGGCTATCTCACCGCGCTGTGCGGCCTGCTGCTCGACGCCCGCATCGAACGCAGCGACGTCGTGATTGCCCTTGGCGGGGGCGTCATCGGGGATCTGGCCGGTTTCGCCGCCAGCATCGTCAAGCGCGGGGTCCGGCTGGTCCAGATCCCGACCACGCTGTTGGCGCAGGTGGACTCCTCGATCGGCGGCAAGACCGGCATCAATACGGGGCACGGCAAGAATCTCGTCGGGACGTTTCATCAGCCCAGCCTGGTCCTCATCGACACGGCGGTCCTCGACACGCTGAGCGCGTCCGAATTGCGCTCCGGCTATGCCGAGGTCGTGAAATACGGCCTGCTCGGCGACGCAGGATTTTTCACCTGGCTGGAGACGAACGGAGCGGCTCTTCTGCGCGGCGATCATGCGGCGCGGATCGAGGCCATAGCGCGATGCTGCCGGGCCAAGGCGGACATTGTCGCCGCGGACGAAAAGGAAAGCGGACGGCGCGCCCTGCTGAATCTCGGGCACACATTCGGCCATGCGCTCGAAGCGTGGGCGGGTTATTCGGCGAGGCTCCTTCACGGTGAAGCCGTTGCGATCGGGATGGTGCTGGCGTTCGAGATGTCAGAGGAAATGGAGTTGTGCCCTGCAGGGCGGTCGGAACGCGTCAAACTACATCTGCGCGACTGCGGACTGCCGGTCGGCATATCCGCGCTGGCGGAGAAAACCTGCGGAAACCTCCCATCGCCAGAGGCACTCCTGGCGCTCATGGCTCAGGACAAGAAGGCGAAGGCCGGAAAACTGCCTTTCATCCTCGTCAGGGACATCGGCGAGGCTTTCATCTGCGATGCCGTCGATCCGGAACGTCTGCGGCGCTTTCTGGCTGCGCGTTGCGCGCGCTGAGGCTGCGGTCTCGGCGCTCAGTGCTCCTGAACGAAGCGGCTCCGGTAAACGCCGTTTTCGAGATCGTCGAAAAGCTCGGAAATCTGGGAATGGCGCAAAGGCTCGCCAGACTCGTCGGGAAGAAGGTTCTGCTCCGAAACATAGGCGATATATTCGGTTTCCTCATTTTCCGCGAGCAGATGATAGAAAGGCTGATCCTTCCGCGGCCGGATTTCGGCCGGTATCGCTTCCCACCATTCTTCCGTATTGGCGAATTCGGGATCGACGTCGAACACCACCCCCCGGAAGGGGTAGAAACGGTGCCTTACGATCTGACCCAGCTGATATTTCGCCACGCGTGATGAAGTCATAATCGGGTCGGTACTCGGATCTCACTCTTTCGATGCATTTCGGGCAATTCTTGCCGAATTTTCTTATAGTCCGTAATGCACGGCCATGTCAGGCTCTTTTTGGACGACCAGCCTGGCGCGGTCCAGAATGACGCGCGCCTGTTTCCAGGTTGCGTCGTCCTGCATCTTGCCATCGATCATGACGGCGCCCGCGCCGTCGGGCATGGCGTCGACGATTTTCCTTGCGAATTCGACCTCCTTCGGATCCGGGCTGAACACGCGCTTGGCGATCTCGACCTGGCTCGGATGCAGCGTCCACGCGCCCGCGCAACCGAGAAGATAAGCGTTGCGGAACTGTGCCTCGCAGGCTTCGGGATCTGAGAAATCGCCGAACGGGCCATAGAAGGCGTCAAGCCCGTGAGCGGCGCAGGCATCCACCATCCTTGCAATCGTGTAATGCCACAGATCCTGCTGCGCAAAGGCGCGCTCCCCCCCTGACGCGCTCGCATCGGCGAGAACGCCATAAGACGGATGCCCGCCTCCGACGCGCGTCGTTTTCATCCGGCGGGACGCGGCGAGGTCGGCAGGTCCCAGGCTCATGCCATGCATTCGGGGGCTGGCGGCGGCAATGTCCTCGATGTTGCAGACGCCTTCGGCGGTCTCCAGAATGGCGTGGATCATGATAGGCCGCGCGAGCCCGGACTTCGCTTCGAGCTGGGCAAGAAGCTGGTCGAGATAATGAATGTCCCAGGGACCGTCGACCTTCGGCAGCATCACCGTATCGAGCTTGCCCCCGCAGGCGGGCACGATCTCAAGCAGATCGTCGAGCGCCCAGGGGCTGTTCAGGCAATTGATGCGCGTCCAGAGCCCCGCCGCGCCGGGATCGTGGGCCTGCGCCATCTCGATGAAGCCGCGACGCGCCGCTTCCTTGGCGTCGGCCGGGATGGCGTCTTCGAGATTCCCGAGAACGACGTCGACCGTCTTCGCGATCTCGGGCGCCCTGCTTCTGATCTTCTCGATATGCGGCGGTATGAAATGGATCATTCTCTCCAGCCGCACGGGCCGCTCGCGCAAAGGCTCCGGCGCGCCGATCGCAAGGGACTTGAAAAAATTCCTAGCAGTGCGTCTGCCGTTCATCGTGTTCAGCCCTTTTCATGTCCGCAAAAATGGAGTTCGCAGCGCGCAGGCGCGCCCGCATGTAACCATACAAGCATAAATCATCGCGTTTGTGCGCCGCAACGACGCCAAAGCGATGGACAACCGCACGCGCGCTCACTAACACATTCCGATGCTGAGAAAACTCTATAACTGGACGATGTCCTTCGCCGCGCACCGCAACGCCCGCAAGGCGCTGGCGGGCATTTCATTCGCCGAGAGTTCCTTCTTCCCGATCCCTCCCGACGTGCTGCTCATACCTATGGTTCTGGCGGAACGCAGGAAGTGGTTCGAGATCGCAGCGATCTGTACGGTTGCCTCGGTTCTCGGCGGTATGCTCGGCTACGCCATAGGCGCGTTTCTCTACGATACGGTCGGCCAGTGGGTGGTCAATCTCTACCATCTCGAAGACAAGATGGAGTCGTTCAAGGTGCAGTATGAGGAATGGGGAATACTCATCATCCTCCTCGCCGGCTTCACGCCAATTCCCTACAAGGTCTTCACGATAACGAGCGGCCTGCTCGCCTATGATTTCGGGCTGTTTGTGCTGTTGTCGGCCATCGGACGCGGCGGACGCTTCTTTCTTGTCGCCATACTCCTATATTATTTCGGAGAGCCGATACTCAACTTCATCGAAAAACGGCTCGAAGCGGTGACGGCGGGCGTCGCCGCGCTCGCAATCGCCGGGTTTGTCGTTATCAGATATGGCCTATAGGATTGTAGCAACGAGCGAGAGCTGGCTTGGCCTGAATTCCGAGCGGGCGGGACTGGTCATCGCCGTTTTCAGCGCAGCGACGCTGGCCGGAGCGCTCGCCATCGAGCATATCGGCGGCTTCGCCCCATGCCCGCTGTGCCTCGACCAGCGCATTGCATATTACGCGGCGGTGCCGCTCGGTCTGCTGGCCTTCGCCTTCGCGTCCGGCAGGCGCTGGATCGGCGCTGTCATCCTGGCGGCGCTCGCCGCCGGATTCCTTTATAATGCGGGTCTCGGCGTCTATCATTCGGGCGTGGAATGGCGATGGTGGGAAGGGCCGCAAGCCTGCGCAGGCGGCGCGGGCGGGCTTGCTACGAATCCGGCGGACCTGCTGGCGAGCCTTGATCAGGCGCAGGTCGTGCGCTGCGACGAGGCGGCGCTGAGGATATTCGGGTTGTCCCTCGCCGGATACAGCGCGATTTTCTCGCTCATGCTGGCCGGCTTGGCCGCCTACGGCGTCAGCCGGAACCTGCGGCCGCGCTGAACCGATCCGAGTTCTCCCTCTTACGGAAATCCTCGCATATCGCTTCGCAATCGGCGCGCTTGCGATACTGCTCGCGAATGTCCCGCCAACGGAAACGGATTGAATTCATGACGATTTCCCTGTCCAGCTCCTTGAACTCGTCGATCACCGGAGCCGCCGCGATCAGTCCTGCCGGGCTGACGGTGAAGGCGTTTTCGCCGATCGCCGCCTGCCGCCAGACAGTAGCGTCGGCGCGCTCGGCGAATGCGGCGATGTCCTCCGCCGGATCCGGCTGATCCTTGGCGCCGCTGTTGTACATAGCGTAAAAGTAGCATTGCTTCGCGAATTCGGCGGTCTCCTGCGGACTTAGCCCTCCGCCCGCTGCGGCATGGGCCGTCGCGAAAATCGCGAGGTCGGATACGCAGGGACGATAGGCCCTGATCTGGGCGGCGCGGATCGAGTCCGCGAAGACGTCGTCCTGAAAATACCTCATGTAACTCGTGCCCATCCGCTCCTTCAGATAGCCGAAAAGCGAGGTCTGCGCGACATAGGCGGCTCGCGTCTGTACGAAATCGGCGACTTCATCGGCCGTTGTGATCGGTCCCCGGATGAAACGGTTCCTCAGGCCCTGGCCGATATTGCCGGGCAGATTGGTTTCGATCCAGCCGATGATTTTCTCCATCTTTTCAGTCATTTCCATACATCCTTGCGATATTCCTTACGGAGCGGAGCCAGCCCGGCTTTGACTAAAGGATGCGTTGACATAATCGACCATTCCTTGCGTAGCTATAAAAAGGGGAGGAGCATGAACTGCGGCTGGGCTGGCTGCGGTGCGCTCATGGACTTTCCCTCCTGTGCTGTGTCTTAACGAACTCGGCCTCGTTACGAAACAAAATTTCAGCGAAGGATTCGCGCTAAGGAGGAATGATGGCAAACGGACTCTCTGAATCCGATCGCACATATTGGAGCCGGACATCCGCGCTCAACAATATTGTGCTAATCTTGTGGTTCATCTTCGCATTCGTCATGCCGTGGTACGCGGCTGAACTGAATGCTTACACCTTCCTTGACTTCCCGCTCGGCTATTACATGGTCGTCCAGGGCAGCCTGATCGCTTTCGTCTTGATTATCTTTATCCAAAACTGGATACAGGACGGCATCGACAGGGCGGCCGGCTATGAAGAAGAATAAGGGGGGACGTCATGGCTGAAAAAACATTCATTCAGAACCTGCCGAAGATTTACGGCTTCTATACGCTGGGATTTCTGGCATTCACCGCCTTGATGGCGGTCCTTGAGCAGTTCGGCGTCACTGCTGCCACCATCGGCATCCTGTTCGTCGGCTTCACCATCTTCATCTACGCCCTGATCGGCTGGCTCTCGCGGACGATGCAGGTCGACGCCTATTACGTGGCGGGACGTGAAGTGCCGCCCGTCTTCAACGGCATGGCGACGGCCGCGGACTGGATGTCCGGCGCGTCCTTCGTCGCGCTTGCGGGCGGCATCTACTTCGGCGGCTACGGCTATCTGGCCTTCGTCATCGGATGGACCGGCGGCTACGTGCTCGTGAACTCGCTCATGGCGCCGTATCTGCGCAAGTTCGGCTGCTACACGGTGCCGGACTTCATCGGGACGCGTTATGGCGGCAACCTCGCCCGCTTCTGCGCGGTTGTGGTTCTCGTTATCGCGTCGTTCACCTATGTGACGGCGCAGATCAACGCGACAGGTACGATCGCCTCGCGCGTGCTCTTCATCCCGTTCGAAGTCGGCGTCTGGTTCGGCCTTCTGGGTATCCTGCTCTGCTCGATGCTCGGCGGTATGCGCGGCGTGACGTGGACGCAGGTGGCGCAGTATATCGTGCTCATCATCGCCTATCTCGTTCCCGTGTTCTGGATGTCCTACGTGCAGGGCTTCGGCCTCATTCCGCACTTCTCTTACGGGGACGCCGCCCAGCGCATTCTGGAACTGGAGCCGGTCCTGAACGTGGGCACGCCCGCGCTCGAGCCGATTGGTGGCGTCAGCGTCCTGACGACCTCGCACTTCGCGCCTGGCGATGAGTTGGACCGCTGGAAGTTCGCCACGCTCGCTCTCTGCATGATGGCGGGAACGGCCTCGCTTCCGCATATCCTGATGCGCTACTTCACGACGCCGACGGTGCGCGCTGCGCGTAAATCGGTTTCGTGGTCGCTGTTCTTCATCTTCCTGCTGTACTTCACGGCGCCGGTGCTCGCCACGCTGACGAAGCTGCAGCTTCTGGATCCGACCCTGCCGACGGCAGTCATCGGCAAGCCTCTTGAAGAGGTGATGTCGCTGACATGGGTTCAGAACTGGGCCTCGGTCGGCTTCCTCGCCGTCGCGGATCAGAATGGGGACGGCATCGTGCAGATCAACGAGTTCTTCATGAGGCCCGACATCGTCGTGCTGGCGACGCCTGAAATCGCCGGTCTGCCTTATGTGATCTCCGGCCTCGTGGCCGCCGGCGGCATGGCCGCCGCCATGTCCACGGCCGACGGTCTGCTCCTGGCCATCGCCAACGCGCTCAGCCATGATCTGTACTACAAGATCATCGACCCGAAAGCCGGCACGCGGACCCGCCTGGTCGTCGCCCGCGTTCTGCTTCTGGTGATCGGCGCGGCCGGCGCAACCGTGGCGTCGCTACAGCTCACAGGGATCCTCGGCGCTGTGGCGTGGGCGTTCTGCTTCGCCTGCTCCGGCCTGTTCTTCCCGCTGGTGCTGGGCGTCTGGTGGAAACGCGCGAACCGTCCGGGCGCCATCGCCGGGATGGTGTTCGGCCTGGTGGCCGGCTCCGCCTATCTGTACTACGTGTTCAGCATGGGCGGCACGCCGATCCTCGGTCTCGACCACCTTCGCTTCGGCATCGTCGGCATGGCGGCCAGCCTTGTCGCGATGGTCGTCGTGACGCTGATGACGACAGCGCCGGACGAGGAAACGCAGGCCATGGTCGAACAGACCCGCATTCCGATCGGCGATCCGATCATTGCGCAGAAGTAAAAGCTGCGCGATAGTTGCTTGAAATAAATGGGGGCGGGAGTCACTTCCGCCCCCTAACGCTTCCAGCCAAACGGAATTCGTCATGACATCGGCTTTTCCAATCTGGGTGATCGCGCTCGATTACCTTCTCGGCGTCATCATGTGGACCCTGATCGGCCGCGTGGCCATGAACATCTTCCTGCCGGAGAATTCCGACTTCTTCTTCATGCGGGTTTTCGTGAAGTTCACCGATCCGATCATCCGCGTGTTCAAGCCGATCACGCCGGACTTTCTGGTGCACCCGGTGGTGCCGCTCTATGTGGCGTGGTTCTTCTACATGTTCCGCTTCTATCTGATGCCTTATCTGCTCGGCTATTCCGTCATGGGGATGCTGTCCTTCCCGCTCGAAAGCGACATTGCGCGCTTCCTTCACGGGTTTCTGAGATAGCGCGCGGAGGCAATCAGCGTTGGAGAGTTGCGGCTTTCGTCTTTGACCGCAATTGCGGCGCGCATATAGTAGCGCCATGAGCACGACTGAAGCCGCCAGGCCGCAAAAAACGCCCGATTACCCGAAACCCAAGCCAATCGGGCCGGACGATCACGTCTATCTCATCGACGGATCGACCTTCATCTTCCGCGCCTATTTCGCCATGTTCAAAGCCGCCCAGGCGCGCGGCCGCAGCTTCACCCGCTCCGACGGCACCCCGGTCGGCGCGGTCATGACCTTCTGCAACATGCTCTGGAAGATCCTGCGCGAAGGGCTCGACGGCGGCACGCCGACGCATGTCGCCGTGATCTTCGATCACTCCGGCGGCAGCTTCCGCAACGAACTGTTCGACCAGTACAAGGCGAACCGCGACGAGCCGCCGGAAGAGCTTGTGCCCCAGTTTCCATTGATCCGCGAAGCCGTGCGCGCCTTCGGTCTCCTGCCGATCGAGCAGGAAGGCTACGAGGCGGACGACCTGATCGCCACCTATGCGACGCAAGCGGCCGAAGCCGGCGCGAAGGTTACGGTGGTGTCGGGCGACAAGGACCTGATGCAGCTCGTCGGACCCTCAATCGGCATGTTCGACCCGATGCCCGGCAACGAACGCCGCATCGGCCATGACGAGGTCGTCGCCAAATTTGGCGTCGGGCCTGAGCGCGTCGTGGACGTGCAGGCGCTGTCCGGCGACGCGACCGACAACGTGCCCGGCGTTCCCGGCATCGGCGTGAAGACCGCGGCGCAACTCATCGCCGAATATGGCGACCTCGACACGCTTCTGGAAAAGGCGGACGGCATCAAGCAGAAGATGCGCCGCGAACGTCTCATCGAATTCGCCGATCAGGCGCGGCTCAGCCGCGAGCTGGTCCGCCTGAAATGCGACGTGCCGGTCGAGACGCCGCTCGCCGACACCGGCCTCGCTCCGATCGAGCCGGGGCCGCTCCTGGACTTCATGGCCCAGATGGAGTTCACGACATTGACAAAGCGCGTCGCAGCGGCGCTCGGCGCGGATCTTCCCGATCTCCCTGCCGCCCGCGCGAAAAATACCGAGAAGGCCGAAGCGCCGGCCGCGCACAAGGCTCCCGCCACGGCGGACGCGACGAACATGCCGGCGGAACTTGCGGCGAAGCGGCTCGCGGAAATGCGCGGCATCCCGGTCGATGTTTCGGCCTACGAGACGGTTACGGAGCTGGACCGCCTGAAGCAATGGGCGGACGGAGCGCTTGAGCAGGGCCATGTCTGCGTCGATACCGAAACCACCTCGCTCGATGCGATGCAGGCCGAACTCGCCGGGGTCTCGCTGGCGCTGAAGCCCGGCGGCGCGTGCTACATCCCGCTCGGGCACAAGCCCGCCAATGACGGCCTCGACCTGGACGGCGCTGCGGAAATCAGGCAGATCCCGCTGAAAGAAGCGCTCGCCGTTCTGAAGCCCGTTTTCGAGGCGGATCATGTCCTCAAGATCGGCCAGAACCTGAAATACGACATCCAGATCCTGCGGCGTTACGGGATCAGACTCGCCCCCGTCGACGATACGCTGCTGATGTCCTATGCGCTGGACGCAGGCGCAGGTTCGCATGGCATGGACGAGCTTTCCGAGCGCCATCTCGGCCACAAGCCGATTTCGTTCAAGGATGTGGCCGGAAGCGGCCGGTCTCAGGTCACGTTCGACCGCGTGCCCCTGAAGGCTGCGACGGAATATGCGGGCGAGGACGCCGATCTGACCCTGCGGCTCTGGATGGCGCTGAGGCCACGCCTCGCGGCGGAAGGGATGGCGAGCGTTTACGAACGGCTCGAACGTCCGATGATCCATGTTCTGGCCGATATGGAATATGCAGGCGTGAAGGTCGATGCGGCTGTCCTCAGACGCCTGTCCGGAGAATTCGCGCGTTCGCTTGCCGATCTGGAGAAGACCATACACAAGCTGGCCGGGCAGGAATTCAACGTCGGCTCCACGAAGCAGCTTTCCGAAGTCCTGTTCAGCAAGCTCGGCTATCCGGGCGGCAGGAAGACCGGCAAGGGCGCGTGGAGCACCGGCGCGAATGTGCTCGAAGACCTTGCGAACAGCGAGAGCCTGACCGAAGACCAGCGCCAGCTTCCCCTCAAGCTGCTCGAATGGCGCCAGCTCTCCAAGCTGAAAAGCACGTACACCGATACGCTGCCGACCCATATCCATCCCGAGACCGGGCGGGTTCACACCTCCTACGCCCTCGCGGCCACCTCGACAGGCCGTCTCGCCTCGACCGATCCGAACCTGCAGAACATCCCGATCCGCACGGCTGAAGGCCGCAAGATCCGCACCGCTTTCATCGCGGAGCAGGGCTGCAAGCTGATCTCGGCCGACTACAGCCAGATCGAGTTGCGCGTGCTGGCCCATGTCGCCGATATCGCCGCGCTGAAACAGGCTTTCGCCGACGATCTCGACATTCACGCCATGACGGCCTCGGAGATGTTCGGCGTCCCGATCAGGGACATGCCGTCCGAAGTCCGCCGCCGCGCCAAGGCGATCAATTTCGGGATCATCTACGGCATTTCCGCCTTCGGTCTGGCTGCCAATCTCGGCATCTCGCGCAGCGAGGCGGGCGACTACATCGCGAAATATTTCGAACGTTTCCCCGGCATCCGCGACTATATGGAGGCGACCAAGGAAAGCGCCCGCGAAAAGGGCTATGTCGAGACCGTTTTCGGCAGGCGTATCCATTTCCCTGACATTTCCAGTTCCAACCGCGCGATGCGCAGCTTTTTCGAACGCGCCGCCATCAACGCCCCCATACAAGGCACCGCCGCCGACATCATCCGCCGCGCGATGGTCCGTATGCCGGCCGCTCTCGAAGATGCGGGTGTTTCGGCGCGGATGCTGCTCCAGGTTCATGACGAGCTGATTTTCGAGGCTCCCGAAGCCGAGGTCGGCAAGACGATCTCGACAGCGGCAGGGATCATGGAGAAATCCGCCGAACCCGCCGCCGTTCTGTCCGTGCCGCTGAAGGTCGAGGCCCGCGCTGCGGCCAACTGGGACGAGGCTCATTAGGCGCTTCATTCAACGTCCGTTCAGGCGCATTTTCACACAAGAGTTACCATTCCAACCCGCTGTAGGAGATGCTAGAAAAGCTCTACTGCAAGGGTCATTAACCATGACTACGGCTTTGAGTAGAGGAGGCGAGAATGGCGATGGAGCAGGCTCAAACGCATATGGGGTCGGCGCGAGTCTGGAAGGGTACGGCTGCAGGCGGCATCATGCTGTCCATGGTCGGCTTTTACGAGCCGATGAAGGATCTGTATGTAAGGATGTATGATCCTGCCTATGCAGGCATCGTGTCCGTGCCGTTCGCCGAGCATCAGTTCCGGCTGGCCGACAGGAACGCCGATTGTTTTCTGAACATGCGCCGCACCAAGGTTCAGGTCACTGATGACCTTGCAATTTCCTATGGCGCCTGCCCGAACAACAACGTCCATATTGCCGTCTATCCGAAGGACAAGCCCGCCTATCAGCGCTGGCTTGAGCCGAACCGCGAGCAGGATCTTGCGCGCGTGATGATGGGCGGCGGCCTTTTCCCGAGCGCCTATGCGGGCATTTCCGGCTCGATCCCGTCGTCCCCCGCTGCAGAACGCGCCTTCACGCCGGTCCAGGTCGAGCTGAAGAACATGTGCCAGGAGTGGGAGAGCGAAGACAAGCGCAAGGTGCTGCGCATCACCGATGAAGGCGGAAACTGCTATTTCGAGCGGGTGAACGTCCTGTCCGGCGTCGTCGAGGTGCGCGAACCTGCGCAATGTGACGCGCCCTGTGTTGAAGAAGGCGCGAAATACAGCCACATACAATAAGCAGCCGGATAGCGCAGTCGCGCAGAGACTTCAGGAACCGATGGCTTCGATAGACGAAATCAGGGAAAATTTCGGTCTTCTCGACGATTGGGAGGACCGTTATCGCTACGTCATCGAGCTGGGAAACACGCTGGAGCCCTTGAGCGAGGCGGAGCATTCCGATGAGTTCAAGGTTCGCGGATGCGCCAGCCAGGTCTGGCTGGTTTCCAGCGTCGAGCCCGGCCACGACGGCGCGCCCCTGCTCTACTTTCGCGGCGACAGCGACGCTCATATCGTCCGTGGGCTGATCGCTGTCCTGATCTCGATATACTCAGGCAATCCTCCGCGCTTCATCGCAGATTACGACGCAGAGGCTCTGTTCGCCGAACTCGGCCTCGACGATCATCTGACGCAGCAACGCTCCAACGGACTTGCCTCCATGGTGGCGCGGATCCGCTCGGACGCCAGGGCGGCGCAGGAGAGCTGACGCCGTTTTCAGGTTTTCCCGTCTCCGCCCGAAGACAGACGCGGGCGATAATCCTCGGTCCCCCAATGCGTGAGCCGCCGCTTCAGGCGCTCGATATGGCGGCTGTCGCTGATGAGGCCATAATGGCGCGCCAGTCTCGTCAGGGCCAGTTGGAGCACAACCTTGCCCGACCTCTGCGGGAAGCCCTCATGTCTTTCCGCCTCTTCCAGCCCCTTCAGGTGACAGCAGACGTCGACCAGTATGCCCGCCAGTTCCGGCCCGACCGCGGCGACGGCCCGCACAACTCGCTGGCGCGCCGCCATGACATTGTCCAGCATCGCCGCTGCATCGTTCGCACCTGCGCCCACGCCTCCGCCTTGAGCCGCCGGGTTCCAGCTCGCCGTGACCCTTGATGTAAGGCCCGCAAACTGATAATCGGCACGCAGACGTTCCCCGGCCTCCAGCTGAAAGGGTTCGAGCATGGGCTTGCCGGCCTTGTCCTTTCGCTTCGCCAGCCAGCGTAATGGACTCTCGGCGTCGTTGACGATAGCCGTCCGCCGCGCGCCGCCGACCTCCACGACCCTTATCCTGCGCTCCTGGTGCTGGGCAGCGAACTCGTCGCCCGCCGAAAGCCGCCGTCTCAGCCAGCTCAGTCCTGCGGCGGAGATCGCATAGCCTTCCCCGGAAGGCTCGATCAGGCCGTCGGCAAGCCAGCCTTTCACGCTGGCGGCCGGTATGGCTATAGAGCGTTCTGCAGGCGAACAAGCGACGACAAGCTCGTAGCACGCTGCACCCCCGTCTTTATCCTTGACGCGGCGAGCCGGCACAATCCTGCCGCCGGGTCTTGCCAGCCGCCTCATGATCGTCAGAACCTTGATCTTGTTCATTTCGCCGGGCTTACTCCAGATACTCTGCGGGTTAGGAAGCCGCTGTCCCAGACTGTCGGCATTCAGCGCAGGCCGTCCCTTAACGGAAGCAGTGCCCGCTCCAACGTCGATAGCACGCGATCCATTGCAGGATCGTCCCGCCGGTTTTCGATCGCTGCGCAGGCGTGCGCAACCGTTTTACGGCTCCGAGAAAAATATGCGCCAATGGCGGTGAGGCTCAGACCAAACGATGTGTGAAGCAGATACATGGCGGTCTGACGCGCGAGCGCGACCGTTGCGGTCCTGTCGCGGAGATGCAGCGAATGATCCGGCAACTGAAAAATCGATTGCGTACAATGCTCCACGAATTTATGAATGTGAATACTAGATATTGATATATCATCTGTTGTTTCATACAAACGGTGGGTTGCAGGATTGCGCAATTGTGAGATAGAAAATTCCGCCAAACCGATTGTCCCATTCATCCGAGTGATCCTTCCCATTTAGCAGAAAGCCGTGAGAAGGAGCGTGTCTCCGAACCGCCGGTAACGCTTAAAATTTACGGCAAAAGTTAAAGATGGAGATAATTCAATCCTAAAAAATCTCGTCTACAGTGAAAAAAGAGTAAGAGTACACGAGATGCAAACGAGAATAAGAGAATTCCGCAAGCTGCGGGGAATGACGCTCAAGGAACTGGCGGACAAGATCAACACGACGCCGCAGACCGTGCAGCGCCTCGAAACGGCCAACATGACCGTTTCCACAGACTGGCTCGAAAAG
>CAYOUE010000063.1:0-15933 GCA_964407075.1 uncultured Hyphomicrobiaceae bacterium
CCCGATGCAATGCAGCTCGCCGCGCGCCAAAGCGGGCTTGAGCAGGTTGGAAGCGTCCATTGAGCCTTCGGCCTTGCCTGCTCCGACAAGCGTGTGCATCTCGTCGATGAACAGGATGATGCGGCCGTTCTCGGCGGAGATTTCCTGAAGCACGGCCTTGAGCCGCTCCTCGAACTCGCCACGGTATTTCGCGCCTGCGATCAGCGCGCCCATATCAAGGGCCAGCAGCCGCTTGTCTTTCAGGCTCTCCGGCACGTCGCCATTGACGATCCGCTGCGCCAGCCCCTCGGCGATCGCTGTCTTGCCAACACCAGGCTCGCCGATCAGGACAGGATTGTTCTTTGTGCGCCGCGACAGGACCTGGATCGCGCGGCGGATCTCCTCGTCGCGGCCGATAACAGGGTCGAGCTTGCCTTTCGAGGCTTCCTCGGTCAGGTCGCGCGCATATCGCTTGAGCGCGTCATACGACTGCTCCGCAGACGCGCTGTCAGCCGTCCTGCCCTTGCGCAAGTCGTTGATCGCACCGTTCAGGGCGGCGGCCGTCACGCCTGCGTCGGCGAGAATCCTGCTCGTCGCCGCATCTTTCTCCATGGCCAGCGCAAGCAGCAGCCTTTCCGCCGTGACATAGCTGTCCCCCGCCTTGTCGGCGAGCTTTTCGGCCTGGTCGAAGACTTTTGCCAGCGCCGGGGCCATGTAAAGCTGCTGCGCGCCGCTTCCGGAAACCTTGGGAAGCTTGGCAAGGGCCTCTTCGGTTTTCGTGAGCGCCTCGTCCGGCCGTCCGCCTGCGCGGGCGACAAGGCCTGCGGCAAGGCCCTCGGAGTCGTCGAGCAGGACCTTGAGCAGATGCTCCGGGGTCATGCGCTGATGGTTTTCGCGCACGGCCAACCCTTGCGCCGACTGCAGAAAGCCGCGGGAGCGTTCGGTAAACTTTTCGAAATTCATGGCAAACCTCCGTGGCGCGCATCATGCGCCTGTAAAGCACGCCGGATGCGCCCGAAATCAAAGAAAACAAGACCCTGAACAGGCGTCTTTGAAATTTAATATAGGATTGCGGCGTGATCGCAAAAGAGGGAAGTATATCGAATCGCAATCTTGTCTACGGGGTTAAATTTGTCTGAAACCGCAACGATTGCCGCGCTTTGCCGTTACCCGGTGAAGGGACTCAATCCGCAGACGCTGGACAGCGTCACCCTCACCGCCGGCGAAACGCTTCCCTTCGACCGCGCCTATGCGATCGAGAACGGCCCCGGGCGCTTCGACCCCGCCTGGCCGGCCTATTTGCCAAAGATCTGCTTTCTCATGCTTATGCGCAATGAGCGGCTCGCCGAACTCGATACGGTCTTCGATGAGGCAGGTCATGCGCTGACGGTCTTGCATCGCAGGAGGGAGGCGGTGCGCGGCGCACTGCTCTGCGCAGAGGGGCGTGCGAAGATCGAGGCGTTCCTTGCGGAGTTCATGGCGCAGGATCTGAAGGGACCGCCGCGTATCGTGTCAGCGCCCGGACACAGCTTCTCCGACGTCGCCGCGAAATGTCTTCATCTTGTGAATCTGGCGTCGTTGAGGGAGCTGGAGGCGGTCATGCAGACGCCGCTCGACCCTCGCCGCTTCCGCGCTAATCTCTATTTCGACGGCGCCGGAGCCTGGGCCGAGAAAAGCTGGACCGGGAAAACAATATGCATCGGCGATGCGCGGCTGGAGGTTTTCGACGAAACCACGCGATGCGCCGCAACCGATGTCGATCCCATTAGCGCGAGGCGGTTTACCCGGATCCCCGAAACGCTTTTGAAGACGTATGGCCACATGGAGTTCGGCGTCTATGCCCGCGTGGTTGAAGGCGGTGCAATACAAACTGGCGATACGCTCACGATCGCAAAGGGGGAGTGACGGCTTCAGGCCGCGGCTTCATCCGATGACTGTTTTTCGGAAGGAGCGGTTGCTTGCTGCGAGTCGTCCTGCCCGGTCCCATCCGTGTCGCTGGCATGGGCCGAACCGTTGCCGTTGGCTGAAGGATAACGGCGGCGGCGGCGGCGCGGCTGTTCGGACTGGTCCGTATCGGCCCCCTTTTGCCCCTTGCCGTCCGCCGCGGCTTCGGGCGCGACATCGGTGCCGGATGGTTTTTCGGATTTGTCCGTCATGCGCGGAGGCTGCTCGGTCTTGGCCGAAGCCTCCTCGATGAAAGGCTGCGGCTCGTAACCTGGAGGGGCGTAACCATGCGGCTGCGGCTGCTGGTCACGCATGTTCGGGTTCGTCTCACGCTGGGGCCGATGCGAGCCGTTCGCGCCATGTCCCGCTTCCGCGCCGTTCGGCATCGCGTTCTGTGCGTTGAGAGCCTGGGCCGCCATGATGATCCGGTTGTAGTGCTCCGCGTGCTGAAGATAATTCTCAGCCATCACAGTGTCGCCGGCAGAGGAAGCGTCGCGTGAAAGCGTCATGTATTTTTCGGCGATCTGCGCTGCAGTCCCGCGGATCTTTACATCGGGACCATTGGATTCGTAGGTCCGTGAGAGCGGATTCTGCCCCTTGCGGTTTCCGTTGACGTTAGCGCCGCTGCCGCCGCCGCCGCTGCGGCCTCTGCCGCGCCTGTTTTGCTGTCCTTGCCTCATGGGCTCCCATCTATGGTCTTCATTGGATTGGATAAATTGCGTACGAGTCGCGAATTTACCGCGCAGTGAATCATCGATTATGAAATCTTGTTCAAATTCTCAGCGGGCAACTCCGGACTTTCGCCCGTTTTTTCGCCAGCCCGGATCAAACCGAACAGAATGTGGCGCCGGAAAACCTGCCTGCCATGCAAGCCGGATCGCAATGCGATCCATCGTCGCCTATTTCAAAGCGGTTCAGATCATTCTCTTTTTCGCAGAAATGAACCGATTGCAGCGAACGACTATACTGAGGCCATGCACGTCACAAATTGAATGTGAGTTAATGCCCGCCGACCTTCAACGTATCGTTGCTCTATCGAATCCGTAGTTTAAAGCTAGCCTGATCGGGCGGAATTTCCAACACTTTTTTTGGAAGCCTTTATCCCGCCATCAGGCCTGTCGCTTAATGGCCACCACGCGCCGAATACCGGCAAGATCGCTGTAAACCCTTATTCCGCCGATGTCTTTCCCCCATTCGGATTGCCTGAAAACATCAATGGCCGCGTCTGTCTGCCCAGCCCCCGATTCGAAAAGAATCCATGCGCCGTTCTTCATGCTGCAAGGGCATCGCAAGGCGATGCTGCGGAACGCCTCCAGACCGTCCGCTCCGCCGTCAAGGGCCCTGTGCGGGTCGTAGAGTCTGACGTCCGCAGAAAGGCTTTCGATAGTCTGAGTTTCGATATAGGGCGGATTTGTGACAACCAGATCGAAACATTCAGACAGGCTACCGCCCCAATCGTCCGCCGCGAACGAACACCTATCGGACACCCCCAGCCGCTCCGCATTGATGCGGGCGACCGCGAGACAGCGCGTGTCTATGTCGACGCCAATGCCCCATGCACTCGGCAACTCAGAGAGTAGCGCCAGCAGGATGCATCCGCTTCCGGTTCCGAGATCGGCAATCCGGATCGGAGCGTTAAGCAGCCCCTCCCTTTCCAGAATGTCGAGTGCGGCTTCTACGAGAGTCTCCGTGTCGGGACGGGGGTCGAGCACATCCGGACCGATATGAAAGTCGAGGCCCCAGAATTCCCGCCTGCCCAGTATGCGCGACACCGGCTCGTGGGCGAGACGGCGGGCGGCCATGCTCTCAAGACTCCCGAGTTCACAAGGTCCGATCGGTTTGTACGGATCGCGGACGAACTCCTCCCGGCTCAGCCCGCACGCCGAGAGCACCAGCAGTCTGGCGTCGAGGCCAGGCGTATCGAGGCCGGCCGCCTTGAAGCGTCTGGACAGCGAAGCGACCGCATCTGCAGCGCTGCCATTCGGCGGAACTCCGCTTTGCACCGAAATCCTCATGTCAGGCATCAGCCAGGCCTTCCATTTCCGAAAGCTGCGTGGCCTGATGATCTGTAATCAGTGCATCTATGATCTCGTCCAGCGCCTCGCCGGCCAGAACCTCCTGCAGGTTGTAGAGCGTCAGGTTGATGCGGTGATCCGTGACGCGCCCCTGCGGAAAATTGTACGTACGAATGCGCTGTGAGCGGTCACCGCTGCCGACCTGTCCTTTCCTGGCGGCCGCGCGTTCGTCCTCGGCCCGCGTCCGCTCGATGTCGTAAAGTCGCGCGCGCAGAACCTGCATGGCCCGGGCGCGATTCTGATGCTGCGACTTCTCGCTCGAAGTCACGACGATACCTGTCGGCAGATGCGTGATGCGGACGGCGCTGTCGGTCGTATTGACGTGCTGCCCGCCCGCGCCGGACGCACGCATCGTGTCGATGCGGATGTCTTCCTGGCGGATCTCAATGTCGATGTCCTCGGCCTCGGGAAGCACGGCCACCGTCGCAGCGGAGGTGTGTATCCGCCCGCTCGTCTCGGTTTCCGGGACGCGCTGCACGCGGTGGACGCCGGATTCGAATTTGAGGCGGGCAAAGACGCTTTTGCCGCTGAAATTCGCGATGACTTCCCTGTAGCCGCCCTTGCCGCTTTCATTCTCGGATATGATCTGCACTTTCCAGCCCTTGAGCGCTGCATAGCGCTGGTACATCCGGAAAAGATCGCCTGCAAACAGAGCCGCTTCCTCGCCCCCGGTTCCTGCGCGCACTTCGACGATGGCGCTTTTCTCGTCATCGGCGTCGCGGGGAAGCAGCGCGATGCGGATGTCCTGGGTCAGGCTCTCCACGCGCTCTTCAAGCGCAGGGATCTCCGCTTCGGCGAGTTCGGCCATTTCGCGATCGGACGCCTTGTCTCCGGCAATCTGGACCAGTCCCGCAAGCTCGTCCTGCGCCTCGCGAAGCCGCATAATCAGGGAAATCAGAGGATCGAGTTCGGAGAATTCTTTCGAAAGCCGGACATAGGCGTCCTGAGCCGGGCCATCTGCGAGTTTCGCCTGGATGGTCTCCCAGCGCTCCACAAGTCTGTCGAGCTTGTCTTTCGGGATCTGCGTCATGATTGTCAGATGTTTCTGAGCCGTATCGGATCGCCGGCTGCGGCGCGCCGCATGAAAGCAGGGAGGCCGCCTCCGGGGCGTTATTCTGCCGTGATTTTCGCTAAAGCGGTATGTCGTGCGCCCGCGCGAAATCGATCAGACGCTCGCGGATGTCTTCGCGCCCATGCTCCATCAAGTCAAGCACATAACGCTGTATTTCTTCGGCATTGGTAGCCAGGATCATTGCCTTTACGGGACCTATGGACGCCGGCGCCATCGAGATCGAGCGGAAGCCCAGGCCGATCAGCGCGAGCGCTTCGAGCGGCCTCCCGGCCATCTCGCCGCATAATGTGACAGGGACATTGTGCTGTGCGGCCTTGTCGACGATCTGGCGAAGAACGCGCAGCGCCGCCGGGCAGAGCACATCGAAACGGCCGCTGACGCGGTTGTTGCTACGGTCAGATGCGAACAGGAACTGGAAGAGATCGTTGCTGCCGATCGATACGAAGTCGACGCGGCAGAGCAATTCGTCGAGTTGCCAGAGCATGGACGGCACTTCGATCATTGCGCCGAGCGACAGCTTGGACGGGCCTGGCCGCCCATGCCTGCGCAGATGCGCCATGTCCTTGTCCATCAGTTTCCGTGCACGGATGAACTCCTGAACTTCGGTAAGGAAAGGCAGCATGACGCGCAATTCGCGACCTGCGGAAGCCGTAAGCAATGCGCGGAACTGTGTCCTGAAGAGACCTGGACGGTCGAGCGCGATGCGGATCGCACGCCAGCCCATCACCGGATTTTCCTCAGGTGCAGTCTGCAGATAGGGCAGGATCTTGTCGCCGCCGACATCGAGCGTTCGGAATACGACAGACTTCGAGCCGGCGCCAGCCAGTACTTTGCGGTAAAGCTCCGTCTGCTGATCGATGCGCGGGAAGGTGGACGAGACCATGAACTGAAGCTCAGTCCGGTAAAGCCCGATGCCGTCAGCGCCGGACTCCTCCAGATGCGGAAGATCGACGAGCAGCCCTGCATTGATGTTCATTTGGATGCGCTTGCCGTCCAGCGTCACGGCCGGCGTTTCGCGCAGCTTGACATACTGGGCCTGTCTGCGGGCGCGGAAGCGCGCCTTGTCGGAATAGGAGCGGACGACTTCGAGCGACGGCCGGATGTGGATCTGGCCGGACTCGGCGTCCAGGACCGCAGGATCGCCGGGATCGACCTCTTCGAGAATGCTCGTCGCATGGCCGATGGCGGCTATGTTCAGCGCCTTGGCGACGATCGCGACATGGCTGGACGCGCCGCCGTCCGCAAGCACGAGGCCGCGAATATGGTTGCGGTCGTAATCCAATAGCTCCGCCGGTCCCATCGTGCGCGCGACCAGTATCGTGTCCCTCGGCAGCTCCAGTTCGCTGGCGGTGCCTGCGCGTCCGGTCAGGAGACGCAGGAGGCGGTTCGACAGGTCTTCGAGATCGTGAAGCCGGTCCCGCCAGAACGGGTCGCTCTGGCGCATGATGCGGGCCCGCTGCTGGGCCTGGACCTTCTCGACAGCGGCTTCCGCCGTCAGGCCGGCGACGATAGCCTCCTGGATCCGCCGCACCCATCCGCGGTCGTGCGCAAACATGCGGTAGGCTTCGAGGATCTCGCGGTGCTCGCCGCCGCGGGGCAACTCCTTGTCGGACAGCATCGCATCGACGGTCTCGCGGAGCCTTTTGAGCGCATCGTCCAGGCGACCCTGCTCGATCTGCGCATCGTCCGCCAGGAACTTCGTGACCGTGACGCGCGGTTCGTGCAGCACGATATGTCCGAGCGCGATGCCCTCCGACATGACGAGGCCCTTGACCACGACGCTCTGCCCGCGTCTTTCCTCGACGGCGTCGTCAACGCTGTCGAGCAGGCCGGCGAGCATTTCGCCCGTAACCATTGCGATGATGTTCAGAACCTCGACCTCGTCTTCCGAGTAGGTTCTTGGAACGGCGTTCTGGACGCTGAGGACGCCGATGGTCCGGCCTCCGCGGGTGATCGGCATCCCCAGAAACGAACTGTACATCTCCTCGCCCGTCTCGGGGCGGTAGGAAAAGGCCGGATGAGAACGGGCGTCAGGCAGATTGACATGCTGTCCTGACCGCGCGGCCAGGCCGATCAACCCCTCGCCCGGCTTGAGATGCGTATTGTGGACGGCCTCGCGGCGCAGGCCTTCGGTTGCGAAGAGCTTGAACGATCCGTCGCTCTGGCGGACGTAGATGGAGCATACTTCCGCGACCATGTTGACCGCGATGATGCGAACGATTTCATCGAGCCGCGCTTGAATATCTTCATGCTTGGGCGCGCCCGTACTGGGCCGCGCCATCACTTCGCGCAACTGTCTGAGCAGCGCACGGGGTGCGCTTGACGTCCAGGGCATCCGCCTGGTCCCTCCGGGGTCAGCCTCTACAGCGCCGGCTTCTGGGTACGGTATCCTATCGTGAGCCATTTGATGTCACGCCGCAATCATGTTGCGTCCAGGCCGTAGAGCGAATGCAGCGTGCGAACCGCAAGCTCGGCGTAAGCCGCATCAATCAATACGCTGATCTTGATTTCCGAGGTCGAGATCGCCTCGATGTTTATTCCTTTTTCCGCGAGCGCCGTGAACATCTGCGCCGCAACCCCTGCGTGGCTCCTCATGCCCACGCCGATAACCGAAACTTTTACAATATCCAGCGCGCCGCGTAAATCTGAGTAGCCGATCTCGTCGCGCGCCGCCTCCAGCACCTGCTTGGACTTCTCGTAATCGCCCGCCGGCACGGTGAACGTCATGTCCGTGTAGCGGCCGTCGTCCGAGACGTTCTGGACGATCATGTCGACATTGATGTTCGCCTCCGCGAGCGGCCCGAACACCTTCGCGGCGACGCCGGGCTTGTCGGCGACCCTCAACAAAGTGATTTTCGCCTCATCCTTGGCGTAGGCGATACCGCTTACGACTCGCTGTTCCAAGATATCGTCCTCGTCACAAACCAGCGTTCCGGGCGGAGGCTCCGCGCCTCCGATGGGCGGGCAGCTTTCAGGATCGTCGAAACTCGAACGGACCCTGACGCTGACCCTGTGAACCATCGCCATCTCCACGGAGCGCGTCTGCAGCACCTTGGCTCCGAGAGAGGCCATTTCGAGCATCTCCTCATAGGAGATCCTGTCGATCCGGCGCGCCTTGGGCACGATTCGCGGATCGGTCGTATAGACCCCGTCGACATCGGTGTAGATGTCGCAGCAATCCGCCCCGAGCGCCGCAGCCACCGCAACCGCGCTGGTGTCCGAGCCGCCGCGCCCCAGTGTCGTGATGCGGCCGTTCGGGCTGATCCCCTGAAAACCGGCGATCACGGCCACTTCTCCTTTGTTCAGGCGCTCGCGCAGTTCGCCTGACGCGATGTCCTCGATCCGTGCGATGCCGTGGTCGTTGTTGGTCCGGATCGGAATCTGCCAGCCGAGCCAGGACCGCGCCGATACACCCAGGGACTGCAGCGCGATCGCCAGCAACCCGCTCGTCACCTGCTCCCCGGACGCAACGACGGTATCGTATTCGCGCGCATCGTGAAGCGCTGCGGCCTGCCGCGTCCATTCGACGAGCTGGTTCGTCTGCCCGGCCATCGCCGAAACGACGACCGCGCATCTGTTGCCTGCGTCCACCTCGCGCTTGACGTGGCGCGCAACGTTGCGAATCCTGTCCAGATCCGCAACCGAGGTGCCGCCGAACTTCATCACCAAAAGCGCCATTCGCGAACTGTCCGCAAAATATAGAGAACCAAGCCAAGTCCGGCGGTTAAGACAAATTGTATGCAATTTGCCCTCTGGCTTGAGGCGCCTCAACCGGCCGATTTTTGAGTTAACTCTGTTCGATGTTATAGCTGCTAGAACGGCATTCGGCAAACCCGGCGGTGCGGGACAGCCAAATCTTCAACGGAAACCACCCCACCAGGGATACGCCCGGGTCGCAGGAAACATGATCGAGACTCTTGATAAGAAAGAAGTCGAACGCTTTGATAATCTTGCAAAAGACTGGTGGGATCCAAAGGGCGCTTTCCGTCCACTCCACCAGTTGAATCCGGCGCGTATTTTATACATACGCGAACAGTTCATTAAACGGCTGGAACCGGATTCCGGCCGGCCGGCTCCGCTCTCGGGTCTGAGAATCGCCGACATCGGCTGCGGCGGCGGGCTGACGGCGGAACCGCTGGCGCGGCTCGGTGCGGCCGTGACCGGAGTGGACCCTTCGCCCGCAGCAATCAGCGCAGCGCAGCGTCACGCGTCGCTCGGCGGCCTCGACATCGAATATGTCAACGGTTCGGCGGAAGACCTTCTTGAGGCAGGCCGCACATTCGACGGGGTCCTCGCGCTGGAAGTCATCGAGCATGTGCCCGATCCGGCGGCGTTCCTGAGCGTTTGCGCCGGCCTGCTCCGCCCCGGCGGGCTGCTGATCCTTTCGACGCTGAACCGCTCGGCGAAATCCTTTGCGCTGGGCATCGTCGCGGCGGAATATATTCTAGGCTGGCTGCCGAAAGGCACGCATGACTGGACGCGGTTCATGACGCCGGACGAATTGAGCGATGCGCTGGTCCGGGCCGGACTGACGCCGGAGGACAGGCGCGGCCTGACTTACAGTCCGCTGAGCGGCGAATGGCGCCTGAGCGGCGATTGCGGAGTGAATTATTTCATGACCGCCCGCAAAGACGGCGCCGCTCCGAATGCCTGACGGCGGTCCGCGCGGGCGTTCATTCGTTAGCGCGTGAGGAAATAGATCACGATTATGAGCAGCAGCAGTGCTGCAAAACCGGCGATGCGCAGCCAGGACGGCAGAAAGGCGCTCACCGCAAGGGGGGCGTCCACAGGCTTTTCGCCGGCGAGGAGCTGTTCAAAACGTGTGAAAAACTGGTTCGCCATCATGTTCGTGGAGGATTCCACCAGCCGCGAGCCGACCTGCGCCAGCTTGCCAGAAATCTGCGCATCGGCGTCCCATGTCAGCCTCGTGCCGCCGTCCGCAGGCGCTAGCCGCACCTTCGCCGAGCCTTTCGCGCTACCAGCCGCGCCGCCGGAACCCTGGCCGGAAAGCGTATAGCCGTTCGGCGGGTCGGCGTCTGTGATCTCGACCGTTCCCTGAAACCGCGCCTGCACCGGGCCGATTTTCGTTGCGACCGTCGCGCGGTAGCTGTTGTCCGAGAGCGCCTCGAACTCTTCGCAGCCGGGAATGGACTGGCGCAGGATCTCCGGATCGTTGAGCGCCTCCCACACTTTCTCCTGCGGAAGCGGCAGATGCTTTTCGCCGGTCAGTTTCATGACGATCCCCTCTTGCGGCTTCGATTTCTGGGGGCGGCCCAGTCAGGCGGACCTTGCCACGGAGCGGCGCTTTTTGCCACGGGGTTTTGCGAGGGAAGGCGTTGCGCATCAACAAAGGCGCTCTCTCCCACTGGGAGAGGGGCGGGGTGAGGGGGCGGAATGCCGATTGAGGCAATAAATCCCCTCACCCGGGACGCTGTGCGTTCCGGCCTCTCCCTGTGGGAGAGGCAAGTGTGCGCCCGATTCAGCTAACTGGCGGCCAGTCTCGCCGCCCGGACTGCGCGCTCCGCGCCTCGAATGCTATTTCAGAGGCTGCGGCTCGTCCTGAAGGTGGAATGTCATGCGGCCGCGCACGACGGCCGCGCTCAGATCGTCGCCCGCAGTGTAGGAGGTTGCCGATGACGATGCATCGTCGCCGTCGAAATGGTAGTATAGCCCTTCGATGCCGATGCTCGTCCTCTCCCACAGCCTGACGTCGAAGCCGCCGCCGACGACGAAGCCGATCTTCTCGTCGCCGCCTTGGTAGGTGACGGTGGCCTGACCGCCTGGGCCTTCTTCGCCGCCCTTACCGCCTATGTAGCTGCCGCCTGTGTAGTTAGGGTCGTTTTCAAAGCTGCCGACCTCACCACCGCCGCCATCGCCGCCTGCGCCGACCGAAACGGACTTCAGTCCGCCGGAGCCGCGGCTGAAGGCTACGCCAGCCGTACCGTAGACCAGAACCCGCTCGAATGCATGGCCGACCCGCAAGCGTACGGACGCAAGGTAGTCCCGGAAGCTGTCGTCGGCCCAGTTCGCGTCGCCTTCCACGCCAAAGACGAGCGCATCATCCTGCCAGTTATAGCCGATATGGACGCCACCAAGAATCGCGGAATTATCCTCCAGAGTCACGAGCGCCGCCGCGCCGCCTCCGCCTCCGCCGCCTCCACCGCCCGGATCGTCGATGCCATCAGCTTTTGGCAGAGTATTTGCGGCGGCAGGGTTGTTAACGTTGCCTGGCGCGCCTGGGGCGCCATCGGTCCCGTCTTCCCCGTCATCCGTCTTGACCGAAGCGACCTTCTTGCCTGATCCGAAACCCGCGCCGATATTGCCGCCGCCGTAAAATCCGGACCAGTCTGCGACCGCCGCCGAAAGCACGCTGTCCTTGAAGCTGTCATGCGGGCTGCGGTCGAGATGGAAGGTCAGGCGTCCGCGCAGGACGGTGACATCCTCATCGCCCCCGAAGGCGTACCAGAGGCCTTCGAAACCGGCGCTGACATTGCCGGTGAGCATATATTCGAAGCCCGCGCCGAGGACGAAGCCCGTATCGCTGCCGCCGCCTTCATCGAAACCCGCGAAGGAAGGATCGCCGGGAAGCCCACCTGCCCCACCCAGGCCGCCTTTGGTCGCTGGATCGTTCGCTTCGCTGTTCCCGTCATCCTTGCCATCGTCATTCTGTCCGCCGTCGCCTCCGAAGCCGCCCGCTGAGGCCAGCCCGATTGCATCCGTTCCGCTACCGTTCCGAAACGCAAAGCCCCCGGTCAGGTAAAGCAGCAAGTCCGGCTGTGGGTTGACGCCGATGCGGGCGCGTAGCGTCGCGAGATAATCGTCGACGCCTCCATTGAGGGACACATCGCCTTCAAGGCCGAAAACGAGGCTTTCATATTGCCAGTTGTAGCCAAGGTGAAGGCCGCCGACCAGAAAGTCGTCGTCGCCGGACCCGCTGACTTCGCCGCCCGGACCGCCTGCGCCGCCATCTCCGCCGATACGCCGATCTCTGTTATTATTGGGAAGGTCGCTAACAATGGTGCTGTTGCCGCCCGCGCCGCCTGCTCCGCCATCGTTTCCGTTTGCCCCGTCTCCCCCATCAACTGCATTTTTCGGCGGATTTCCTGTTTTCACAGGGCAATCGTTATTACACCAATTATTATCCCCACCACCGCCGCCGCCGCCGCCGCCGGTTCCGCCCTGAACGAAATAATCCTGCCCGCCGCCGTTCCGCCAGCCGCCGCCGATATGGCCGCCGGCGTAGAAGCCCGCCCAGTTCGGATAGGAGACGATTGCCGGGGAGTCTTTGTAGCGATAGCCCGGATTTGGCGTGTAAAGATCGGTGGCGGATGCTGTCGACGCAATCAAAGAAGTGAGGCCCGCCGCAAGCGCAATAGTGCCTGCAGGCCGCAGACGGCCATAGGTCATGAAATACCCCCAATAGTGCCCAAACGCCCCGCAGCCCATGCGGGGAAACTCTCAATTACACGATGTTCATAGCAGACGGGCGGGGGTCAGCAAATGTGGTGAAAATACGTCTTCTTGACAGCAAAATCCCGGATAGAACTGCCCGGCGCGCGTCATTGCAGGGATTATTGAGCAGAATCAATATTTTATATTCTTACGCATTCCAAACGGGACTACTGAAATCTGTGTTGCTCTTCGGTTACGCAATTGTAATTCTGCCTTCTATTGCGTGTAATACTTAGATTTTTACAACTATAAATTGAATTATTCAGCCTCTGGCTGTATTTCCATTACTGATCTCTTCAAAGGTTGCCGCATCGGCATTCCGGCTTTCGCCTCATTGCTTGATCTCAGCCTTCAGCGCCTTGAGCGCCGCCTTGAACGTCTTCATGCGATCCGCCGTGATCTTCGGAAACTTCAGATCGACGCCATTCAGCGCCTCAACGATCGCGGTGATGACAAGCGACCGCATGAGCCATTTGTTGTCTGCCGGAATGACGTACCAGGGCGCCCAATTCGTGCTGGTCTTCGCGATCACATCCTCATAGATGCGCTGATAGTCATCCCACCGTGCGCGAGCGTTGATATCGTTTTCCGAGAATTTCCAGAGCTTGTCGGGATCGGTCAGGCGATCGATGAAACGCTGGCGCTGCTCCTCCTTCGAGACGTTCAGGAAGAATTTCAGGATCAGCGTTCCGTTGCGGGTCATATGCCGCTCGAAAGCGTTGATGTCCTCGTAGCGCGCAGCCCAGAAGTCCTCCGCGCCGTCCCCGTCCGGCACCGTCAGCCGCTCGATCAGTTCCGGGTGAACCTGCACGACCAGCACGTCCTCGTAATAGGAGCGGTTGAAGATCCCGATGCGCCCGCGCTCCGGCACGCATTGCCAGTATCGCCAGAGGAAGTTGTGATCCAGTTCGCGCTCTGAAGGCTTCTTGAAGCTGAAGACCTGGCAACCTTGAGGGTTTACCCCGGACATGACGTGCTTGATCGTGCCGTCCTTGCCCGCCGCATCCATCGCCTGAAACAGGATCAGCAGCGAGAAACGGTCGTCGGCGTAGAGCCTTTCCTGCGCCGCGATCAGCTCGGCGCGGCGGTCCTCCAGATAGGCTTTGGCGCGCTTCTTGAGCTTTTTGCCGGTGAGGAACCTGATATCTTCGGGGCCTTCCCAAGTGGGATCGTGATCCGCGAGGCGAAAACTCCCGTCGGTTGGCGCAATGATCGTTCTGGCGAGATTTTTCTGAAGCATGGCTCATGGTCCGGGCGCGGCGTTAGCCGGTCATCATAGCGCAGTAATTGGAAAAAGCGCTTCAGATCAAGCTGTAATCCTGCCTGTTGATTAATTGGCGAGCCCTACGCGCCGATCCACCGGCACTCGCCATGCCCCCAGGACGTCGAGCAAAGCGCCAGATCGTACAGGAACGAGGCGACAGGAACACCGAAATGGGCGGCGATCCACCAGATCAGGATGAAAACGCCGACCGAAAGCGCAAGCGCGGGAATATACCAGAGCCGAGACAGATAGACGATCCTTGCCGCGAACCGGCTTTCCTCCTCGCCGAGCGGAGCGACTTCGACCTTTGTTTCGGCAGTCTCCTCATCTTCACCGTCCCGTACCGCTCCGGCGCGCCCGGGAAGGCCGGCGAGCGCCGCCGCGGCCCGCGGCGTGAACGGCGTGAAAAGCGAGCCGATGGCGATGGTCAGGAGAGCGAGCGTCGGCAGAAGCGGGGTGAGCAGCATCCCGGTGACGAACAGCCCCTCGCTCCACGGCGCGGACACGGCCTGGGCGGCGGCGTCGCGCCAGTCGAAACCGCCGCGGCCGAAGATCGAGAGGACGAGATCCGCCGTTTCGAGGCCGATCGGAAGCAGTGCGGCGAGCAGCACCACGAATGCCAGCGCCGCAAGGATGTCGAAAACAATGACCGCCAGCGTCATCCCGGCACCGGCCACGCCGCGAGGCGAAGCGGCGATCAGCCCGATGTTGTAACGCGTGACGGCCCAGCTCACCCAGTCCATCAGCGCGTTGATAACCGGCAGGATCACGAAGAACAGGAGCAGGAAGAATGCGAAATTCTTCGCCATGGTCAGCGCGACCACCGTAACAAGCACCAGCGCAATGAGAAACGCCCACATGCCGGCGACTGCAAAAGCAATGGCGAAAGCGAGCGCGAAGGCGAAACCGCCCATGATCGCGAACAGAACCGTTCCGACATCGGATATTTCGCCCGCAAGGCTCGATGCGACTGCGAAGGAAATCGCAAAGGCGAAGACGACGGCGAAGGCGCCAAGCGCGATGCGGGCCACGATTTCGGCCAGTTCATTGTCGCCGCCGATAGAAAGCCAGAGCCGCCGCAACGACCAATACCTGAGCCGGAACAGCCCTGCCGTCGCCACGGAAACCATGACGATGCCGAAAATGAAGAGCAGAACCTCGCCTATGCTGATCTGGCCGCTGCCGTAGCCGCTGAGCACGGTCGCAACCAGAAAGAGCGCGACCGGAAAGGCGAACGCAATAGCGACGCAGCGCTCGAAGGCCTGCCCGCTCCAGGGCTTTCCGAACCAGCGTTGCAGCCAGAGACCGTAACGCCTGAGCGAGGCCATCAGCCTGTTGAACACGCTGCCCGCGCCGAGCCGCGCCCGGACATCCTCGCGATCTTCCGAATTGGCGATCTGACCGGCGACTGCATCTCTTGGAAACGGAAGCAGCCAAAGCAGGATCGTAATCAGCAGGATAAGCATTGCAGAGATAGAACCTGTAACGCTCCATCCCTGCCATGTAATCAGCGCAAGACCAGAACCTGACGGCTCCATCTTCTCGGTACCCCCACCCCTAACCCGCGCGCATCCTGCAAAAGAGCGCGCAAAGTTGCAAGCTGACTCTTGCGCACGGTCTGAAATTGCTCAGAAAACGAGCTTCCGGCGCGCAGGCGGGGACTTAAACAGCTGTAAAGCCGAAGATTTTCATAAGTTTTGTGTACACACTCGTCAGTTACGCATATCCATCAGCCTGCGGGCTATGACCTGCGCCTGAATCTCGGCGGCGCCCTCGAAAATGTTGAGGATGCGCGCATCGCACAGCAGTCGGCTCACCGGATATTCGAGCGCAAAGCCGTTGCCGCCGTGTATCTGCAACGCATTGTCGGCGGCCGACCATGCGACGCGCGCGGCGAGCAGCTTGGCCATCCCGGCCTCCAGGTCGCATCGCCGCCCCTCGTCCTTCTCCCGTGCGGCGAAATAGGTGAGCTGGCGCGCCATCATCGTCTCGACGGCCATCATCACGATCTTGTCGGCGACGCGCGGAAACTGTGCGATCGGCCTGCCGAACTGCATCCGCTCATTGGCGTAGCGCAAGGCGAGGTCCATCGCCGACTGAGCGACGCCCACCGCGCGGGCCGCCGTCTGGATACGCGCCGCCTCGAA
>CAYOUE010000064.1:0-15778 GCA_964407075.1 uncultured Hyphomicrobiaceae bacterium
GCTGACGCGAAGCGTGCGCAGCACCTCATAGCCGCTGATGTCCGGCAGTCCCAGATCGAGCAGGATGATGTCGTAATCGTATATCTTGCCGAGATCGACGCCCTCTTCGCCCATATTGGTCGTAAAGACGTTGAACCCTTCCGAAAGGAGCATGAGCTCTATGCTTTGAGCTGTGGCGCTATCGTCCTCGATAAGCAATACCCTCATCCTGAATCCTCTTATTTGTCTCGACGCCCAGCGAGCCGGTTCGCTCCGCACCGGCTCAACTCAGCCGGAGCACGACGGGCAGGGTTAATTACAGGTCAAAAGTAAACGGAACAGGTTAACAAATAACTGCGATACGAAGGGGCGGTACTGGAACACGGCCCCTTGAGAGTCAGCCGGCGAACGCACGTCTGGATTGCGCCCGGCGATGTGCAAAACCGGCAGCGGACTCGATTACGGTTACGCAGGACTTTGACCTGACACGGTCAGACAAGGACTTCGGATTGAACTGAATCATACCACCGCATCGGCGATGATAGAAGTCAGAATATCAGTGATTTAGCTGGAAGCCGCATAACAATACTTGAAATTTCAATAATAGGTAAAATCCGAAAGCCCCTTTTCCGACACAACTGTTACCGCCTGCAGCGTCCGGCCGCAAAACCGCGAATCACATCAAAGGCATGTCTAACAGATTTTCATACGCATCCATAGGTTGTGCACTCTTTTTAGCGTCATTCACCGGCGCCTGTGATCGCGAAACATCGGTCGCGTGGTTTACTGCGATTTAATGTCTGGCTGGCACAGTCTTCAGGGACTGTCTGGCGACGCCTGGCGCCGATCCGCTTCGATAGCGCAGGGCGGTCGCCGCAGCCGGGGGCGCGGCGGTTCAAGAGAGATGAGACTGCCGCTTCATACGCGGCGGGATGGGGTGACACGATGCGATCGAACGACACTTTGCTCAAGCTGCAGCGCTTCGAAGCAAACGAGAAGCAACAGAAGGTCCGGGAAATCGAGACCATGATCGCCGATTTCCGGCAGCTTGCGGACGATCTCTTGCGCCAGATCCAGATCGAGGAGGAGAACAGCCGCATCCGCGACGTCAATCACTACTCCTATCCGCCCTTCGCCAAGGCCGCACGGGCGCGCCGGGAAAATCTGTTCGATTCCATCAAGGATCTCGAAATCAGGCTTGAGGAAGCGCGGTCTGAGCTTGCGGAGGCAAATGAAGAACTCCGGAAGGCGGAAATGCTTCAGGAGCGCAGCCTGCCCGATCACGACCGCACGCTTTCCAAAGCCCAGACCGGCGACATCGGCTCGAAAGCCACAGCGCTGCCCTCCCTGAGCGGCCGCCCCTGACCCGGCTGCCTTGCGGCCATCGTCTTGCCACGGAGTTGGCGGAAATACAACAGGGCGCGTCCTTGCGCAGCCGCGCGCGGCTTCACGCGCGTCTGGCTTGTTAACAGGATGCGAATCCGGCTTGAAGACGCGCCGCCGATGCTGAAAATCCGGATGATCCTTGCGCCGGAGCGAGTCGGCTGGGCGGCGCTGGGCGGATAGGCGCAAGCGCTGAGCCATGCCGGCGCATCATGGCGGCAGGAAACCGGGGATTTCATGGGGCGATGGACGAATAGCGGCTGCCTGTTGCTGTTCCTGCTGCTGAGCGGCTGCGGCGGCGCGTCCGGCCTGTCGCAGATCGGACTCGGCGAGCCCGGCGGCTCCTTGTCGGGATGGGCTTCGGCCGGCGAAGCGAGCGAAAACGCGGACGGCGCCCCGCCATTGCCAGAGCGTAACGCTGCGCGCAGTGGCGTCGGCCGGGATGGCGGAGACAGGCCGCTGCTCTCGCTTCCTTCTCTTGCGAGCGCGGAAATTTTCACGGCTGCATCGGCCGAGCCTTCCGCGATCACCCAGTGGCGGGAAAAACCGGTCGGCGTCTATACGATCCTTGCAAAGCAGATTTACGCGTGCTGGCTGAACGCCGCCGCACCGAAGCTGGAGGATCATGGGCTGCACGCGGAAGTCGGCGCCGGAGGGACCGAGGATGCGACCATCATCATCTACAAGAAAGACAATAACGGAAAACGCGGCCTGCAAGCTTTGCGTATCGAGATTCAGCCCTCTATCTCAGGCTCGACAGTCGAGGCCAAGAACAGGCGGCTGGATAAATCCCAGGAGCTTGGCTTCCGCTCCGATCTGGCGCGCTGGTCGGAAGGAAGCCAGGAGTGCGCAATCTGACAGCGCCATGCTTGCCGGCTGCGCAGCTTCATTCTTGACACGATCGCACGTTACGAAGAATGCTTGGCGCGTTTCGGAATGGGGGGATTGAGTGCGGTCAACGCTCGTCGGCGCTGTTTTGTTGACTGCCTGTCTTGCAGCGTCATGTTCGAACAAGGACGACACCGTCTCGCGGCTCGAAGGATCGGAGCCGCAACGGATTTCATTCGGCAGACCCGAAGCCGTGCAGGAAGCGTTCGCGGCGCAGATGAAGTCCTGCTGGTTCGACGGCCCGTCTGCCCCGCTGGCAGGTTATCAGTTCGACACCAGGCCTGCGGTTTACGAAACCGTCGAAGGACGCAGCACGCTTCACCAGGTGACGATCCGGACCGGGAACGATGACGACGACCGTCATTTCATCGTGCAGTTCTTCCCCTTCGACAACAATACGCTGATTTCGACGCGCAATCTCTCCCTGCCGCTGGATCTCGCCGCAAGAATGAAGCGCGACATCGAGACCTGGATTTTCGGGCGTGAGGATTGCGGCAGAATCGGGCAGGACCGCCCTGCCCTGACGTCCTCCTCGGGTCCCCGGTTCAACACGGGCAGGCAGACGCAACCCCCCGCATCCGGGTGGGAAACCGAGGCCGGGGACGGCGCGCCGGGTGAAACCTCCGTCTACTGAATCACAGCGCCTGTGCAGGCGTGACGCTCAGAAGCCGAACGCCCCTTGCGAAGGGTGTGTGGTGCGGGCGCCTGCGCGCAGATGCGTGATCCGGACCCCGCAAATCGACTCAAGCCGCGCAGCAACGAGGCCGCGATGGCAATGGCCGGCCGATTTTTCAAGACAGAGCAGGCAGACGCGCTCCCGGCAGGCTAGCGCAATGACTTCCTCCAGCCCTCTGCTGCCTTCCGGCCCGTCGAGGTGGCGCGTGAAAATTTCCCTGTAAGCGGCCATGTGCCCGGCCCGCGCCGCTTCGCGCCCAAGGGGCGGATTGCCTAGCGCCCGGATATGGGAATAGGCGAGGCCATAGGCTTGAAGCGCTGCGCTCAACTCTTCGATGCAGAATTCCGGCCGCTTCGAATAGGGAGAATGGCGTATGTCGGCCAGATGGGTGACGCCGGCAGCCTTGAGCGCAGCGATCAGCGACTCGCGCGTCGCGCCTTCATAGCCGATGGTGAAAATTTCCTGCGGCGTCATCCCATGCGCAGCGCCTGCTCCAACAGCCGGACGATAGGAGCGCCAGGTCGCATTGTAAACCGCGGCGGCGGGTTTCTCCCCGGCCCAGTCGGCGCAAGGCTCAGCGACGCCCGTGCTGTCAGCCGCGATATTCCTGCAGCCGCGTCGCACGCAGACCGGGAAGCCCGTGGCGCTCGATCGAGCGCTGCCAGCTCAGGAACTCGTCGATGGTGAGCCTGTAGCGCGCGCAGGCGTCGCTGAGGCTCAGCAGACCCCCACGCACGGCCGCGACGACTTCGGCCTTTCTGCGGATCACCCAGCGTTTCGTCGTAGGCGGGGGCAGATCGGCGATCGTCAACGGGCCTCCATCGGGGCCCATGACGTATTTCACGCGGTGCCTGTAGTGATCGGTCATGGAACTCTCTACTAATACGCGACCTCTACCCGCATGATTAGCGCAAAACGCTTAATAGCCAATTAAATCATAAAGTTAATCAAGATTGTCATTTTAAAACCTTTGCGGGAAACAAGAATTAAAATACACTTTTTGCGTGATTTTCTTGTCTCTGCATGACGCTATCCCCGGACGTTGTCTCAGCAATGAGTAATACGGCTTTGCAAAGGTTTAATCCCTGTGCCGGAAAGCCTGCCTCGCGGCGGCGCGCTGTCCCAATACGGCAACAGGAGTCAGATCGGGTTCGCGCGCGCGCGCCGCCTCGGCTATGCTGCCTCAAAAAGATCGCAGGAGCAGCCATGACTTCGCGCCGCTGGAGGAAACACCTGACATTGCTTGCTGGGGCCGCGCTGGCTCTGACGCTCGCGGGAACGGCCGCAGGTTATCACTACTGGAGCCGCAGCCTGCCTTCGCTCGCCGGCTCGCGCTTCATGCCCGGCCTGACCGCCGAAGTCCAGGTCATCCGAGACAGTCACGGCGTGCCGCACATCTTCGCATCCAGCCTCAACGACGCTGCACGCGCGCTCGGCTATCTCCACGCTCAGGACCGCTTCTTCCAGATGGATATTTCACGCCGCGTGCTGGCTGGACGGCTTGCGGAGATCATCGGCCCTGAAGGCTTGGCCTACGACAGGCTGTTCCGCACGCTCGATCTGGCGGGCAGGGGCCGCGACAGCTTCGCGGCGCTCTCGGAAGCAGCCCGGGCACATCTCCACGCTTATGCGGAAGGCGTCAACATCTGGCTGGCGGAGAGCGGACAGGCGTTGCCGCTCGAATATGCGCTGCTGGGCTTCGAGCCGGAGCCGTGGCGGCCGGAGGACGCGGTGATCTGGGGCAAGGGCATGGCGTGGAAATTGAGCGCGAACTGGCGTCATGACGCCCTGCGCGGCGCGCTCGCCGCCGAAATCGGACGGGAAAGGGCCGAGCGCCTGTTCCCGCCGCTACAGCCCGGCTCGCCCGTCACGCTCGAACCCGAAATCCGGCCGGGGCTATTGCGCGGAGCCGCTCCTTCCGGCTCCGATACGGGGAATTTTCCATTCGCCGAACTGAGCGGCGCTTTCAGGGCGCTCGCCGCCCTGCCCGCTTACGGCGCCGGCGCGTCGAACGAATGGGTCGTCAGCGGAGCGCGCAGCGAAACGGGGATGCCCCTGCTCGCCAACGATCCGCATCTGGAACTGGATATCCCCGTCCTGTGGTATCTGGCGCGCATCACCACACCGGACATCACGCTGACAGGCGCGACCGTTCCGGGCGCGCCGCATATCCTGCTCGGCCAGAACGGACATATCGCCTGGGGATTCACGACCACCGACAGCGACACGCAGGATCTTTTCATCGAAAAGCCCGCGCCGGACCAGCCGGATCATTACATGACGCCTGACGGCCCACAGCCGTTCATCTCCGAAACCGTCTCCATCGCGGTCAAGGGGGAAGGCCCAGTCGAACTGACGCGCCGCGAGACCCGGCATGGCCCGGTCATTACAGGCGCACTCGATGATGCGGACGCGCTTGGAGCCGGCGGGCGGCTCGTCAGCCTCGCATGGACGGGCCTCGGCCGCGCCGATACCAGCGCCGAAGCGATCTACCGTCTCAACCTCGCCCGGAACCGCTTCGAGTTCCTGAATGCGCTGCGCCATTTCCATTCGCCGGCGCAGAACATCGTCTATGCGGACCGGGACGGAACAACTGGCTTCATCAATGTGGGCCGCGTGCCGATCCGCAGATCGGGCGACGGCCGCTATCCGGCAGAAGGAACGGACGGGAGCCGCGACTGGACCGGGGAAATTCCTTTCTCCGGCTGGCCGAAGATGTTCGATCCTCCCGCCGGGGCGATCGTCAACGCAAACAACGCGGTAACGCGCCCCGACTATCCGTTCTGGTTCGGCCGCGATCAGGGCTCACCATACCGCGCAAGGCGCATCATCGAGATGATCGGGGCGCAACCAAAACACAACCTCGACAGCTTCGCTGCGATCCAGAACGACATCGCCGCCGCCCACGCGCCCGAATTGTTGCCCTATCTTCTGAAGGCCAAGCCGCAAAACGACGCGGAGAAACTTGCACTCAAGCTGCTGCGAAAATGGAACATGGAGGCCGACAAGGAAGCTCCGGAAACGCTCATTTTCGATTGGTGGGTCTGGCGCATGAACGAGGAACTGCTCAAATCGCGGCTCGATCCGCTGGCGCCTGCCTCCGGCATTCTCAACGCCTCCGTGATCTCCTCCATTCTGCACGACCCGGGTAGCTATTGCGTGGCCGAGGACCTGGGAGCGGACTGCATGGAGGCGGTCGAAGCCGCGTTCGAGCAAACCGTAGCCGAAATGTCTGAGCGTTACGGCCCCGATCCTGCAGGCTGGCTGTGGGGCAAGGAGCATTTCGCGGTGATGAGAAACCAGGCGCTTGACAACATTCCGGGATTCCGCGCGCTGTTCGGGCTGGCCTTCCCGAGCGACGGCGGCTTCTACTCCATCAATCGCGGCGGAAGCCTCGGCGCGGGGCCGCCCGATCATCCGCTGGCACGCGCGTCGGGCGCTGGCTTTCGCGGCCTTTACGATCTCGCCGATCCGTCGCGTTCGCTCTTCATCATCGCCGGGGGCCAGAGCGCGCACCCGCTTTCGCCGCATTACGCGGACCTGCTCCGACTTTACGAGGCCGGCGAGTATGTGCAGCTTCACATCGACAGGGAAGAACTGATCGAGGATGGCGGACGCGAACTGATCTTCACGCCTTAATGACTAGAGGTGCGCAGCCGATGCGCCGCAGCCTGTCATTTGCGGAAACTGTAATAGAGCAGATCGAATGCCGCCATCAGCACGCCTATGGTGGCGACGATGGTTAGATCGTATCGCCCTACGAAGCGTATTATCACGGCGCAGAACGCGATCAGGGCGATAAGTCCTATGACAACGATCACTCGGTCGATCATGGCGTTCTATCCGTAAATCGCTTTGGGCAGATACAGCGCTATCTCCGGAAAGATATAGAGCAGGACAATGCTCAGTAGCACCATCGACAGGAACGGGAACGATCCAGCGAAGATCTGGGCCAGCCTGACATGCGGCGGCGCGACGCCCTTGAGATAGTACGCCGACATGGCCATGGGCGGCGTCATGAAGGAGGTCTGCAGATTGAGCGCCACCAATATGCCGAAAAACAGCGGATCGATCCCGAAAGCAGGAAGCAGCGGCAGGAAGATCGGCACGAAGATGATGATGATTTCCGACCATTCCAGCGGCCATCCCAGGAGAAAGATGATGATCTGCGTCATGATGAGGAAGGTCAGCGGCGTCAGGTTCAGCGACAGCACGAACTCTTCCACGAGCTGTTCGCCGCCGAGATAGGAAAAGACCGAGGCGAAAACCCACGAACCGACGAACAGCCAGCACACCATCGCTGAAGTCCGCACCGCCAGATAGACCGACTCGCGAAGTCTCGACCAGGTCAGCGATCCGTAAAGCGCGGCGAGCACCAGACCGCCGAGTGCGCCTATCGCCGCCGCCTCGGACGGCGTCGCCAGGCCGAACAGGATCGCGCCGAGAACGCACAATATGAGCGCAGCGAGCGGAACGAAGGACGTCAGCATCATGATGTAGATGCGGCCTCGGGGCAGATCGGGGATCTCGTCCGCAGTCGGCTTCGGAGCTATGCTTGGATTGAGCATGGCGCGGCCGATGACGTAGACCATGTACAGCCCGGCCAGCATGAAGCCCGGCAGCAGCGCCGCGGCGTACAGCTTCACGACCGACACGCTCGCCGCCGCGCCATAGACGATCAGCATGATGCTGGGCGGGATAAGGATGCCGAGACAGCCGCCCGCGCAGATCACGCCTGCCGCGAAGCTGGTGTCGTAGCGCGCTTTGAGCATGGCCGGGAAGGCGAGCAGGCCCATGAGCGTGACGACGGCACCGACGATGCCTGTCGCGGTCGCGAACAGGGCGCAGGTCGCCAGAGCCGCAACGGCCATCGAGCCGGGTATGCGGCGCGCGGCGATGTTCAGTGTGAAAAAAAGCCGGTCGACGATATTGGCGCGCTCGACAATGTACCCCATGAAGAGAAAGAGCGGCACGGCGGTCAGCACGTCGTTCGACATGACCGAGTAAGTCTGGTTGACGAAGAGATCGAAGACCCTGTTGTCGAGGAGCGACTTCATCCGCGTCGGATCGTAATAGGCGTAATAGCCGAACCCGATGCCCATCGCCATCAAGGTGAACGCGATCGGAAAGCCGAGCATTATGACGGCAATGAAAATCCCGAGCATTAGGATTGCAATTTGCGGATCGGTCATTTGTCGCCCCTGATGCCCAGTTCTTCTTTAAGCTGATCTGCGTCTTCCCGGCCATGCATCAGCATGGTTTCGGTCTCTTCGACATCTTCGAGATGGCCGGGCCACTCCCCGGTTCTGATACAGACGATGCAGCGCAGCACCTGCGCCACGCCCTGGATCAGCAGGAGCGCTCCAGCTGCGGGGATAACCATTTTAAATTGAAAAATCGGGACGTTAGCGGGACTGTACACGCTGACTTCTTTAAATGAGAAGGACATGGCGGCGTATCTCCAGCCCGCAAAGATCAGGGCGAGCACGCCGGGGAAAAAGAAAAGAAAATAAAGCACGAGTTCGAGGCGAGCCTGGGTGCGCGGCTGTAACAGCCGGTAGATCACGTCGCCGCGGACGTGGCCGTCGCGCGAAAGCGTATAGGCGCCCGCCATCATGAACAGCGTGCCGTACATCATGTAACTCAGATCGAAAGCCCACGGCGTCGGGCTGCGCAAAACGTAGCGCATGAACACTTCGTAGGACACGCCGAAAGTCATAATCATGATGCACCAGGCGAACGCTTTCGCGGTCCAGCCGGTAATCCGATCAATGAAGAAAATCGTGTTCAGCACGCTCAGCCCCCGGAAGGGTTAGGATAGAGACGGAGGGCAGCGCGCTCGCGCCGCCCTCCCCCGGCAACCTTTGGGAGAAATTCAGCTTAGCCGGGAAGCCTGCCTGGGAAGTAGTGGTTGTAGGCGAGCGTATAGTCTGCCGCATTGAGCAGATAATAGTATGCGACGCGCTCAGACCAGGCTTTCTGGCTGTCAACCACTTTCTTGAAGTAAGCGTCCTGGTTGAGCGTTTCGAGCGTCTTGTCCCAGGATGCAAGTTGAGCCTCCATGATGGAGGTCGGCGTGCGATAGACGTTTACGCCGTGCTCGTTGATGAGCTTCTGAAGGTCTGTGGAGTACTGATCCATGGCCAGGCCGAAATTGGCTGTGTTCGCAGCTTCGGCGCCATATTCGAGAATGGCCTGTTGTTCCTCTGGCAGGCTATCGAACTTATCCTTGTTGAAGATAATTTCGAAGAACTCGGCCGCCTGATGGTAGGAACCCATCATATAGACCTTCGAGACGTCCTGAGCGCCAAAACGCATGTCGGACGTCGGATTGTTGAACTCGAACGCGTCGATCACGCCGCGCTCAAGAGCCGGCACGATTTCGCCGCCCGGAAGCTGGGTGACGCTCACGCCCATGCCCTGCATGATGTCGGTGGCGAGGCCGACCGTGCGATATTTGAGGCCCTGCAGATCATCCGCCGAGGCGATCTCGTTCTTGAACCAGCCGAGCGGCTGCGTGGGCATCGGCATACAGAAGAAACCGACGACATTGAGCTGCAGGATGTCCTGAATGAGTTCCCGGTAAAGTTCCTTACCGCCGCCGGCGTGAATCCATGCCAGCGTCTGCGACGCGTCTGCGCCGAAAACGGGCCCGGTGCCGAATAGCGAGGCGGCCTTGTTCTTGCCGTACCAGTAAGCGGTAACCGTGTGCGCAGCGTCGATGACGCCCTGATGGCAGCCGTCCTGCACCTGGAATGCCTGAACCACGGCGCCGGCCGGAAGCAGGTCGATTTTCAGGCGGCCGCCTGACATCTTCTCGACGCGCTCGACATATTGCTGCGCCATTTCCTGGAAGATGTCACTCGCCGACCATGAGCTCTGCATCTTGAGGGTCGTCGTCTGGGCGCGGGAAATCTGCGGGAACGCAACCGTAGCGGCGACCGCTCCGGACGCCACCGCGCCGCCTTTCAGGAATTTCCGGCGCGAGACGGATTTCTTGGCCTTGACTTCTTTGTTGGACATAATTTCCTCCTCTGTTATTCGACGCTGCGGCGCCAAATTCTAGTTTATTCCGGAATCTTGTCTCGGTTTCTTAGCTTCCGGAAAAGTCCTGCAAAGCGAGCTTTTGCGGAAGTTGCAAGTCGTTTGAACGGAGCCTTGCTGCCCGGTAAAGATCCCTTGACGGCTTGATCGCCGCTTCTGCGTTTCCACAATGTGGAACTGTATACCATATTATGTTTAAGTGATTATCATGAAAATGCAAAACAGGTCATCAAAAAACATACGCGCTGCGCCGGTGCGGGCTCAAGCGGCCAAGGGCGACACGGTCCAGTCGCTGACCCGCGCCCTGACGCTGCTGAACGCGCTTGCGGCGAGCGACCGTGGCCTGAGCCTCAGCCAGGCGGCGCAGACGGCGGGCCTCGCAATCTCCACCGCGCACCGGCTTCTCAGCACGCTTCAGCAGCAGGGCTTCGTTCACTTCGACGCCGATAAAAGCGTATGGAGCATCGGCGTGCAGTCCTTCATCGTCGGAAGCGCCTTTCTGCGCGTGCGCGAGTTGAACGCCATCGCGCGGCCCGTCATGCGCGAACTGATGGAAATCACCGGCGAAACCGTCAATCTGGCGGTCGAGGACCGGGGCGAAGCGATTTATGTCGCGCAGATCGAGTCTCCCATGACAATGCGCGCAATCGCCAGGCCGGGCGGGAGGGCCGCAATGCACGCATCGGGCGTCGGCAAGGCGCTGCTGGCGGCGATGTGCGACAAGCTGGTGGACAGCATACTCAAGCGGCACGGAATGCCGAAACTCACGGAAAAGACGCTGACCCGTCCGGACGAGTTGAAGCGGCAACTCAACGAAATCCGCGCCCGCGGCTTTGCCGTGGACGACGAGGAGAACGCCATAGGGCTGCGCTGTATCGCGGCTGCCATTCTCGATGAAACCCAAAGCCCGGTCGGCGCGATTTCGCTGTCGGGTCCGGCGGTGCGGATCAGGCGTGATCTCATCGATGAATTCGGCGCATCCGTCAGGGAAACCGCGGACAAGATCACCAAGGCACTCGGAGGATATCCAGTAAACAATTGAAATAAAATGCTTTTATCCATTCCTTCTGTATCGTGGAAATTCATCTTATTTTGTGATTTAAACAGGGGTGATTTCGGCTTAGCCCTGAAAGCAATCACTGAGGCCCATAATGACAGACGCAAACACCGGACTCGACCTGCCCTCAGGCGTGGAGATCAAAGGCCCAGTCAAACCCGGCTATGAGCAGGTCCTGACCCGCGACGCGCTCGGATTCATCGCATCGCTGGCCAGGACCTTCGAGCCGCGCCGCCAGCAGCTCATGGACATTCGCGCCGCCCGCCAGAAGGCGCTGGATGCGGGCGCGCTGCCCGACTTCCTTCCCGAGACGGGCGAGATCCGCTCAGGCGACTGGAAAATCCGAGGGGTTCCGGACGATCTGCTCGACCGCCGCGTGGAGATCACGGGGCCGACCACGCGCAAAATGATTATCAACGCGCTCAATTGCGGCGCGTCCTGCTTCATGGCCGACTGCGAGGATGCGCTCTCGCCGACCTGGGAGAATGTCGTCGAAGGGCAGATCAACCTGCGCGACTACTGGATGGGCCAAATCGACTTCACCGACCCGGAAAGCGGCAAGGAATACAAAATCACGGGCAAACCCGCCGTGCTGATCGTGCGCCCGCGGGGCTGGCATCTGACCGAGGACCATATCCTAGTGGACGGCAGGCCTGTTGCCGGCGCATTCGTCGATTTCGGCCTTTATTTCTTCCACAACGCCCGGCGCGCCCTCGAAAAGGGCAGCGGGCCCTATTTCTATCTGCCGAAGATGGAGCATTACAAGGAAGCCGCGCTCTGGAACGAGGCGTTCGAAGCCGCACAGAAGTCCGTGGGTCTGCCCTCCGGCACGATCAAGGCCACCGCCCTGATCGAAACGCTTCCCGCCGCCTTCGAGATGGACGAGATCCTTCACGCCATGCGCGACCACATCGTTGGTCTCAATTGCGGCCGCTGGGACTACATCTTCTCGTTCATCAAGACACTACGCGCCAAGCCCGAATACATCCTGCCCGACCGCTCGCAGGTCGTCATGGGCAAGGCGTTCCTGAAGGCCTATTCGGAATTGCTCATCAAGACCTGCCACCGCCGCGGCGCCTTCGCCATGGGCGGTATGGCGGCCTTCATTCCGAACCGGCGCGATCCGGAGGCGAACGAAAAGGCGCTCGCCGCCGTACGCGAGGACAAGCTGCGCGAGGTCAAGGCCGGACATGACGGCACATGGGTCGCCCATCCCGATCTCGTACCCGTCGCCAAGGCCGTGTTCGACGAGCACATGCCGCAGCCGAACCAGCTCGGCAATCTGCGCGAGGATGTCTCGGTCGGCCAGAAAGAACTGCTCGAAGTGCACGAAGGCACGCGCACGGAGGAGGGAATGCGCTCCAATATCCGTGTTGGCGTGCAATATATCGAGGCATGGCTGCGCGGCAATGGCGCTGTACCGCTCTACAATCTGATGGAAGACGCCGCGACGGCGGAAATCTCCCGCACGCAGGTCTGGCAGCTCATCAAATACGGCGCAAAGCTTGAAGACGGAACGGTTGTCACCCGCGATCTGTTCGAGCGCCTGCTCGACGACGAGATGATCAAATTACAGCCTGACATAGGTAACGTGGCGTTCGAGAGCGGCCGTTTCCCCGAGGCGATCGAGTTGTTCCGCACGCTTTCGACATCGGACGAACTCGAACCGTTCCTGACGCTTCCTGCCTACAAGCTCATCGCATGAGGAGAGGGCCTTGCGTTCCATGCTCCGTATCGAGGCGAGATCGGGCGAAGCTCTGAGGGCGCTTCTCACGGAGATGGCGCAGCTCCGGATCACGGTCTTTCGCGAGTGGCCCTATCTCTATGAGGGCGCCCTCGACTATGAGCAGGGCTATCTCGGCAGGTTCATGGATGCGCCGGATCATGTCGCCATATGCGCTTTCGACGGGTGTCGTCTCGTCGGCATGGCGACGGCCTCGCCGCTCGCCCATCAGCATCCGGAGTTCGCCGAACCGCTCGCGCAGGCGGGGCACGATCCGGCGGAGATCTTCTATTTCGGCGAGTCCGTTCTGCTCCCCGACTATCGCGGCAAGGGCGCGGGTCACAAGTTCTTCGACGGACGCGAGGCTCATGCGCGGGCGCTCGGCTACAGCAAAATGTCTTTCTGCGCAGTGATGAGGCCGCACGGTCATCCGCTGAGGCCCGAAACCTATACGCCGCTCGACGCCTTCTGGAAGAAGCGCGGCTATGCGCCGCTCGGCGGCGTTATCGGGCATTTCTCATGGCGTGACATTGGTGAGGACGGCGAAACCTCCAAGCCGATGCAGTTCTGGGGACGCGGCTTCTGATCCCGAAGCGCAGCTGATCGGCGCGCGGATGTTTTCGTCCCCTTCCGCTTTGGCGATGTTAGTGGTACATCCACGGCGCAAGGCCGCCTTATCCCTGAACATCGAAGCAGGCTTCCCGCCATGACGCTCGATCTCCCGACGCTCTTTTTCATCGTCATCGCCTTCCTCGCCCTGCAGCCGATCCTGACCGCCCGCTGGTATGCGCTCCGGCGCGAAAATGCCATCCGCGCCATCGAGAAGACGCACAAGTCGCGCGTCATCACCATGATCCACCGCCAGGAGCAGCGCAGCCTGTTTGGATTCTCCGTCTCGCGCCACATCGACCTGGAAGACGCCCAGACGATCATCGGCGCGATCAAGGAGACGCCGAAGGACATGCCGATCGACCTCATCATCCACACGCCCGGCGGGCTGGTGCTTGCGGCAATGCAGATCGCCCGCGCCATAGAGGCGCATCCGGCCAAGGTCACGGTCTATGTTCCGGTCTACGCCATGTCGGGCGGCACGCTGATCGCGCTGGCTGCGGATGAAATCGTGCTGGGCGAGTTTTCCGTGCTCGGACCGATCGACCCGCAGATCATGGGGCTGCCGGCCGCGAGCGTCGTTCGCGCACGGAATTCGAAGCCCGTCGAGGCGGTGTTCGACCTGACGCTCGTGCTCGCGGACGTCAGCGAGAAGGCGCTCGCCCAGGTGAAGCGCGGCGCGGTCGAGATCATGACTCCGAGGCTCGACAGGGAGAAAGCGGAGGCTCTCGCCGAAAAGCTTGCGGGCGGCTACTGGACGCACGACTATGCGCTGACGGCAACCGAGGCGCGGGACCTCGGATTGCCGATCCGCACAGGGATGCCGCAAGAAGTGCTCAAGCTGATGCGGCTCTATCCGCAGCCGGTCCAGCGCTCGGGCGTGGAATATCTGCCTGTGGACATACCGGGCAGGCGCTGAGCGCGTTCATAGAGGCGCAAACCGCCCGGGTCCGTCAACGGATTGCTCCTGAACGCGCCGCGCCCTTCGCGTCGATCTCATGTGCGATATTCGCCAGATCTCGCAACGACCGGCCGAGACGGCCGAGGCGTGTTACGGCCAGCGTGCGCCTTCAGATAAATTCAGTGTAAGGATCAATTGATCGCGATCATCGCGCTCTCTCGTCGGCGCTGTCGGTTTTTGGTCATGGGCTTGAACCTTTTTGCAGCGAGACGCGACTGGCCTGCTCCCCTGAACTGATACCAAGAAGATTAAGCGAATCCGGTCATTTTCACTCTGTTTGAGGGAGATGAGGAATGGCACGGAAGACATACACGACGGAGCAGATTATCGGGATGCTCCGCGAGACGGAAGTTCGGCTGAGCCAGGGTCAGACGATTGGCGTAGTCTGTAAGGGCTTCGGCATCTCGGAGCAAAGTTATTACAGGTGGCGGAGGGACTATGGCGGACTGAAGCTTGATCAAGCCAAGCGGCTGAAGGATCTTGAGCGGGAGAACGATCGCCTGCGTAAAGCAGTCTCGGAGCTGACGCTGGACAAGTTGATCCTCAAGGAGGCTCTTGAGGGAAAATTACTCACGCCCTTCGCGCCGTCGCGATTGCGTCAAGCATGTACGCTCCCGGACCAAGATTTCGGAGCGCCGTGTCTGTCGCGTCATCGGTCAGCCGCGTGCAACGCAGCGTCGAAAGCCGATCATCCGGGATGATGAAGATGCGCTGACCAAGGCGATCATCCGCCTCGCCACGGCCTATGGCCGTTACGGCTATCGGCGGGTGCGCGCTATTCTGTGCGCGGAAGGCTGGAAGGTGAACCTGAAACGGGTTTACCGCATCTGGCGGCGCGAGGGGCTGAAAGTACCACAGAGACAACCAAAGCGCGGGCGGCTCTGGCAGAATGACGGATCCTGTATCCGCCTTCGACCTGAGCATGCCGGGCATGTTTGGGCGTATGATTTTGTGCAGGATCGGACGCAGGATGGACGAGCCTTCCGGATGCTGACAGTTATCGACGAGTTCACGCGCCGCTGCCTGGCGATCGTCGTTTCACGAAAGCTGAACTCCGACGATGTACTTCACTGCTTGACGGATTTGTTCACCATCCACGGACCGCCCGAGCATATCAGATCAGACAACGGCCCTGAATTTGTTGCCAAAGCCGTGCGAGGTTGGCTTGGCAGGATCGGAGTGAGAACGCTCTATATCGAACCGGGCAGTCCTTGGGAGAACGGGTACAATGAGAGCTTCAATTCCAAACTGCGCGACGAACTGCTCAATATGGAAATCTTCACCACGCTCCGCGAGGCGCAGGTGCTGATCGAGCGCTGGCGGCGACATTACAATACCGTGCGACCGCATTCCTCGCTCGGTTATCGTCCACCGGCACCAGAAACGATCTTGCCGCCAATGTTCGACCTGTCCTACGCTACGCTCCGGCCAGGCCGAACATTGGCCGATGAGCGCCGG
>CAYOUE010000065.1:0-13135 GCA_964407075.1 uncultured Hyphomicrobiaceae bacterium
GTCCGGCGTTTTTGAGGACGACCTAACGAAAGGACAGGTGACGACCGGGACGCCGATCAGCCTCCTCATCTGCAATGTCGATCAGCGCTCAAAGGATTACGCCGACATTCGTGACAAGTACCGTCCAGGTCACGCTGACTTCACCTATGACGCGAAGTACGGGCTTCGAGATTATCGGGGAGGCGGACGCTCCTCCGCGCGCGAGACGGCAGTGCGCGTGGCCGCGGGCGCAGTGGCGCGCAAGGTGATCGCGGGCATGTCCGTGCGCGGCGCGCTGGTCCAGATGGGGCCCCACGGCATCGACCGCGCCAACTGGGACTGGGCGGAGGTGGAGCGCAACCCGTTCTTCTGCCCCGACGCAGACGCCGCCGGCGCTTGGGCCGACTATCTGGACGGGGTGCGCAAGGCCGGCTCCTCGGCGGGCGCGGTTATCGAGATCGTCGCCGAGGGCGTGCCGCCGGGCCTGGGGGCACCGCTCTATGGCAAGCTCGATCAGGACATCGCTGCCGCTTTCATGAGCATCAATGCGGTCAAGGGGGTCGAAATCGGGGCGGGATTCGCCGCCGCGAGCCTCACCGGCGAGGAAAACGCCGACGAGATGCGCGCAGGCCCCGGCGGCAAGCCTGCCTATCTTTCGAACAACGCTGGCGGAATATTAGGCGGAATCTCGACCGGACAGCCGGTAGTCGCCCGTTTTGCAGTCAAGCCGACCTCCTCCATCTTGACCCCGCGCAGGACCATAGACAGCATGGGGCAGGATACCGAGATCGTGACGAAGGGGCGGCATGATCCTTGCGTGGGCATAAGAGCCGTGCCTGTGGGCGAGGCGATGGTGGCGATCGTGATCGCCGATCAGTACCTTCGCCACAGGGGGCAATGCGGGACGGTCTGACGTGAGGTCGCCGTCTCCGTGATGATTGGCGGGAGGCGGGGCCGGAATGATGAGTGCCGATGCGGAGGACGTGCCGGATTTCGTGCAGAGGGGATATCTTCTGCGCTATTCCCACAGATCCGGCGACTTCAACGTCAATGTCATGGCGCTGGCTTCGGCTTTGCTTTTCATCCTCTTTCTGGTTCAGGGCTATCCGCCGCTTCTCATTCCCGCCGTCGCCGCTTTCTGCGTGGCCTACTATTATTATCCGCTCAAGGAAGGCAGGCCGAGGATCGGGGGCGGGGAGTACGGGCTTTTCATCGACGGGCTCGGGCTCATCTCATGGCGGGCGATCAGCGGCATAGAGACGGTTGCCTTCACCTCGCGCGTCGCGCAGACCTTCGAGTTGCACATCCATCTTCGCACGCCGCTGGAGCAGGCGCTGCTGGCGGACTGGCGCAGGCTGCCGCTTTGGCGGCTTCTGATGAAGCTGCCGTGGCATATGGGCAAGGACGGCGTGATCCGCATTCCTCTGGAGCCGTTCGCGCCGCGCCCAGAAGAGATACGCTCCAATTTCGTCCGGCTCTGGGATATGTGCCGGTAGGCCGAAGGCGGATTATCCCCGCGTCACTGCGCGGCAGGCCTGAGGATAAGCCATACGCCCGCGATGAGCAGGAGCGCGCCCAGAACCTTCTGCACGCTGATGGCGTCGGTCTGCTGTAGCACTCCGTAATGATCGAAGGCCATCGAGCCGAACATCTGCCCGGCGATGACGACCGCGGTCATCCCCGCCGCGCCGAGTTTCGGGATGGTGTAGGCCGCCTGCGCGACGAAGAGCACGCCGGCGAAACCCGCAAACCATGCGAACCAGGGCACGCGCGCGGCCTGTTCGAGCGCCGGGACCTGCAGCCGCAGGAGAAAGATGAGCGGGATCAGGAAAATGAGGCCGCCGGCGAAATTGACGAGCGCGGCCCAGAACGGACCGCCGAGCACGGCGCTGGTGCGCGCATTGAAGAGGGCCTGCAGCGGAAGAAAAAAGCCGGCAAGCGCCGCAAACGCAATATATTTCGCCATCTCGTCTCCAGGTCAGGAAAGGATCGGGTCCAGTTTCCGTCCTACTACGACCTTGGAGAGAAACGCCAGCGAAGTTTCAACGCGCTCAAAGCCGCATTCGCGGAACAGCGCGGCCAGATCGTCGCCGAGATAATGCTCGTAGTACGGCTCGTGGAAGCGCACAGGAAAGGCTTCCAAGATGCCGTCATAGTCCGGCACGTCGCCCCATTGCAGCGAGTCGGCCATCGCGTACAGACCGCCGGGCTTCAGTACGCGGAAGATCTCGCGCGTAACCCTGCGGCGGACATCTCCGGGGAGCTCGTGATAGAGGAAGATCGAGGTGACGATGTCCTGGCTTGCATCGGGAAAGGGCAGGGCTTCGGCGTTCCCTTCGATGACGCTGACATTGCGCCGCCCGGCGAGTCTGGCGCGCGCGGCCTCGACATAGGCGGCGGACAGGTCGATTCCCGTCATCGGCAGCGCCGGGAAGGCCTGCGCGGCCTGCGAGAGGAAACGCCCCGTCCCGCAGGCGACGTCGAGCATGGACAGCGTGCGCTGGTCCCGGCCCCGGACATGCTCCGCGATCGGCGGCAGCACCGCCCGGCGCATGGCCCCCGATGTGCCGACGAAGAGCGTATCGACCTGGATGTCGTAAAGCCTTGCGGACTCCTCGCTCAGATAGCCGTCGGTCTGGTAATGGAAGTTGCGGGCGTAATAGTCGGGCAGGTCTTTCGCCTCGATCTTCTCCGCCACTTCATCGCCCCGCCCTGCGAGACGGCGCTCGTTGGAGACGGGCAGGTCTGCGAACATGCGCTTCAGCGCGTCGAAATGTGCGGCGATGGAGTCCTCGTCCATCATGGCCGGATATAGCCCGGCGCGCACGTTTTCCGCGTCCTGCGCCTGAAGTCGAAGCGCGGCGCGGATCAGCTCGTTGCGTGCCGGAGTCGGCCGCGACGGCGTGTAGTCCGGCGCGTCCTTGCTCATCGCGGCGACGCGGCGCTGCATGATCCGCGCGATCATCGCATACCATCCAGTCCGTACCGTCTGGCCCGCCAGATGCGCGTAGGCTTCGACACTGTTCGCCATGTGCATTCTCCGTTAAACTTTCGCCTTTCATCACAGGCGAATATTTTCAGGGGCGCTATGGATCATATCAGGAATATCGTCATATTGACCGGAGCGGGCCTTTCCGCCGAGTCTGGGCTCGCAACCTTCCGCGATAAAGATGGCATATGGGCGCAATATGATTATCGCGACGTCGCGACACCGGAAGGTTTCGCGCGCGATCCGGCCAAAGTCCTCGAATTTTACAGCAGGCGGCGGCGCGAGAGCGCGGGCGTGCAGCCAAATGCCGCTCATCTCGCGCTGGCGCGTCTCGAACGCGAATATCCGGGCGAGGTCCTCGTCATCACCCAGAATATCGACCCTCTTCATGAGATGGCCGGAACCCGCAACCTGATCCACATGCATGGCGAGATCGCCAGAACGCTGTGCGCGCATTGCGGCGTACGCGCCGATTGGGGCGATCGGGATCTGACAGTCGAAAGCGTTTGCCTTTCCTGCGACAAGCCGGGAGGGATGCGTCCGGACGTGGTCTGGTTCGGCGAAACGCCCTACCGGATGGATGATATCTTCGAGGCGTTCACGCGCTGCGACCTGTTCATATCCATCGGGACCAGCGGAACGGTCTATCCTGCCGCGGGCTTTGTCGCCGCGGCGCGCCAGGTGGGCGCATACACTCTGGAGCTTAATCTGGAGCCGTCCGAAGGCGTATCCGCCTTTCATGACGCCTTTCACGGCAAGGCGACCGAGATTGTGCCCGGATTCGTCGCGGCGCTGCTCGAAAAGGCTAACGGCGCGCCGGAACAGCCGGCTTGACACTGCGGCGCGGGACGAGGCCGCGCGCCCTAGTCAGTGTTTCATGGTTGAGACGAATCGGGACTGCTTGCGGGCAAGCTTCGAGCTTACCCTTTCCTCGGAATGCGCCATGGTCTCTTCCAGCTGCTCAGGCGCATTCCCGCTCTGGCATTCGAGTGCAATTTCGAGAGCGATCCTGCGCGTGTTCTCCAGAGATATAGCGGCCAGACGCACATGCTCGGCGCTTTCTTCAAGAGCGGGATCTAGCGACATGTCGAAATAGAGTTTCCAGAGCTTTTTGATGAGTTCGGGGACGGAATCGGGAGAAAAGTCGCGTCGCGGAGTGCTGGTTTTCATGCTTGTGCCTTACACTGGGTGCGCCGGGTCACGACAGGCGACGAGCCGGAGAATGAACGCAGGAAGCTATTCAACGCGCTTTTCGAATACGTTGCCACGAATTTTTTATCGCTCGACTTGGAAAATTTAACTTAAGTAATTCAAAGGCATACATTGCATACAATATTGCACTTATTGCGCACGATTATCGAATTGTTTGCGCACCATCTCTTCCGCCGGCTTCGGCAGGACAGGCAGCGCGCAGAACCGGCAGGCGGATCAGGCGGAAATGAGCCGTCCAGGCTTCGACTTAGGTTAACTTGCGGCATGGGATGTGCGACGACATACTACGCAAAATAGAAATGGGAGGAGTCTATGAGCGGATCCGCAGTCTATCCGGTTCCTGAAAACTGGCAGAACTCGGCCTATATCGATAGCGCCAAATACCGTCAGATGTATGAGGAAAGCATCGCTGATCCGGAGAAGTTCTGGGCCGAGCACGGCAAGCGAGTCGACTGGATAACCCCGTTCACGAAAGTCAAGAATACCAGCTACGCGCCTGATAATGTTTCGATAAAGTGGTATGAGGACGGGCAATTGAACGTCTGCGCCAATTGTGTCGACCGGCATCTTCCGGCGCGCGCCGACCAGACCGCGCTGATCTGGGAAGGCGACGATCCCGGCATGGATGTGAAGATTACCTACCGTGAGTTGCATGGCCATGTCTGCCGTTTCGCCAATGTGCTGAAGAAGCTCGGCGCGAAGAAGGGCGACCGTATCACGATCTACATGCCGATGATCCCCGAAGCGGTCTATGCGATGCTGGCCTGCGCGCGGATCGGCGCAATCCATTCCGTCGTCTTCGGCGGTTTTTCGCCCGACGCGCTCGCCGGGCGCATACAGGACTGCGAGTCGAACATCGTGATCACGTCGGACGAAGGCGTGCGCGGAGGCCGTCATATTCCGCTCAAGGCGAACACCGACAGCGCGGTCGATCATTGCCCGTCCGTCAAGAAGGTGCTGGTCGTCAAACGCACCAACGCCTCGCTCTACTGGTTCGAGGGACGCGACCACTGGTATCACGAAGAGGCCGCGAGCGTGTCCGCCGATTGCCCGCCGGAAGTCATGAACGCGGAGGATCCGCTTTTCATCCTCTATACTTCGGGCTCGACCGGCAAGCCGAAAGGCGTCCTGCACACATCCGGCGGCTATCTGGTCTACGCCTCGATGACGCATCAATACGTGTTCGATTACAAGGACGGCGACATCTACTGGTGCACCGCCGATGTCGGCTGGGTGACGGGCCACAGCTACATCGTTTACGGTCCGCTTGCGAACGGCGCAACGTCGCTGGTCTTCGAGGGCGTACCGAACTATCCTAGCCCCTCCCGGTTCTGGGACGTTGTCGACAAGCACAAGGTCAACATCTTCTACACCGCGCCGACGGCGATTCGTTCGCTGATGGGGCTGGGCGACGACCACGTCACGAAAACCAGCCGCGCCTCACTCAAGTTGCTTGGCACGGTTGGCGAGCCGATCAACCCTGAAGCGTGGGAATGGTATTACAATGTGGTCGGCGAAAAGCGCTGCCCGATTGTGGACACCTGGTGGCAGACCGAAACCGGCGGCATCATGATTACGCCGCTCCCCGGCGCGACGCCGCTGAAGGCCGGCTCCGCGACGACGCCATTTTTCGGGGTCAAGCCGGCTCTTGTCGATCCGGAAGGCCAGATCCTCGAAGGCGCCGCGTCCGGCAACCTTGTCATAACCGACAGCTGGCCCGGGCAGATGCGCACAGTCTTCCGCGATCACGAGCGCTTCAGCCAGACCTACTTCTCCACCTACGCCGGCAAGTACTTCACCGGCGACGGCTGCCGCCGCGACGAGGACGGCTATTACTGGATCACCGGCCGCGTGGACGACGTCCTCAACGTCTCCGGGCACCGCATGGGCACCGCCGAGATCGAGTCGGCGCTGGTCGCACACGCCAAGGTCGCCGAAGCGGCCTGCGTCGGCTATCCGCACAACATCAAGGGCCAGGGCATCTATGTTTATGTCACTCTCATGGCGGGCGTGGAGCCGACCGAGGAGCTTCGCAAGGAGTTGCGCGACTGGGTGCGAATGGAGATCGGCCCGATCGCCTCTCCGGACCTGATTCAGTTTGCGCCGGGCCTTCCGAAGACCCGCTCCGGCAAGATCATGCGCCGCATTCTGCGCAAGATCGCGGAGAACGATTACGGCAATCTCGGCGATACCTCGACGCTGGCCGAGCCGGCCGTTGTCGACAATCTGGTCGAGAACCGCATGAACCGGCCCGCCTGAGGCCCCCTCCCCGGCTGCGGCGAGTTGTCGTGGCCGGAGCGGGAGATCTGCGAGCACCGTCAAGGCGGCCCGCAAATCACCGGAGCGCGCCGACCGCGTTCGGCGCGCTCCGTCTGCCGGTTCTTCATGTTCGCCGGATTTTCGGCAGGCGCAGCGCAGCGCAGGGCAACGAGCTTGGCGTGCAGCCGACCGTTTTCACCAGCAGATAGCGCAGATTCGCATATGCAATCTGAAATTGTAAATCCGGATAAATCCCTATTCATCCGGACCTAAATCGCTGTTTTTGCGTCCCTGGTTCGGGGACCGTTCATAAATGGCCCGCTAGATTTTCTGCAATTATGGACTTCACCGTCAGGTGATCTATGCTCTTGCCATCGCATTGCCGCGCTCTCTACGGACGGCTCCGCTTCATCCGCATATCCGCATCCAGGGGAATTTCCATGTCGAATCCGCTGCGTCCCGCCCTCCTTTTCATTGTCCTGATCTTTCCCATGCTCGCGGTTCATGCGCAAAGCGCGGCCGCCCAGACATTCCTTCTCCAGGACACCGAGCGCGCCGCGTCCGACTTCGAGAGCTATCTGAATGCGCAGTGGCCGACCGAGGGGAACAACGCCAGAGGCTGGAAAAGCCGCGGGCGGGCGGCAATGCAGGAGAACAATCCGCGAGCAGCGACAGGGTACTTCGCCTCCGCCGCCGTCCTCGATGGAAGCGACGCAGAAAGCTGGCTGCAGCTTGCCCGCGCTTATCTCGCCATCGAGACTCAGAATTACTCCGAACAGTATAATTTCCGCATCAACGCCAGCTCTGCAGCCTTTCTCGCTTTTACGCGCGCGAACAACGACAGCATGAAGGCTTCTGCGCTCGCTGTGCTGGCCGAAAGCTACTCGCAGCGGTCGATCTGGCGGCCTGCCATCGAGTCCTATCGCGAAAGCCTGCGGCTTCAGGAAAACGCCGACATTCGCGCTGTCTTCGACCGGATCGTCGCCGAGCACGGCTTCCGGATGCTCGACTACACGGTCGACTCCGACAGCGCCACGCCGCGGGTCTGCCTGCAGTTTTCCGAATCGCTTGCGCCTGGCCGGATTGACTTCGGCAAATTTGTTTCGCTCGACGGAGAGGACCCCGCCGGCGTCCGCGCAGAAGGGTCGCAGCTATGCGTCGACGAGTTGCTGCATGGCCGCCGCTACCAGATCCGCGTTCGCGAAGGATTGCCGTCCGCGGTCGGGGAGGACTTGCCCAAATCCGTCGATCTGACGGTTTATGTCCGCGACCGCAAGCCCGCAGTCCGCTTCACCGGCAACAGATACGTGCTGCCGCGCTCCGGCCAGCAAGGCGTGCCGGTGATCGCGATCAACACGAAGTCGGTACAGGTCACGATCTACCGCATCGGCGACCGCAAGCTCAGCGGCGAGGTTCTCGATGGCTCCTTCGGCCAGCAGATCTACGGCTATGAGGCGCAGCAGATCGAGCAATCGAAAGGCGAAAAGCTGTGGTCCGGCGAGATGCCGGTCAACACGCAGCTCAACGAGGAAACCACGATCGCGTTTCCCATCGACGAATTGCTGCCGGATCTGAAGCCTGGTCTGTACATCATGACCGGTCAGCCCGCCGAAGCCGGCGACGAAAATTACGGCGAACAGGCTACGCAATGGTTCGTCGTGTCCGATCTCGGCCTGATGGCGATGAACGGCGCTGACGGTGTGCACGGTTTCGTCCGGTCTCTCGCGACCGCGCAGCCGAAAAGCGGCGTCGAGGTCAGACTGATCGCGCGGAATAATGAGGTGCTGGGGACCGCTGCGACTGACGAAACGGGCCTTGTCCAATTCGATGCAGGGCTGGCGCGGGGAACCGGGGGGCTTGCGCCCGCGCTGCTGGTCGCGCGCGAAGAGAACGGCGATTACGGCTTTCTCGATCTGACCCGCGCGGCGTTCGATCTGTCCGACCGCGGCGTCGGCGGACGCCAGACACCCGGCCCGCTCGATGCGATGATCTTCGCCGAACGCGGCGTCTACAGGCCCGGCGAGACCGTTTACCTGACCGCCCTGTTGCGCGACAACCTCGGCAAAGCCGCGCCAGGCGTGCCGCTGACGCTGAAAATCCTTCGACCCGACTATGTCGAATTCAGCCGCGAGCTTCTGCAGGATCAGGGGAATGGCGGCCGCAGCCTCGCTCTTGGCATTCCCGGCGCTGCCATGACCGGAACGTGGCGGGTCTCAGCCCATGCCGATCCCAAAGGCCCCGCCATCGGCGAGACGGCCTTCCTCGTGGAGGATTATACGCCGGAACGCCTTGAGATGACGCTTGCCCCGGCCGCTGACGTCGTAACCGAGCCGGATGGCGTCGAGATCGCCGTGAACGGACGCTATCTCTATGGAGCGCCTGCGGCCTCGCATGTGCTCGAAGGCGAAGTCAACGTCGTCGAGAACCGGAAGGGCCGCGCAGGTTACGAGGCATATGCATTCGGCCTGGACGACGAAACCTTCACGCCGCAGAGCAATCCGCTGGCGGAACTTCCTCTGACTGACGATAGCGGGGAAGCCACAGTGCGCGCCACGCTCCCCGAACTGGCGCAGACGACCCGGCCGCTTCAGGCGAATATCGCGATCCGGCTGCGCGAGCCAGGCGGCCGCGTACTGGCGGAAACGGTGGAGTTGCCCATACGTCCGGCCAAGGCAGCTATCGGCGTGAAGGCGGAATTCTCAGGCGGCCATGCAGGCGGGGAGGGCGAGAAAGCCTTCGACGTAGTCGTGCTTGACCGCGACGGCGCCCCGATGGAGATGAAGGGCCTGCAATGGGAACTCGTGCGGCTCGAACAGCGCTTCCAGTGGTACAACCGCGACGGCCGCTGGGACTACGAGACCGTCACCTATATCCGCAAGGCCGCGAACGGGACCGTGGACGTCTCCGCCGGCCAGCCTGCGCGCATCGCCGTTCCCACAGGCTATGGCCGCTTCCGCCTCGAAATCACCGCGCCTGGCGGCAACGCACTGCCTGCGAGCACGACCTTCCACTCCGGCTGGTACGTTTCCGAAGGCTCCGAGACGCCCGACATTCTCGACGTTGCGCTCGACAAGCCCGCATACAAGCCGGGCGAGACGGTGCAGGTCAAGATCACGCCGCGCATGGCCGGCGAGGCGCTCGTCGCCGTCGTCAGCGACCGCGTACTGGCGATGCAGACTGTCTCGGTGCCCGAAAGCGGAGCCGCCGTGTCATTCCGCGCCGACGAAAGCTGGGGACCGGGCGCCTATATCCTTGCCGAGCTTTACCGTCCTATGGACGCGCAGGCGAAGCGTATGCCGAGCCGCGCCATCGGCGTGAAATGGATCGGCTTCGACGCCAGCGAAAGCACATTCGGCGTCGCGCTCGATCTTCCTGCCTCGATGCGTCCCAACGGACCGCTCACGATTCCGGTCTCGCTCACCGGAATGGCGAGAGGCGAAACCGCTCAGATTACGGTGGCGGCGGTCGATGTCGGCATCCTGAACCTGACGGATTACAAGACACCGGAGCCGGACAGCTATTATTTCGGCCAGCGGCGGCTTGCGACCGAAATCCGCGATCTCTACGGCCGCCTGATCGACGGGATGCAGGGCGTGCGCGGCACGATCCGCTCGGGCGGCGACGGCGCGCCCTCCGGCCTCGCCATGCAAGGCCGCCCGATGAACGCCGAGCCAGTCGCCTTCTTCTCCGGCGTCGTCGAGGCCGGCGAGGACGGCAAGGCCGAAGTCATCTTTGACATTCCCGCATTCGACGGCACGCTGCGCGTCATGGCGACGGCCTGGAGCGCCGGGAAGCTGGGCCATGCGGTCAGGGACGTCGTTATCCGCGATCCGCTCGTCATCCAGGGCACGCCGCCGAAATTCCTCATCATCGGCGACGCCTCCGAGTTGCATCTGAGCATTCAGAACGTCGAAGGCGAGGAAGGCGGCTATGAACTGACGGCCGTTTCAGACGGTGCAGCCTCGATCCCGCAGGCGAGCGCGTCGCAGACCATCGCGCTGTCGTCAGGCGAACGCAAAAGCGTCTTTCTGCCGCTGTCTGCCGACACGCTCGGTTCTGCGACTGTCGATGTCGCCCTTACGGCGCCTGGCGGCGAGACCATAGAGCGCTCCTATGCGTTCCAGGTCATGCCAGCCGCGCCGAACGTGACGCGCCGCACTGTGCAGACGCTGGCGGCGAACACCGGCACGCTGCGCGTGACCGCCGATCTCGTCGGGGACCTCATTCCCGAGACGGCCCGCGTCACGGTGAGCGCCGGACCCGCCGCCTCGCTCGACGTGCCCGGCCTGCTGCTCGCGCTCGACCGCTATCCGCTCGGCTGTGCGGAGCAGACCGTGAGCCGCGCTCTGCCGCTGCTTTACCATAATGAGATCGCCGAAACGATCGGGCTGGCGGGCGATGAAGGCGCGGCTGCGCGCATCCAGTCGGCCATCGACCGGCTCGCGCTTCTGCAGGATTCCAGCGGCTCGTTCGGCCTCTGGTCGCCCAGCGGCTACGATCTCTGGCTCACCGCCTATGTCACCGACTTCCTCAGCCGCGCCCAGGAGAACGGCTACCGCATCCGCTCTGCCGTGCTGGAAAGCGCGCTCGACCGGCTGAAGAACGCCGTCAACTATGCAGGCGAGTTCGAAAAGGGCGGCGAGGAACTGGCCTATGCGCTCTATGTGCTCGCGCGCTCAGGCCGGGCGGTGGTTGGAGATCTGCGCTACTATACCGACGAGAAGCTGGAGAATTTCGCCACGCCTCTCGCGCAGGCGCAGCTTGGCGCGGCGCTCGCCATGTATGGCGACAGGGAGCGGGCCGAACGCGCTTTCGGCGTCGCCATGCGCGGGCTTGAGACAGACACCGCACCGATTTCGGCTCGTCCCTGCGCGACGGCGCGGCGATGCTGACGCTGGTTTCGGAGACGCGGACGCTACCGGACAGCGCGGCAGGCCTGCTCGAACAGGTCAACCGGCGGCGCGCGGCGGCAAGCGGCACGAATACGCAGGAAAACGCCTGGCTTCTGCTTGCAGCGAAATCGCTGATCGACGAAAGCCGCGACCTCTCGATCGAGGTTGACGGACGCACGGAAAGCGGCCCTGTCCAGCGCGTCGTCGGCGCCGCCGATCTCGCTTCCGCGCCGTTCGTCATCCGCAACGCCGCAAACCGGCCGATCAGCGCCTCAGTGATCGTCAATGGCGCCTCCGCCGAGCCTGAACCCGCCGCCTCGTCGGGCTTCACGATCGAGCGGCGCGTCTACACGACCGGCGGCGAGGAAGTCAGCCTCGCCGAAACGAAGCAGAACGACCGTTTCGTCGTTGTGCTGACGGTCAGCGAAACCGAAGCCAAACTTGGCCACATCATCGTCGAAGACCGGCTTCCGGCAGGTTTCGAGATCGAAAATCCCCGCCTCGTGAAGGGGAGCGATCTGAGCGCCTTCTCCTGGCTCGGCAACCCCGCCGATCCGGCGCATTCGGCCTTCCGGGATGACCGCTTCCAGGCGGCCTTCTCAGAAACCCGGCAGGACAAGACGGCGCCGGCTTCCTACACGATGGCCTATGTCATGCGTGCCGTCACGCCGGGCGAGTACACTCATCCCGGCGCATTCGTCGAGGATATGTACCGGCCTGAGCGCTACGCGCGCACTGCGCCGGGCAAGGTCAAGGTCGTCCGCTGAGAGTTAGGCCGGGGGGAAGTTCGCCATGCGGGCGGAGCGGAGCGGGATGATGCGGAATGGCGGGACACGGATCGCGCCGTGGAGCCGCCGGATGCTGATCGCGGCAGCGCTCCTGCTCGCAGGTCTCGCTGCCGCCTATCACGGCGCCCTGCGCTGGCTCGGTCCGCCGCCGCTTGCATCTGCCGAAGTCAGCTCCAAGCTGGTCGTTGACCGCAACGGCCTGCTGTTACGGGCCTTCACGACCGCCGACGACATCTGGCGCCTGCCGCTGACTTCGGATGAAGTCGATCCGCGCTATGTGCAACTGCTGCTCGCCTATGAGGACAAGCGCTTCTACGAGCATGGCGGCGTGGACGCGCTCGCCCTTGGCCGCGCGATCTGGCAGCATCTGCGCTACTGGGAGGCGGTTTCGGGCGGTTCGACGCTGACCATGCAGGCGGCGCGGCTGCTCGATGAACAGCCGACACGCTCATACACCGCGAAAATCGGACAGATGCTGCGCGCTTGGCAGCTCGAAGCTCAATTGTCGAAGCGCGAGATTCTCGAGTTGTACATGCGGCTCGCCCCATTCGGCAGCAATATCGAAGGCGTGCGAGCCGCCTCGCTCGCCTATTTCGGCAAGGAGCCGCGACGGCTGTCCATCGCCGAGGCCGCGCTGCTCGTCGCCCTGCCGCAATCGCCGGAGCGCCGCCGCCCCGACCGTTTTCCGCAGGCCGCGCTCGATGCCCGCAACCGCGTCATCGCGCGCGCAGCAGAGGCCGGGGTCATCAGCGCCGCGGAGGCCGAGTTCGCCCGCAGCCAGCCGCTCCAGGCGCGGCGGCTGCCATTCCCGGCGCACGCAGCCCATCTTGCGGAGCGGATGGCGGCAGCCTCGAACGAAACCGTCATCAGGCTTACGATCGACGCCGACCTCCAGTCCGCCGCCGAAGCCATCGCAAAGCGCCACGCCGAAAGCGCCGGGCCGAGACTGTCCGCAGCCGTCCTGATCGTGGACCATCTGACCGGCGAGGTACTGGCCCATGTCGGCTCGGCCGATT
>CAYOUE010000065.1:13145-15744 GCA_964407075.1 uncultured Hyphomicrobiaceae bacterium
TTATTTCGACCACTCGCGCAACGGCGCCATCGACATGACGCAGGCGATCCGTTCGCCCGGTTCGGCGCTGAAGCCCTTCATTTACGGCCTCGGTTTCGAAACTGCGAACGCCCATCCCGACATGCTGATCGAGGACCGTCCAGCCCGCTTCGGCCTCTATGCGCCGCGTAATTTCGACGAGACCTATCACGGCACGGTTACGGTGCGTCACGCGCTTCAGCACTCGCTGAACGTGCCCGCGGTCAAGATGCTTGACGCGATCGGGCCTGCGCGTCTGGCGGCGCGTCTGGAACAGGCCGGGTTCGGCCTCGACATTCCCCGCAATCTCGCCATCGCGCTCGGCGGGTTCGGCGTGACTCTGGAGCAGATGGCGCGACTATACGCCTCGCTTGCGCGCGGCGGCGAGCCGGTGAAGCTGCGTATGCAGATGAATGAGCCGCTAGACATGTCGCCGTCCCCGCGCGCGCTTCTCGACCCCGCCGCAGCCTGGTATGTCGCCGATATTCTGCAGGGCGCGCCGCCGCCGGCCCACGCCAAGGGCGGCGGGATCGCCTTCAAAACGGGTACTTCTTACGGCTACCGGGATGCGTGGGCCGCAGGCTTCGACGGCCGCCACGCCGCGGTCGTCTGGCTCGGCCGTCCCGACGCCACGCCGACGCCGGGCCTGACCGGGCTGACCAAGGCCGCACCTTTGCTGTTCGACGTCTTCGCACAGATCGGCAGGGCGCGTGCGGCGCTCCCGCCTCCGCCGAAAGGCGTGATCTCGGCTGCGAGTCAGTCCCTGCCTCCTCCGCTCAAGCGCTTTCGTGACCGCAGCCAGGCCGGCGGCGAGCAGGCGTCGGGCGCCAACCCGCAGATCCGCATCGCTTTTCCGCCCGACCGCGCCGAACTGGAAGCGCCAGAGGACGCTGGCGGCGATCCCGCTCCGGTCGTGCTGAAGGCCGAAGGCGGCGTGTTGCCGCTCACATGGCTGGTCAACGGCGCGCCTGTTTCCGCCTCCCCGCATCGGCGGGAAGCCTACTGGCAGCCTTCAGGCGCGGGCTTCGTCCAGCTTTCCGTGATCGACGCGCAAGGCAATGTCGATCGCGTCACCATCAGGCTGCGCTAAAAAACTGAAAAAAGTCCGCTATGCGTCCGAATAAAGGCTGCAACTGCGCTGTTATGGAAGCGTTGACACGGCCGGGATGATTATGAGCAAAACGATCGGCCGTCTCACCGGATTGACTTCAAGCGTGAAAAGGGAGACGCGTCATGACTGCAACAGCTAGCACATTCCATGCCCGCAACAATGTCCGCCTGCCTGTCAGGATCCGTTCGGCGTCCATGAGGGAAGCCGTCACGGATTGTTTCGAAGAGCTTCTGCTGGATTCCGACTTCGACCGGATCGGGGAGCTTGTGGAAGACGGCGGCGACTTCAGCTTTTATCGGGAACTCGGCGCTCTCCCCGAGCGCTATCGTTGAGAATGTACGCTATTGCACAAAAGCGGGGATTTGCGATCCTCGCTTTTTCAAGTCTGCGATCTGCGGTATGGCCGCTTCAAAGCGGCTTGGAGGTCGAATTTTCCGCGCTTTGACGTTTCAGCCGGCCCTTTCTGGCGAGATGACGCTCGCGCAGGATGACAATCATGCTGGAGGCGATGATGATCGCCGATCCGATAATGATGTTGAGCGTCGGCGCTTCTGACAACACCAGCCAGCCGAGCAGAGCGGCCCAGATGATCTGTGTGTAGTTGAACGGCGCAACGATAGCCGCCTCAGCATATTTGAACGCGAATGTGAGCGAAATCTGCATCAGGAAGCCGGAAACGCCCAGCCCGATCAACAGCGGCACGTCGCTCGCGTCCGGCATGGTGGCGATGAACGGCATGATCGGAGCCAGAAACAGCGCGCCGAGAAACAGAAAATAGAACGTCACCGTATCGGGCGATTCGCTCTGGCCCAGGAATCGGAGCATGATCCCGAGGCTCGCCGCGATCAGCGCCGCGCCGAGGCCGAAAGCGACGCCGAGCAGGTTCCAGCTTTCGCCTCCGCCCGGCTGGGCGACCGTCAGCACCCCGATGAAGCCGATTATGACCGCGCTGGCGCGATATGGCCCGACCGCTTCGCCCAGAAAGAGCACGCCCAGCACGGGGATGAACAGAGCCGAAGCGAAGATCAGCGCAGTCGCATTGGCCATCGGCAACAGCGAGAAGGCTGCGAAAACGAGCACCAGATTCGCCGTACCAACGATGGCTCGGATCACGATGATGCGCGGTTTGCTCCTGATCCTGAGCATACCGCGCCGCGATGGAAAGGCCAGCATGACGGCGAATGGAGCAAGGGCGATGACGTTGCGCCAGAATGCGATCTCGATGACGTGATGGCTTTCGCTCAGCAACTTGGCGAACAGCGTCATGAAGCTCAGGGCCAGAAAGGCGCACGCGGCCATTGCCATCGCGAACAGAGGGGAGTCTGCGCGCGCGGCAGCGCTCTCGTCCGGACCTGTTTTGCTCATTGTCATGTTATTGCCGTCGTGAAGGATGCGCAGCGCCAAGAATGGCCAGGATCGCAAACCAGAAGATCACAATAACATGCCGCGAGCATCTTCATGAAGAAATTC
>CAYOUE010000066.1:0-15526 GCA_964407075.1 uncultured Hyphomicrobiaceae bacterium
ACGCGGCCCGAGAAACCATATTTCACGGCGACGCCGGACGCCGAGGTGTCGCATTCGCGGGCAACCTGCTGAATTTCACCGCGATGCATGACCGATTGCGGGTCGTTGCCTCCGCCTGGCGCGGAAAAGGTGATGCTCCGGCCGGTGGATTCGATGTCGAATGTCGGACATCCCATCGCAGCGGTTGAAAGGCTCGTACCGATCGCGCCTTCTCCCTGGCCAGACTGTGCGCTTGCGAGCGCAGCGGGGGTGACAGGCGCTTCTTCCTGCTGCTGTTCCACGGTTTCCGTTTGCGGCTTGTCGCCGCCGAACAAACCGCGCTGCAACGGTTCGGTGATCTGCGACATACCGCACGCCGCAACGGCCAGCGCCATCGCGCCGATCCCTGCCAGACGGGCGCACGGTGCAGCATATGCTGACAGGTTCGCCGTAATCGAATTGGCACCCATCGAATCAGTCATCCGGTCAAATCGCTTGTGACTTTCCCCGCATATACCCAGATTGCGGATACACTGTGACGCGACGGCTGTTCCCATGGACATGATTTTGCTAAGAAGACCAATCGAATGGGTCATGATATTCATTGTCCCGCCGAAAATATGCTTGAGCGTCTGATGCGCCGGTCTGTATGCATTGATCGGCACGCTTAAACGAAACGATCTAAAAGGACAAGGGCCGCGGCTCATGACATCCACACCGGAACCGACGATTCGCGATGGCGCTTCCGCCGGAAAACCCCCGCTCACCCTGCTGCTTGCCGCCCCGCGCGGCTTCTGCGCCGGCGTGGACCGCGCCATACAGATCGTCGAACTGGCGCTCGAAAAATACGGCGCGCCCGTCTATGTCCGTCACGAGATCGTCCACAACCGGACCGTCGTGGAGGACCTGAAGGCCAAGGGCGCGGTCTTCGTCGAGGAACTGGACGAGATACCCGACTCCGGCGCTCCGGTCGTCTTCTCAGCGCACGGCGTCCCGAAATCGGTGCCGGAACACGCCGAGCGCCGCAAACTGTTCCATCTCGACGCCACCTGCCCGCTGGTCTCCAAGGTTCACGTCCAGGTCGAGCAGCAGCACCGACGCGGGCTGCACATCGTCATGATCGGCCATGCCGGACATCCCGAGGTCGCCGGCACGATGGGGCAATTGCCGCCGGGCGCCATCACGCTGATCGAGACGGTCGAGGATGCGGAAACCTTCGTCCCGGACGATCCGGACAAGCTCGCCTATGTCAGCCAGACGACACTCTCGGTCGACGACACGCGCGACATCGTCGAGGCGCTGCAGCGTCGTTTCCCGAACATTCATGGCCCCCGCAAGAACGACATCTGCTACGCCACGTCGAACCGGCAGGACGCGGTCAAGGTCATCGCGCCGAAAGCCGACGCGGTCATCGTCGTCGGCGCGCCGAACAGCTCCAACTCGATGCGCCTCGTCGAGGTCGCGCGCAAGGCCGGATGCCCTGACGCCATGCTGGTGCAGACGGCAGGCGAATTGCCGTGGGAACGGCTGCAAAACCTGCGCAGCATCGGGCTTACGGCGGGCGCGTCGGCTCCCGAACATCTCGTTCAGGAAGTCATCGCGGCGCTGCGCGAGGAATATGAGGTGACTGTCGAGACCGTGACGACGGCCACGGAAGACGTGATCTTCAAGCTGCCGAAGGGCCTTCAGGATAATGCGGCGTAAGCTCTTATGGCCGTCTACACCGATGTTTCCGATGAAGATCTCGCGGCGTTTCTGGAACTGTACGATGTCGGATCGCTCGTGTCCTTCAAGGGGATTGCCGAAGGCGTCGAAAACACGAACTACATCCTGCATACCTCGCAGCGCCCCTACATTCTGACGCTTTACGAAAAGCGCGTCGCCGAAACCGACCTGCCCTTCTTCCTTCAGCTCATGGAGCATCTGGCGGCCCGGTCCGTGCCATGTCCGACGCCTGTGCGCAACCGGGAAGGTCGCGCGCTCCAGACGCTCGCAGGCCGTCCGGCCGCGCTCATCACTTTTCTCGACGGCGTTTCCGTGCGCCGGCCCCAGACGGAGCACTGCGCCCTGCTCGGGGCCGCGCTCGCGCGGCTGCATCTGGCCGGCCGCGATTTCCCTCTCAAACGCGCAAATGCGCTGTCTCTGGACGGCTGGGGAAAGCTGGTCGCCGACACCGCGCTGCGGGCGGATGAATGCGCGCCGGGGCTAGGTGAAGAAATTGCACAGGAATACGCCCATCTTCAGGGCGTCTGGCCGGAAGGCCTGCCTGCCGGCGTGATCCATGCCGATCTTTTTCCTGACAATGTGTTTTTCCTCGGCGGGGAAATCTCCGGCCTGATCGACTTCTATTTCGCCTGCAACGATTTCCTCGCCTATGACCTGGCGATCTGCATGAACGCATGGTGCTTCGAGCAGCCCAACGCCATAAACGTCACAAAGGCGCGCGCGCTTCTGCGCGGATACAACGCCGAGCGCGAACTTGGCGAGGGCGAAAGGCGCGCCCTGCCCGTGCTTGCCCGCGGCGCGGCGCTGCGTTTCCTGCTGACGCGGCTGTTCGACTGGTTTCATACCGATGAAAATGCGTTCGTCAGGCCGAAAGATCCGCTCGAATACCGCCGCAAGATGCGCTTTCACCAGCAGGTGAGTTCGGTAGAGGATTACGGGCTTTGACGAGGAAGGACGACATGAAAAGCCGCCCGGTCATCATCTATACGGATGGGGCCTGCTCGGGCAATCCCGGCCCTGGCGGATGGGGCGCGATCCTGATCTATGGCGACAGGCGCAAGGAGATCAGTGGCGGCGAGGCGCTGACGACGAACAACCGGATGGAGCTGCGCGCCGCAACCGAGGCGCTCGCCGCGCTGAAACGTCCGAGCCGCGCCGAGTTGCATACGGACTCGGAGTATCTGCGCAAGGGCATCACCGAGTGGATCGGCAACTGGAAGCGTAACGGCTGGAAGACGGCGGCAAGGAAACCGGTGAAAAACGCCGATCTGTGGATCGCGCTCGACGAGGCGGCCAGCCGCCATGACATTGACTGGCGCTGGGTCAAGGGGCACGCTGGCGACCCGGAAAACGAACGCGCCGACGAGCTTGCGCGGGCCGGCCTGGCGGAGGTGCGCAACGGCAGCGCCTGACAGGACGGAACAAGGCCGCCTCAAGCCAATCGGTCCGCAACGCCCGCGCACCGCAATGCCCGCCGCTTCGTCGAGACGGCTATATCATCGCCAGCAGAGCGCTTGCCGAACTTTTTTCGACCGTGCCCGGCGCATCTTCAATATTCAGTATCTTGACGACCCCGTCTTCGACCAGCGCGGAAAAACGGCGCGAACGGACCCCCAGATTCCGCGCCGAGGCGTCAAAGTCGAGCCCTATAGCCTTTGCGAATTCGGCGTTGCCGTCGGACAGAAAGGTGATCTTGCCTTCCGCTTCGCTGGCTTTGGCCCATGCGTCCAGCACGAAGGCGTCATTCACCGCGACGCAGACGATCTCATCGACGCCTTTCGCCTTCAGCGCGTCCAGTTCGGCCAGAAAGCCGGGAAGATGGCTCTTGCTGCAGGTCGACGTGAAAGCTCCCGGCACCGCGAAAAGCGCGATTTTCTTCTCTGAGAAAATTTCGCCGGTTGTGCGAAGCTCCAGGCCGTTACCGGTCAGAATCGCGAATTTGACTTCAGGCAGCCGGTCTCCCACTGCGATCATTGTTCATCCTTGCGTCAGTTTCAGGAATCGGGAAAGGCCAGAACAAGCAGATGGTATTATTCTACGCGCCAGACCGTTTCGCAACTGCCTTGATCGGACGTCATGGTCAGGGTCAGCGGCAGGCCGTAAAGCGCCTCCGCATCCTCCGCCGCATCGAGCGGTATCGAGAACAGGAGACTGCCGCCGCCGGAGTCTGCCTGCATCCGCGAGGGAGGGAGGAACAAGCCGTCCGGGCGTTCAGCGAACAGGTCCAGACCCGACGCGCCGGAGGCATGGGCCGTTTCGATGACAATCGCCGCGCCGCCACCTTCACGGCTGAGCGCGGCGCGGGTGAAGCGGTGCGCACACCCGGCCCCTTCTTCCTGCCTGCGGGGCACACGCCGGAGCGCGGCGGCCAGCGTCCCGGCATTGTCAGCCGCCCCGCCGCCCAAGGGGATTACTGCCGCCAGCTCCACCTCGACGGGAATGCACAGATCCGCGCAGACGCCGATCTGTACCTGCAGTGTGAGCGTCATGGGCTGCGCCGGATCCTTCGCGGTCAGGACAAGCGGGAGAGTGAGCGCGCGTTCATAACCATAGGCGAGCACGCCGGGCGGGCTTTCGATCCTTTTCGGCGCGGGCCAGAGAATCTCGGCCTCACCGACATTGTCCGATCCCCCCCAGCCGATGGACGGCGCAAGCCCGTCTCCGGGCGTGCGCCAATAGGTTTTCCAGCCCTTCTCCAACTCGATCTGCAATCCGGCGGCGGTCACTGTGCGGCCCTGGTAAGGCATATCGTTTGCCCAGATCAACCTGATGCGGGAATGCTCCATCTCGCGCCATGGCGTTGCGCCATCCTGCGCCAGAAGAGCTTGCGGCCATATCAGGACGAGAAGCAGAATCGCCAGCCTCGCCAAGACCTTATCAAGCATCGCAGGATTCCTGCATCAGTTACGCTCCGCGCCTTGTACACCAGCGGCGACGCCTGAAAAGCTCAACTTTTCGTCATGGGCACAGGCTGCGATAAATTCCTCTCAGTCCGCGAAAGCGCTTCACACATGACGCGCAATGCCGCTATTCTCCGGGTATGTCCGATCAGAAGGCCAGGCCCGATCTGACCATGAACGAAGGTTTCCTCGATGGAAAACTTCTTCTGGCCATGCCCGCGATGAGCGATCCGCGCTTCCACCGCGCCGTGATATACATCTGCGCGCATTCCGCAGACGGCGCGATGGGCATCGTCGTCAACCACCGCGCCCCGCACATCACTTTCTCCGGACTGCTGGACCAGCTCGGCATATTGAGCGACGACGACGAGAGCGACGCGATCCGCGTGCAGATCCGGGACATTGCTGTCCACACCGGCGGACCGGTCGAGACCGGACGCGGCTTCGTGCTCCACACCGCGGATTATTTCTCGGCCGACAGCACGCTGCCCATCGACGATACTGTCTCGCTCACCGCTACGGTGGACATCCTGCGCGCGATAGCCAGCGGATCGGGACCGGTGCGCTCGCTGCTGGCTCTGGGTTATGCGGGATGGGCGCCGGGACAGCTCGAACACGAAATCCAGGCCAATGGCTGGCTGATCTGCCCAGCCGATACCGGGCTGCTGTTCGAGGCCGATATCGAAAGCCGCTACGACAAGGCCATGGCCAAGCTCGGCATTCATCCGTCCTTTCTCGTGTCCGACAGCGGCCACGCCTGAAGACGAAAAGTCACGGGGCTCCGCCGCGCAGCCGGTATTCCCATACAGGCGCCGGTTCATTCGCAACCGAGCGTCCGGTCCCCCCTTGGATGGGCGAGGGATCGCGGCCACGTTTTCAGGCCCGCCGCGTTACACTCTGCGGCGGCGGTTGTGGGCGGCTTCGGCGTGGATCAGATCAGGCGGCTCGGTCTCGTCGGCGGCTTCGGCGATCTGCGGCATGGGCTGAGGGCCATTGCGTGCGGGGCGCAGCGGAGCGGCTTTCGGCGGGATAGGCGGCATGGCTTTTGCCTGAGCATGGCTGCCGCGCGGGGGCATCGCGGCGGACGGCGCATAGGGATCGCCGGCTTCCGGAGCCGGCCCGCGTTTGAAATGCGCAGCCGTCTCAGGCGCTGATCCGGGCGTGCGGGACGCCCCCGGACGCGCTTTCGCCCTGGCGGGCTTGCGGCTTGCGCCGCCACCGCCGAACAGGCTCATGAATCGCGCGCCGAGGCCGGGCCGCCCCGTCTGCGGAATGAAAGGTCTCATCAGCGCAGAAAGAATTCCTGCGCCGAGACTGCGCCGGCGCCTTGCGCTGCCGGACGCCTGTTGGTGCGGAACCGGAAGTCCGTAGGTCTCGCCGCTTTCCGGAGCCTCCGAAGCCGTCCTGCTGCGCTCCTGCAGGACGTCAGCCTCGTCTGTGGGCACGCTCTCCGCAGCGGCCTCGGCCCCCGCCCCGCCCTTGCGCTTGCGCAGACGCTTCTCGTCGCGCCTGGACGTCTTGGAAAGCGCATTGAGCACGCTCATGACTTCCCGCTCTGTCATCGCCTCTCCGAAATACAGCCCCTGCGCATAGTCGCAACCGAGCGCGCGGACATAGCCGACATCCTCCTCGCGCTCCATGCCGACCGCGATGACGTCCTTGCCGAGTTCGCGCGCCATCGCCATCGCCGCACGCAGCACGACCGCGCCGGACTTGTTGTCGCTGCCGTGGCTGATAAGCGAGCGGTCGATCTTGATGGCGTCGACGGCGAGACGGTGGAGGTAGGCCAGCGAGGAATAGCCCGCGCCGAATTCGTTGAGCGAAACGCCTGCGCCAAGCCCCTTTAGCCAGTCGAGGATTTCGATGGCCTGCTCCGGGTTCTCCATGATGAGCGACTCGGGAATCTCGAGTCTGAGGCAGCCCTTGGGCACGCTTTCGCGCCCGATGACCAGCTTGATGTCCTGCACGAGTTCCTGCTTGAAGAGCCGGCGGCTGGAGATGTTCACTGTGACGAACAGCGGATCTTCCTGGCGCGGCAGGGTCCGGTGCCAGCGGGAGACCTGGCGCACGGCGCGCTCCATGACATAAGTGCTGATTTCGGAAATCAGCCCCGCCTCCTCGGCGATCGGCAGGAACTCGGATGCGTTGAGCGTGCCGAGTTTCGGATTCTGCCAGCGCACCTGCGCCGCGAAACCGGCGAGCTGCTCGTCGCCCAGGCGCATGATCGGCTGATAAAGCACGCGGATCTGGCGCTTCTCGATCGCATGTTTCAGATCGTTTTCGATGACCTCGCGCTCGCTGCGCTCGCCGCGCATCTCCGGCTTGTAAAGCTCGATGCGGTCGGCGCCCGAGCGTTTGGCGCGGTACATCGCCGTTTCCGCCTCGCGAAGCAGGTCGGCGGGCTGGGCTTGCTGGCCGTCATAGACTGCGATCCCGATACTGCCGGTCAGAACCACGTCGCGGCGGGCGATCTTCATGGGCGCGCGCAGCGAACGGCGCACGCGTTCGGCGAGCATGGCGATCTGGCGCGGCTCGGTTCCGGCCGCGAGTAGAATGCCGAACTGTTCCGAACCGATCCGCGCAAGCGTGTCCTGCGGTCCCAGATGCCGCGAAAGGCGGCGCGAAATCGTGAGCAGCATACTGTCGCTCACCGAGAAATCGGCGGTCCGGCTCAGCGTCTGCATGATGTCGATATCGACGAATATCACGGTGGGACGGGAGGAGTCCTCATGTGCGCGGGCAATGGAGCAATGGATGCGGTCGAGAAACAGCTCACGGTTCGGCAGCCCGGTCAGACTGTCGTGAATGGCGTTGTGCATCAGGCGCTCCTGCGAGCGCTTCTGAGCCGTCACGTCGCGCAGAAGCCCGGCGCAGCGAAGAATGCGCGCAGGCCTCGTGGTTACGGTCTGGGCGCGCAGCTCGTAATGCAGATAGGAGCCGTCGGCGCGGCGCAGGCGGAAATCGGTAACGATCTCGCCGTCCTGCGTTTCGCGTATGCCGGAGAGAATGAGCCGCATCCGCTCGCGGTCCGAGGCGTGAAGATGCTTGAGCCAGTCCTCAATATTGCCGCTCAGCGTGCCGGGCGGATGGCCCAGGGCACTGTCGATTTCAGGGCCGGTGAAGATCTCGCCGCGCCGCAGGTTCCAGTCCCAGATCGCGGCGCCGGAAGCCTCCAGCGCGAGCGTTCCCAGCTGCATCTCGCCTGCATCCGCGCCATAGGTCTGGTCCCCGGACTGAAAGGCGTATTGCGTCACGGTGAAACTGATGAGCGCAACGATCAGCACGAGGCCGGCATTGAGCGCGGGCACGATCACGTCGCCCGACAATTGCCCGATGATCGTGACGCCCGCTCCGAAAAGCCAGACAAGGAAGAGCATCCAGCTCGGCAGGAGCGACAGCGCCCGCTCCTGTGCGCGCAGCGCCAGCACGATGACGAGCAGCGAGCCGATCGCGGCTATCGGAATGTAGGAGAGCCGCGCAAGCCCTGAGGCGAGCTTTGCGTCGATCAGCGAGAATCCCACAAGCCCGATCTGCGCGAGCGCCCAGACGCCGAATATGACGGTCAGCGCGGAATGCCATCGCTTGAGCTGAAGAAACACGTAAATGAATATGACGACGCTTGCTGCCAGCGCGGCCTCCATCGCCGCACGATAGATGGCGTTGTCCGCGGCGCTGAGCTGAAACAGCTTGTGCCAGAAACCGAAATCCACGCACAGATAACCGACTGTGGCCCATGCGACCAGCGAGGCTGCGGGGAAAATCGTGTTATGATTGGCGCCGAAGATCGCTGTCAGATAGATGGCCAGAACGCCGGTGATGCCGAGCAAAATGCCGTTGAAAAGCGTGAGGTTGGCGTTCTTCTGGCCAACCGAGGACGGATTGGCGATATAAAGCCGCGGGAACCCGGCTCCGCTCAACTCGACGATGTAGGTGATGGTCGCGCCGGGGTCCAGCACGAGGCGATATATGTCGGCGTGATCGTTTTCCACGCGGTCGGGCTTGAAGCCGACGGAAACGGTGACGTTCTCGATGCGTGGCGCGTCGAGATCGGGCCAGATCACCTGCGAGCCGACCATGTCATAGCGCTGGGCCATGAGCCAGAGCGTCACGGTCTGGTCGGTCGGATTGTTGAGCGCGAAAACCGCCCAGTTCGGATCGGTGCCCGGCGTCCTGGCAAGCACGGACATGCGTCCGGACACGTCGTTCTGCCCCGCCGCCGTCTCGACGCTGAGCCGGTCGCCGCGGCCTTCATAAAGTTCGCCCAGCAGCGTGATGTCGATGCGGTCCTGATCCGGGCCGATGACGATTGCCTCCAGCGCGCGCGCCGGCTGCGCGAGCAGCACAACGGCAAGCGCCGCAGCGGCGCATAACAGCGCTGCGCCTTGAAGAATTCGCCTTTTGCCGTTCGCCAATAGAATAGCCCCTGCCCCCGCTTTGAAAGCCATGCCAGACATTCCCTAGCCCGGATCTTCTCGGTCTGCGGCTCTGCGCCACGCCCTCACGAACGCAGAGAATCGTCTATTGCGGAAAACAGCAAATGATCTTGCCATAATCCGTTAATTTTAAGGTATTTCCTAGCAAAACCTTCATGTTCAAATCCGCACTTCGCAAGCAGCTTGCGCGAAGGCAGATTGCTCGGCAAACAGGCCGCTTCAAGACGGTGGAACCCGAGCTGGCTGAACACGAACGGCATCAGCAAGCCGAGCGCGGCTGTCATGTATCCCTGTCTGCTATGGTCGGCTCCAACCCAATAGCCGATCGAAATCGACTGACTGACGCCGCGGCGCGCATTGGTCAATGTTGCGCCGCCAAGCAGGGTGTTATCACTCGTTCTGAACAAAAAAAAGGCATAGCCAGTCCCGTCGCGAATGTCACGGTGATAATAGCGGAGCCTGCGGCGGTAGGCGGATCTGGTCAGTTCGTCCGGCGCCCATTCCGGCTCCCAAGGGCGCAGGAAACTTTCGCTGGCCTTCCGGAGCTGCGCCCAGTCCGTATAGTCGTTCATCTGAGGCACGCGGAGCCAGACCTTCTGTCCCCGGATGACCGGGCCGGTCTCACTGAGCGGGACTGAGCGTAAAAACGCCATGTCACGAACCTTGCCTTACATGTCTAATGCAGCGTCTGACGGGACGCACGCTGCTCGAACACCGCCTCTCGCAGGCGCTCGGACACGCCTTCGGGGCCGACGCTCGCCGTAACCGGCTCCTTGGTCAGCGCAAAGCCTGCAGCCAGTGCGCCGACGTCGGCCGCAGTCACGTCCTCGATTCGCCCGATCAGTTCTTCGGTGCTGAGCTGCCGTCCGAAAACCAGTGTGTCCCGAGCAATCTGCGCCGCGCGCGCCTCCGAGCTTTCGAGGCTCATAAGCAGAGACGCCTTGAGTTGGGCCTTGGCCCGGTCGAGTTCGGCCGCGTTCGGCCCCTCAAGCGCGACGGAGCGCATCTGCGTCAGGATCACTTCGACAAGTTCCTCAAGCTGAGCATCGCCGGTTGCCGCGTGAACACCGAAAAAACCGCCATCGGAAAACCCCCAACCGAAAGCGTTGATATCGTAGCACAAGCCGCGCCTCTCGCGAGCCTCCTGAAACAGCCTGGACGACATGCCGCCACCCAGCAGCACCGAATAGATCAGCGATGTGAAATAGGCGTCGTCGCGGAAGGACGGCGCGTCGTACCCCAGGACGATATGGCACTGCTCGATGGCACGGGTGACGCCGCAATGGCCGCCGGAGAACCGCGCAGGCTCGACAGGGCGGGCGTCCTGTTTGGCGAAGCCTGTGAAGTCGGCTTCGGCGCGGGCGACGATCGCGTCGTGGTCGATGGCGCCTGCCGCAGCCAGAACCATGCGCGGCGCGGCGTAGGCGGTCTCGCGGTAACGGACAAGATCGTCGCGGCTCAGCGCACGGACGCTTTCAGGCGTTCCCATGATGGAGCGGCCCAGCGTCTGGCCGGGAAAGGCCGCGTTCTGGGCGGCCTCGAAGATGAGGTCTTCAGGCGAATCCTGCAGCGAGGCTATCTCCTGCAGGATGACGTCCTTCTCCCGCTCCATGTCCTCGGGCGAGAAAACCGGGTTCTGCAGGATGTCGGCCAGAATGTCGAGGGCGAGCGGGACGTGCTCGCGCAGTACGCGGGCGAAATAGTCCGTCGTCTCGAAACTGGTCATGGCGTTGACCGAGCCGCCGACCGCCTCGATCTGCTCGGCGATCTCAAGCGCGCTTCGCGTGCGGGTGCCCTTGAAGGCCATGTGTTCGAGAAAATGCGCAAGGCCGTGCTCCTGCTGAAGCTCGGACCGCGCGCCGCTGTTGATCCAGACGCCCAGCGAAGCAGTCTCCAGATGCGGCATCCGGCAGGTCACGACGCGCAAGCCGCTGGCCAGCGTGGTCATTTCGATCGTCATCCACTCATCCCTGATATGCCTTTACGGACCCGGCTGCGAATGAAGCTGCGCACCGCAGCGGCGTCCGCCTCCACGGCCGTATGCTCTTCCTGGCGCGCCAGCACGGCTTTCAAGCGCTCCGTGACCGGCGGCGTAACCCCTGCTGCGCGCTCGACGGCCTCGGGAAACTTTGCCGGATGCGCGGTCGCCAGCACGATCATCGGAGAATCGGCCTCGCCCATTTCACGCTCCGCCGCCGCGATCCCGACGCAGGTGTGCGGATCGGCAAGGTAGCCGGTGTGCTCGTAAACCCTCCGCATTGTCCGCGCCACGTCCTCCTCGCCGGCGCTATGGGCCGAAAAGACGCTGCGTATCCCGGCCATTTCCGCCTCGCTGAGCGTGAAAGCGCCGTGTTCCCGGAATTCGTCCATCAATGCCGTCACGCGCGCCGCGTTGCGCCCGCACGCCTCGAAAATCAGCCGCTCGAAATTGCTGGACACCTGAATGTCCATGCTGGGGCTGGACGTGGGAACGACGCCGCGCGGCTCGTAACGCCCGGACACCAGCGTCCGCGCCAATATATCGTTCGTGTTCGTCGCAATCACAAGGCGCTCCATCGGCAAGCCCATGCGCTGCGCGGCATAGCCAGCGAAGATATCGCCGAAATTGCCGGTCGGCACGCTGAAACGGACCGGACGCGCGGGCGCGCCGAGCGAGGCGGCGGCGGTGAAGTAATAAACGGTCTGGGCCATGATCCGCGCCCAGTTGATCGAATTGACGGCGGACAGCCTCACCTCGTCGCGGAAGGCGAGATCGCCGAACAGCGTCTTCACGATCGCCTGGCAATCGTCGAATGTGCCCCTGACCGAGATGGCGTGGACGTTGGGCGCACCTGACGTCGTCATCTGGCGGCGCTGGATTTCGCTGACGCGGCCTTCGGGGAAAAGGACGAAGAGTTCGATGGCCGCACGGTCGCGGAACGCCTCGACGGCCGCCGCGCCAGTGTCGCCCGAGGTCGCGGCAAGGATTGTCGCGCGTTCGCCGGAACGGGTGAGCGCGCGGTCCATAAGCAGCCCCATCAGCTGCATCGCCAGATCCTTGAAGGCGTGGGTCGGCCCGTGGAAAAGCTCCAGAACCCAGAGATTGCTGTCGAGTTGGACGAGCGGAGCCCTGGCCTGATGCGCGAACCCCTCATAGGCTTTCTCGATCAGGCCGTCGAATTCCTCCCGTTCGATTGCGCTCCCGGTCATGGTCGCCATGATGCGGGAAGCGGCCTCTTCATAGGTTGTCCGCGCGAATTCTCTGATGGCCTGCGGTCCGATGCTCGGCCAGCTCTCCGGAACGTAAAGGCCGCCATCACGGGCCAGCCCGGCCATCAGGACGGACTCGAAATCGAGACGGTCTGCTCGGCCGCGCGTGCTGATATATTGCAATGAGTGGTCCTCAAGACGTCATGATGCTGGCGCACACTATACGTTGCGGTTTTTATCCGCAATGCCTGCTTCGCCGCCGTGCTGGCCGTCCCCGGGCCGCGCAAACGCATAAAATCCGAACACCCCCGCAAGCGCGGCGGCAAGCCCGAACCATGTCAGCGCATATTCGAGATGCCGGTTCGGCAGATCGAGCCGCGTTACGCCCGCCCGCGGCCAGCCGCCGGGAACGGAGGCGGATTCCGCTTCGCCCATGAACGGCAATGCGCGTGCGGCAAGATCGTCCGGCAGAGAGGCGTTGAGAGCGTCAACGTCCCGCAGGAACCAGCGGTTTTCGGCGGGTTTGCTGTCCGGCGTGAACAGACTGCCCCGTTCCGAGGCGCGGGCAAGCGCCGTCAGCGCGACCTCGCCCTCGATCTGGCCTTCCGGCCGCGACGCGGGATCCCGGAGCGGCTCCGGCGCAAAGCCCCGATCGACGAAGATCACATCGCCGCCGGGCGTTTCCAGCGGTGTCAGGATGCGCCATCCGGCCTCGCCGCCGATCAGGCCGTACAGATGGCGCTCGTGGCGATGCAGGAAACGGCCTCGCAGCGCAAGCCGGTAATATTCGATATCGCGGCTGCGCGACCAGATCTCCTTGGCGCGCGCCAGCGTCACCGTCTCGCCGGCCGCCCGCGCCTCGATCCGCTCGATGAGGCCGAGCTTCCATTCGCGCCGTTCGAGCTGCCAGAGGCCGAGGCCGATCAGCAGCACAAGACCTGCGATCGTCAGCAGAAGGGGAAACAATATCGGGCGCTGCGGTGTCATTCCGATGCGCCGTCGCGCGGCAGATGCGCCTCTTCGGCGCGGTAGCGGTACTGGAGCGCAACGAGCGTCGCCTTGAACGGGCGCAGCATCAGAAGCGGCAGGCCAACACCCAGCGGTAGCCACATTGCGGCATGGAGCCAGAGCGGAGGCTGATAGGACGCCTCGACGAAAAGCGCCAGCCCGGTGACGATGAACCCGGCGATCAGGACGACGAAAACCGCAGGGCCGTCGCCGGAATTGGCGAAACCGTAGTCGAGGCCGCAACGGCCGCATCCCTTGCGCAGCGCAAGATAACCGCCGAACAGCGCACCGCGTCCGCAGCGGGGGCAGCGCCCGAGCAGGCCGGCAAAGAAAGGCGAAGGAGCCTTGGGCGGCCCATTGAGTTCAGCCATGATGCAAGGGGCGGCCTCAAGGCCGCCCGCGCCTTTCCTGCAGATGGATCAGTGTGCGCCCGGCGTGCCCGCGCCCCAGATATAGATGCTGACGAACAGGAACAGCCAGACCACATCGACGAAATGCCAGTACCAGGCGGCTGCCTCGAAGCCGAAATGATGCTTCACGGTGAAGTGCCCCGCCAGCACGCGTATCAGCGTCACGAGCAGGAATATCGTCCCGACGACGACGTGGAAACCGTGGAAGCCCGTCGCCATGAAGAAGGTCGCGCCGTAAATATGGCCGGAAAAGGCGAACTGGGCGTGCTGATATTCGTAAGCCTGAAGAAGTGTGAACACGAACCCGAGCAGAATCGTCAGCGTCAGACCCCAGACCAGGCCGCGGCGGTTGCCTTCCTGAAGCGCGAAATGCGCCCAGGTGACGGTCGTGCCGGAGGTCAAAAGGATCAGCGTGTTCACGAGCGGCAGCGTCCACGGATCGAAAGTGGAGATGAAACGTCCGTCATCGGTCGCAACGGGGGGCCACTGCCCGCCGGTCAGCGCCTCGCGCTCCACAAGCCCGAGCGATTCCGGCGCGCCGGCAAGCGCCCTGACGTCGGCAGGAAACAGCGCAGCGTCGAAATAGGCCCAGAACCAGGCGACGAAGAACATCACCTCGGAGGCGATGAACAGGATCATGCCGTAACGCAGATGAAGCTGGACTACGGGCGTGTGCAGATGACGGTGCTCGGCCTCGTCGACGACATCGCGCCACCACAGGAACATTGTCGCGCCGACCGCCGCCAGTCCGGCGAAGAACAGCCATGGCCCTTCGATCCCGAAGAGGCCGCCAAGCCCGGTTCTCATCCAGGCGATGGCTCCGATCGCCATCATCAGCGCGCCGATGGACCCTGTCAGCGGCCAGGGACTGGGATCGACAAGATGGTAATCGTGCTTCTTCGCGTGAGAGCTTGCCATGATTCTATCCTCAATGGGCTGGCGGAAGGGCGCTTGGCCGCCCTAACCCGGCCGGGCGTTCTTGTCCATCGTTCCGGGAGTGTCCTGAGCCGCAGGCTGCGCCGCAGAGGCTTCGCCCGGTCCCGCCGAGCGGAAAAAGGTGTATGAAAGCGTGATTTCCTCGATGCGGGCGGTCGAGGGATCGTCCACGATCGCCGGATCGACGTAGAATGAGACCGGCATGTCGACGGCCTGGCCGGGCTGAAGCGTCTGCTCGGTGAAACAGAAGCAGTCGACCTTGCTGAAATAGCTTCCCGCGATCTCCGGCGTGACGTTGAAGGTCGCGGTTCCGGTCAGAGGCGTGGCTGAACGGTTGGCGGCGCTGTAGAAGGCGAGCGCATTTTCGCCGACGCGCAGGGTGATCTGGCGCTGGACGGGCTTGAAGGACCAGTCGAGATCGCTGGATATGGACGCATCGAAGCGGACGGTCACGGTTCGGTTCAGAACGGTTCCGGACGCAGCGTCGGCGCGCTGGGTCGTGCCGCCATAGCCCGTGACCTGGCAGAAAAGCTGGTAGAGCGGAACCGCGGCGTAGGACAGGCCGATCATGAACGCCACGAGGCCGACAAGTCCGAACGCCAGACGCCTGTTTGCCGATTGTCCCGGATTGTGCATATCGGGTCTCATGGACTGCCCCTAGAGCGGCCGGTTGGCGACATGGCCGCCAAGCTGGAAGATCGTGACCAGATAGAACAGGACGGCGAGCGCCACGAGCCCAAGTGCGATCGCGAGCGAGCGCCGGCGCTGGCTGCGCTTCTGCTCGGGCGACATGGCGACGCGACCTTCAATGCCTTGATGTTCCGTCATCAGACCAATCCCAAACCGTGCTCGACGATCAGCACGGCAAAAAGCGCGAAAAGATAGAAGATCGAATAGCTGAACAGCGCGAAGGCGGCCTTGTCGGCGCGCGCGCCATCTCCGCGCA
>CAYOUE010000067.1:0-15252 GCA_964407075.1 uncultured Hyphomicrobiaceae bacterium
GCGAAAAGGCGTCGCGGTCGACCGCCAGCGCGCCTCCCGCGGGGAGCTTGTGCGCATCACCCGCCTCCATGATGAGCGATCCGCAGCGCCGCATCTCCTCATGGAGCAGGCCGACGGCGTTGGTCTCCCAGTCGTCGGAGCGGAAGGAATTGGAGCACACAAGCTCTGCAAGACCGTCCGTCCTGTGCGCTTCGGTCATGCGCTGCGGGCGCATTTCATGCAGCACGGCGGGAACGCCGGTCTGCGCGATCTGCCACGCGGCCTCCGAGCCTGCCAGCCCGCCGCCGATGATATGTACGGGATCATATGTTGCCATGACGCGACAAATTAAGGGAAAAGCGCCTGTCTCACAATGGTGGCGTTTCCGCGCCGCGAAGCCGGATGCTATAGACTTGAAAGGTCCATTGCATCATCTGGATTATAATGAAAAAAGCTTCTGTCCTCGCGGCTGTGATCCTGGCTCTTTCGCTTGGAGCCTGCACTTATGACCGCGAGGGCCCGCCCGCTTTTCACTACCAGGAGTTCAAGAGCCGGGAGCCTACCGCGCGGACGGTCTTCGTTTGCCACGCCTACGGATGCCAGCGGCAGACGCCGGTGAAGTTCGGGCCGGAGCAGGTCGCGAAGATGGCGGCCATCATGCAGAAGACCAAGAAGGCGGACACGCCCCATGAGGAGCGGCGCGCGGTCGCCTATGTCATCGCATGGGCCGAAACCTATGTCGGCGAGATCATTGGCACGTCGGCGGACCGGCCTGGCATGGACTTCGTCGGCTCCGGCGACCCGACGCAGCAGGATTGCGTGGACGAAGCGACCAACACCACCAGCTACATGCTCGTGCTGGAGCGCGCCGGCCTCCTCAAGCATCACACCGTCGGACGGCCCTTCTCGAAGGGAAATGTCCTCGTTGGCGGCATTTCCAGATGGCCGCACTGGACCGGCGTTCTCTGGGAGAAGGGCAACAACCAGAAATGGGCCGTGGATAGCTGGGTTTACGAGAACGGCGTGAATCCGATCGTCATCGAAGCCGAGCACTGGTACATAGACGACCTCGACAACATGCCCGATCCGAAGACCTGATCTTCATCCGCGGGCTGTTCTCCTTCACGGTCCGGCTTTGCCAGTCAAGGCTAGACGCGTCGCCTCGTCGGCCGGAAACATGAGTTCGACCTTGAGGTCGGCCAGCGCGATATCCTCCGCCGAGCCGAACTGTGAAATCACCGAGATCAGCGACAAGGCCGTCTCCCCGGTTCGGAAGAGCGTCGGAACGACCGCCGGCATGGCTTCGCCGCCGGCCGCATGGGCGGTTTCGGTAAAGGCGGCGAGTTTCGACGCTGCGGTGTCGAGCGTTTCGTCGCCCCCCAGATAGGCGCTTTCCGTGCGAAGCCTGTCATGCAGATGGCGGGCCACCTCCGGCCAGTTGACGATCGCCCCGCGAAGCGCAGCGGAAGATGTCACCGCATCCAGCAGGCTGTCGCCTTCGCTCAGGCCGGCGGCGCCGAGCAGCGCCTGCGCCGACGGGTTCGCCATGAGCAGCCTCCAGTGGCGGTCAATCGCAAATCCCGGAAAGGGCTGGTGGCGTTCGAGCATCCAGGACAGCGCCGAGCGGATGTGCCGCATCTCCGCATCGTCGAGACTGCGCCGTTCGTAGACCGGCGCAAATCCGGCGGCGTTCAGCAATAAATTCCGATCCGCGCGCGGGATCGTCATGGCGGCTGAAAGGTTCAGCACCATGGCGCGGCTCGGTCTTGCGCGGTCGGTTTCAAGAAAGGCGATGTGGCGCGCCGAGACGTTCGACGCCAGCGCAAGATCGAGCTGGCTGACGCGCCGGCGGCCGCGCCAGTCCCTGAGAAGTTCGCCAAATCTGCGCTGCATCGACATCTCCCTCGCGCACCCGATGCCTGCAGTTTACCTCACCGGGGCGGAATTGGCGCTTACCTGCAAGGTAATTGTCCGCCTCTCTCCGGATCGGCACTGTCAGGCCGGTACTTGCAAAGGAGATCCGAGATGCAATCGACAACCACGTCAAAATGGCTCAAGGCGGCGTCAGCCCTGCTCATCGCCTTCGGGATGCTGACGGCTGCGGCCGCTCATCCGTCCGCCTCAGGGCTGGCTGAATTCCTCGCCGACATCATAATATGGCCGATCGACGGCGCACAAAGCCTTGCCGCGCCGGAAACAAGGCTGCTCGCAGCTATCGCAGGCGGCGTGATGGCCGGCTGGGGCGCGATGATGTGGCTTGCGGCTACGCATCTGCTGTCTCGCGATTACCGGCTTGCGAGAAAGCTGATCCTCTCAAGCGTCATTGTCTGGTTCGTCGTGGACGGCGCCGCCTCGATTGCGGCCGGCGCGCCGCTCAACGCCGGGCTCAACGTCGTCTTTCTGCTCTTGTTTACGGTTCCGCTCGCATCCGCGCCGGCCGAGACCGCAAAAACCGCCTGAAGAGCGCGCCGGCCGACGCGCACAGATGCAAACACAAAGGCCGCTCCGGCGCCGCGGTTCCGGGGCGGCGTCGCTCTGTGCTGCGCGCTCTGCCGAGCCATCACGGCAAGGGCAGGGCTTCCAGCTCGCGCAGCGGTTTCTTCGTCTCGGCGTTGACTTCGAGCAATTTGACGCGATGCCCCCAGAGCTGGGCCAGATGCTGCAATGTCCGCTCGCCTTCCTGCTTGTTCAGAAGGCGGTTGTTGCGAACGTAATGCGTGAGCGTCAGCCGGCGGTTGCCGCTGAGATCGGCGTCCGTCACGCGGATGTCGGGGTCCTGCACGCCCGCGTCGTAATGGCGGGCCAGAAGCCGCCGGATGTTCCGGTAGCCGTCCTCATTATGGATCGAGGTGACGGTGACTTCAGGGTCCTCGCTGTCGTCATGCAGGCCGAACAGCCGGAACTCGCGGATCACTGCCGGGCTGAGAAACTGGAGAATGAAGCTCTCGTCGCGATAGTCGGCCCAGGCGTGCTTGAGCGTTTCGAGCGGGTCGCCGTTACCGGCTATGTCCGGGAACCACTCCCGGTCCTCAGCCGTCGGCTGCTCGCAGATCCGCTGAATGTCGCGCATCATGGCGAAGCCGAGCGCATAGGGGTTGATGCCCGAAAAGCGCCGGTCGTTGAAGGCGGGCTGCATGACGACCGCCGAATGCAGGTGCAGCGCCTCCAGCATCGAGCCCTCGGTCAGAAGCCCGCGCTCATACAGCCGGTTCATGATCTCGTAATGCACGAAAGTCGCGCAGCCTTCGTTCATCATCTTGGTCTGGCGCTGCGGATAGAAATACTGCGCCAGCATCCGCACGATGCGCAGCAGCTCGCGCTGCCAGTCCTTCAGGCGGGGCGCGTGCTTTTCCAGGAAGTAGAGGACATTTTCCTCCGGCAGGCCGAATTCGTCGCTGTCGCCGCCGGACGATCCACCGGCCTCGTCCGGGCCCCTCGCCGGCTGGCGGGCCTGCGGCAGCGTGCGCCACAGATCGTCATAGGTGGCTTCCTGGTGCGCCTTGCGCTTCTTCTTCTTCTGTTCCTTCTTCGTCGATTTGGACGAAACCGGGATCTTGGGCTGGCGGCTGACGCCCTGATTCATCAGCGCATGGGCGGCGTCGAGAACCGCCTCGACTTCTTCCAGCCCGTAGCGTTCCTCGCATTCGCGTACATAGGCTTTGGCGAAGGCCAGATAGTCGAGGATGGCGTCGGCGTTGGTCCACTGGCGGAACAGGTAGTTGTTCTTGAAGAAGTGATTGTGGCCGAAGGCGGCGTGCGCGATCACCAGCGTCTGCATCGTGGCGGAGTTTTCCTCCATCAGATAGTTGATGCAGGGGTTCGAGTTGATGACCAGCTCATAGGCGAGCGAGCGCATTCCGCGCTTGTAGCTCATGGATTCATGAGCGAAATGCTTGCCGAACGACCAGTGCCGGTACATCAGCGGCATACCTGTGGAGGTGTAGGCGTCGAGCATCTGCTCCGCCGTGATGACCTCGATCTGGTTGGCGTAGGTATCGAGCTTGAGGTCGCGCCGGGCCACCTTCTCGACCTCGTCATAGGCGGTCTTCAGCGTGTCGAAAGTCCACTCGGCGCTCTCGAACATGGGTTTTCTGCCCGCATTGCGCCGTGGCTTCTTCGGGGCCTCCGTCATCGCTCAGTCGCCTGCCTGCGAGAAGAGTTCATGGAACACCGGATAGATTTCGTCCGGCGACGATACATGACGCATGGCGAAATGGCGGTGTCTTTTCAGCAGCGGCGAAAAGCCCGACCAGATGATGCTTTCGCTGATATGCGTGCCGACCTCGATATAGGCGTAATACTGGCAGAGCGGCAGGATCGAATGGTCCAGCATGTCGATGCAGCGGCCCATATCGCCGAGATCATTGGCGCCGTCGGACGCCTGGGCGGCGTAGATGTTCCATTCGTCGGCCGGATAGCGCTCGGCGAGCACGCGCTTCATTTCCTCGAAAGCGCTGGAGATCACGGTGCCGCCGGTTTCGGTCGAGCGGAAGAAGGTGTTCTCGTCCACCTCGCTGGCCACGCTGGTATGGCGGATGAAGACGACGTCCACGTCGCGGTAATGCCGTGAGAGGAAGATGTGCAGCAGCATGAAGAAGCGCTTGGCCAGATCCTTCAGCGACTGCGTCATCGAGGCCGAGGTGTCCATCAGGCAGAACATGACTGCCTGGGTGATAGGCTTGGGCACGTGCTCGAAGCGGTTGTATTTCAGGTCGAGCGGGTCGATAAAGGGCACGATCTTGCGCAGATGCTTCAGGCGGGCGATCCGCGCCCGGAGAGTGGCGATGCGCTCCTCGTCGGGGCTTTCCGCCTGTTCGGCGTCTTCGAGTTCGGCTTCGAGAGACGCGATTTCCTCCAGGCCCGGCCGGCGCAGTGCGATCCGGCGCGCCAGGCTGTTGCGCATGGTCCGGACCCGGTTGATCTTGGCCGGCGGCCCGTCAACCGTGAAACCGGCGCGCACGGGCGTCGGCGAGCGAACGTCCTTGAGCTTGGTCTTGACCAGATTCGGCAGCTTGAGATCCTCGAAAAACAGGTCGAGGAATTCCTCCTTGGTAAGGGTGAAGACAAAATCGTCCTCGCCATAGCCGTCAGGGGAGCCGCGCGAGCCGCCGCCGCCCCGGCCTTCGGGCGGCTTGGGGATGGTGTCCCCGACGACGTAATCGGAATTCCCCGGCAGAACGAAGTCGCGCTCGCCATCCCGCCCGAGACCGAATGACGGCTCGTGCAGGCTCTTGGAGCGGATACGGATCTTTTCCCCGCTGTCGGTTTCAGAGACCTTGCGCCGCTTCAGCGATTCATTGACGGCGTTCCGAATGTCCTCTTTGGCCCTTCGCAGAAACCGTTGCCGATTGCCAAGGCTCTTCTCTTTCGGGTTCAAACGGCGGTCAATAATATGCATATTTGTCGCTTAACCGGACTTTTTCAGCCTCATATACCAGTCGACGAGACGGCGCACCTGGCGTGGCGTGTAGCCTCGCGCAACCATCCGCTCAACGAATTCATTGTGCTTCTTCTCGGTCTCCCCGTCTTTCTTCGCGCCGAAGCTGATGACGGGCAGCAGGTCCTCGACCTGGGAGAACATGCGCTTTTCGATGACCTCGCGGATCTTTTCGTATGAGGTCCATGAAGGGTTCTTGCCTGCATTGCGCGCCCGCGCCCGGAGCGAGAATTTCACCACCTCGTAGCGGAAATCCTTCGGGTTGGCGATGCCGGCCGGCTTCTCGATCTTGGAAAGCTCCTTGTCGAGAACGCCGCGGTCCATGAGCTGGCCGGTGTCGGGGTCCTTGAAGTCCTGGTCCTCGATCCATGCATCCGCATAGGCCACATAGCGGTCGAACAGGTTCTGGCCGTATTCGTGATAGCTCTCCAGATAGGCTTTCTGGATTTCATTGCCTATGAATTCGGCATATCGCGGCGCCAGCTCTTCCTTGATGAACTCGATATAGCGGTCCTCGGTCTCCTCCGCCATCTGCTCACGGCGGATCGCCTGTTCGAGCACATACATGAGATGCACCGGATCGGCGCCGACCTCTTCCGTATCGAAGTTGAACGTCTCGGACAGCACCTTGTAGGCAAAGCGGGTGGACGCGCCGTCCATGCCTTCGGTGACGCCCGCCGCATCGCGGTATTCCTGAACGGTCTTGGAATGCGGGTCGGTGTCCTTCAGGCTTTCGCCATCATAGACGCGCAGCTTGGAGTAGAGATTTGAGTTCTCGTGCTCCTTCAGCCGCGTCAGCACCGAGAAGCGGGCCAGCATGTCGAGCGTGCCCGGTGCGCAGGGCGTATCGACCAGTTCACTCTTCGACAGCAGCTTGTCGTAGATCTTCTTTTCTTCCGTTACGCGCAGGCAGTACGGCACCTGAACCACGCAGATGCGGTCGAGGAAGGCTTCGTTGTTGCGGTTCGAGCGGAAGGCGCGCCATTCGGATTCGTTGGAATGGGCCACGATGATGCCCTGATAGGGCATGGAGCCGACGTTTTCCGTGCCGCCATAGCTGCCTTCCTGCGTCGCGGTCAGCAGCGGATGCAGCATCTTCAGCGGTGCCTTGAACATCTCGACGAATTCGAGAAGCCCCTGCGTCGTGCGGTTCAGGCCGCCGCTGTAGGAATAGGCGTCGGCATCGTTCTGGCCGAAGAATTCCAGCTTGCGGATGTCGACCTTGCCGACCAGCGCGGAGACGTCCTGATTGTTCTCGTCGCTCGGCTCGGTCTTGGCCACGCAGATCTGGCGCAGCCGCGACGGGTAAACCTTGATGACCGAAAATTTCGAGATGTCGCCGCCGAATTCGTCGAGCCGCTTGATCGCCCAGGGCGACATGTGCCCGGTCAGCTTGCGGCGCGGGATGCCGTACTTGTCTTCCAGCAATTCGCCGGTCGTGCCGGGATCGAACAACCCCAGCGGGCTTTCGAAGATCGGGCTGATCTCGTCGCCGGCCTTCAGCACGTAGACCGGGCATTTCTCCATCAGCTCCTTCAGCCGCTCGGCAAGCGAGGACTTGCCGCCGCCGACGGGGCCGAGCAGGTAAAGGATCTGCTTGCGCTCCTCAAGCCCTTGCGCAGCATGACGGAAATATCCGACGATGCGCTCGATGGTTTCCTCAAGACCGTAGAATTCCTTGAAGGTCGGATAGGTCTTGATCGTCCGGTTCATGAAGATGCGCCCAAGGCGCTCGTCCTTAGCGGTGTCGATCGAAAGCGGCTCGCCGATTGCGTGCAGCATACGCTCCGCCGCCGATGCGTACATCATCGGATCGGTGCGGCAGCCTTCGAGAAATTCCTTCAGATCCAGCTGCGATTCCTGTTTCCGCCCATAGCGGTCAGCATACAGGTCGAAAATCTCGTCAGTGGGCTTCATTCCAGCTCTCAGATCTCTCTGTGATGAAAATCTTCACGGGGTTGCGATCTTTCAATCTCGGACCGGATTTGCGGATCCTTGCTAAGTTATATAAGGGCTCGCTCACGAAATTTTACGACATTCCGTCAAGGATGCCGCAGCTTTCTTTCAGAGGCGCGATCTCGTAAAAAATCCGGCCGTCCCTGTGGCAATCCCCATGCAAGCGCCACGCCAGTCACTCCTTCAGCCTCGCTTTTCCGCATGAATAACGGCTGAATGATCGGCCCCATACACGATAGTTTGAGGCAGAGCCGCTAAGCCGTCAATCGTTGCTTTTGGAAGATGGGGACAGGCGGGCGGTTCGCGGCGGCCGCGTTCCGGCATGAGCGAGGCGTTAACTCCGGGCCGCGCCTGAAGTTACCGAAGCGGCGACGTCCTCATGGGTGACGACGTTGCGCGCCATATCGCCGCCGGGCATCACATTACCTTGAATTTCTGCCTCCACGACGTAGAGCGGGCGGGTGCGCAGTTCGCTGCGGATCTGCGCCAGATACTGGCAGATCATCGCCATGACGAAAAACAGCACGCCGAACATGGCCGCCATGACCAGATTGGTCGTCGCCCAGCCGCGGGGCACGTCCGTGAAGAAGATACGTACGAATACGACATAGAAAATGAACAGGAAATCCGCCAGACTCATGAGCGCCGAGAGGATGGCGGCGATCTTGAGCGGCCTGTCCGAATTCGACACGATCAGATTGCCGACGCTGCTGACGAGCGGCAGCAGCTTGCGCCTTCTGCGGGGATTGCGCCTCTCCAGCAGAGCATAGGGCACTTTCGTCACGGCGAAACCTGCATACATTGCAAGAACGCGGATGTAGCGGAAGCTGTCCTTGATTTTCAGGAGCGCGTTGAGCGCCGTGCGGGTCAGTCCAATGAAATGCGTCGCGCCGTAAACCTGTGAGCGTTCCAGAAAGATCCGGCAGGTCTGGTAATAGAGCCAGTAGGCGAAGCGGTAGACCGGCGAACGGTCCCGTCCGTCCTTGACGCCGACCACTACGCCGCCCGTGTCGTAAGCCTTAACGGCGAATTCCGGGATGAGGGCGGGCGGATCGGTCGCGGGGTTCAGCACTACGATAACGTCGCCGATCGCCTGCTCCAGTCCGCAGGCGATCGCTACTTCGAAGCCGAAGGGCCGCGTAAGCCGGAAATAACGGAAATTGACGATCTGCGTCCTGTTTTTCTCGAAAAAGCTGCGCGTGCCGTCATGCGAACCGTCATCGATGAAAATTAGCTCGAAATTGCTGAAATTGTCGCGCATTACCGCGTCGATCTCGGCCATTACATCCTTCAGGATGTCGTGATCGTTTTCGAGCGGAACGATGACGGAAACGAAAAGATCGTGTCTCATCGGGTCAGGCTTCGCTGGTTTCGAGTCGCTGCTCGGGCGTCTTGGCGAGAATGGCGTCGAGATCGAAGATATTGTCGATTTTTCCTCCGAGAATCGAGACGACATTGGGCGCGGCGGGATCGCGCTTGAAAAGGATCGGGCGGCTGTCATTGGCGTCGCTCTGCGGCAGGATCGTCTTCACCGCCCACAGCGAGCCGCGATGGCGCGAGCCGGCCAGAGCGGGGAGATAACGCGCGGCGTCGCGCCGCATACGCTCGAAACGGGTTTGCAGCGGAAAGCGCGGTTCGTGGGCGTCCGCGCCGCACAGGCCGGGGTCTTCGGTCCAGCCGTAATGCGGCGTGTAGCTGACATGGCTCAGCGTCGAAAGCCCGCGCGCGGGAAACGGCATCAGCGAGAAGAACGGGCCGCACATGACCGTCACGCCGGCGCCGCGCAAAGCCGCAGGCGGCTCGATCAACGCCATTTCCGTAGCTTCGTGGCGCAGCCTGATCCGGCTCAGCCCGCTGCGTCCGAGCAGATCGTTGAGCCGGGAATAGGCGCAGTTGTAGAGATGGCCGCATATGACGAATCGTGGCTTTCCAGAGTCGGCTCCGCGGATTTGCACGGTTATCGGCCCCTGCCCGTCGGTCTCCAGCCTCACGGCCTCGGTCCCGAGCATGATATCGACCCCGGAGGCGGCTATCCGATTGCGCATCAGTTCGCGCAGCCGGACAGCGTCGAAAACCGGCTCGCAGACGCTATACACCGCCTCGATGAGATCCTCGTCGAACAGGGCCGCGACGCGCTCCGGCGCCGGGGCGAGCTTCGCGCCGATATGGCGGCAGAACAGCTCGAACTGGCCGGGTGTGACTTTGGATAGCCTGCGGGCGATGGCGTAATACTGGCCGAACTCGGTCACGATAGCCGGGGCGAATTCGGCCAGAAAGCGCGGCGCGTTCACGCGGGAGCGGATACCGGTCAGGATGCTTCGCGGATAGTGATAGCCGTTATGGACGCGGGCCTGATTGTTATAGGAGGCGTGCTGGAACAGATCCCTCTCTCTCTCGATTATTGCTATGCGAGACTGCGGATCGCGCTGCTTGAGAAGGAGCGCCGCATAGCATCCGTAGACGCCGCCGCCCACGACAAGATGATCGTACTCTCGATGGATTGCTCCAGCCATCAGACCGCCTTGAGGGCTTGAGGCTTCATGAAGCGCCGTTTTTCCTCCCGAAGCTCGGAAATGCCGGCGAGATAGAGCCTGGAGAGATTCAGAAGCCGCGCCGAAGATTTGGAGTCAGGGTCGTCGGTCCACTCCACGGGAATGTCGAGGATCTTCGCGCTCAGCCATTCGGCCCGCACGGCGAGCTGCGTGGCGAAGAACCAGTCGTCGGTGAACGCGAAGCGGGCGGCCATGTCCCGGTAGAGCTGCGTGCGTATGAATTTGAAGCCGCACATGGCGTCGGTGAAGCCCACGCCGAGGCGGAGGGCGAGCAGCCTGTTGAAGGCGCGGGAGGTGAATGCGCGCAGGGCTGTGCGATTCCTCACATGCGCGCCGCGCATCAGCCGTGATCCCAGATAAAGATCGTAATCCGCGCCGGACCGGATGAGATCGTGAACCTGTTTCAGATGTTTCAGGTCCGTCGCGAGATCGACGTCCATATAACCGCAGAACCCGGCTCCGGTCTGTCCCCATGAGGTTTTCAGAGCTAGGCCGAAGCCGCGCTTGCCGACGCGCAGATAGGAGACGCCTTCGTGTTTGCTCGCGAGGCGCTCGCCGATTTCCGGCGTCCGGTCGGTCGATCCGTTATCCGCGATGCAGATTTCGAAGCCTTCCACGCCGGAGGCGGCACAGAAATCGAGCGTGCGCTCCACGGAGGAGGCGAGCTGCCTTTCCTCGTTCAGCACCGGAAAGGTGATGTTGATCCTGTCGTTCTGGCGCATGTCATCCCGCCGCAGGCATTGTCTTCCCGTCGCGCAGGCATAGAGCTGCGCAAAACGCCGCGCCAGGAGGCATAGCATGGTGCGAGTAAATATAGGACCTTGAAATTGTCGAAAAATCTAGCCTGGCGCGTTTTGGGGGCCGGCTCGAACGGCCGCGCCCGGTTCAAAGGCCCGGGTGACTTGACCTTGTTCAGGCGGGATCGGTTGATGAGAGGCCGGCGCCATGGCGCAGCGCCGCCTTGAGCACGGTCTGCGGAGCTGAGCCTATCCTGTGAACCGTTGCAACGGCATCGTGGAAAGGCAGTACCGGATGGATGAGGCTGTCTGCCGCAATGGTCCCGTCGAGGAAGTCGCACGCCGCCTGATGCTGAAGATCCTTGGCGTAGAGCGGCGGCTGCGTCCGCACAGGATTGCCGACCCCGAAAGCGGGCAGCGAGGCAAGCAGCGTGATGCGGTTGTGGAAGAATTCTTCGCCCAGGTTCAGATCGCCGTCCGAGGGGCCGTAGAACCCTGCGCAGACCGCGCGGCCGCAGGGTTTCAGCGCCCGTATGCAGCGCTGAAGGCCCGTCAGCCGGCCCGAGCATTCGATGGCGGCGTCCGCGCCGCCTGTCTCTTCCTTGAGCAGCCGGGCTGGATCGCTCACAGCGGCGCTGTCATATGTGCGCTCGGCCCCGAATTTTTCTGCAAGCGCCCGCCGCTCGGTAAAGGCCGACGAGGCGAAAACCCGCGCCCCGCGCGCCGCGCAATATTGAACTGCAAGCAGGCCGATCGCGCCAAGCCCGGTCATGAACACCAGTTCGCCGCTGCCGATCGCGCCGTCCAGCACCGCGCCGAGCGCGAAACTCGCGGGATCGATGCAAAGCGCCTGCTCCGGGGAGAGGCCGCCGAGCGCTTGCGCTTTCCCGGCGGGCAGAACATGTCGGTCGGCGATCGGACCCCAGGCGAAGACGCGCGTCCCCGGCGCCAGCCCCCCGGCTTGTGCGCCTGCCCATTCGATCTCGCCGACGAACATGTTCCCCATCGGCAGCGGGTAGAAGCCGGCGCCTTCCGGCCGGTCCACGAAGATCCGCAGCCCCGGATCGAGCGTGCGCCGTGCGAACGGGCTGAGGCCGGTCCAGGCCATCATCTCCGTACCGTGCTTGAAGCTGGAGAGCTGTGCACGCACGACGACGTCGCCGGGGCCGGGCTCGGGCAAGGTGCGCTCCTGAAACGCCGCCTCGCCCGGTCTGGTCATCATCAGCGCCGTCTGGCGGACTGGCCCCATGACGCGGCCGTCAGCGCAATTCCGCGCAAAAACGCTGGATACGGGCGCAAGCGTCTTCCAGAAGCTCCGTTGAGGTGGCGTAGGAGATGCGGAAAAACGGCGAAAGTCCGAAGGCCGAGCCGTGAACCACGGCGACCCCGTTCTCCTCCAGCAGCGCCGTCACGAAATCCTCGTCGCTCGCGATGGCGCGGCCTCCCGCGCTGGTCTTGCCGATGCAGCCCTTGCAGGACGGGAAGACGTAGAAGGCCCCTTCCGGTGTCGGACAGTTAACGCCGCTTGCCTGGTTAAGCATCGACACCACGAGGTCGCGCCGCTGCTGGAAGGCTTTCGCCCCCACCTTCAGGAAATCCTGCGGACCGTTCAGCGCCTCCACCGATGCCCACTGGCTGATCGAGGCTGCGTTCGAGATTGTCTGCGACTGCAGCTTCGTCATCGCCTTGATGAGGCTTTCAGGGCCGGCCGCGTAGCCGATGCGCCAGCCGGTCATGGCATAGGCTTTCGAGACGCCGTTCATGGTCAGCGTCCGATCGTAGAGCGCTGGTTCGACCTGTGCGGGCGTAACGAACTCGTAATCGTCGTAAACGAGATGCTCGTACATGTCGTCGCTGAGCACCCAGACCTGCGGATGGCGCGCGAGCACGTCCGTCAGGGCCTTGAGTTCGTCCCGGCTATAGGCCGATCCGGTGGGATTGGACGGATGGTTGAAAATGAACCATTTCGTCTTCGGCGTGATGGCGGCTTCGAGCGCTTCGGGCCGGAGCTTGAAATTGTCCTCGATCCTCGTCTCGACGAATACGGGCGTCCCGCCGACGAGCTGGACGATGTCGGGATAGGACACCCAGTAGGGCGCGGCGATGACAACTTCGTCGCCCGGATTGAGCGTCGCCATCATGGCGTTGAAGATCACCTTCTTGCCGCCGGGGGAGACGATCACCTGGCCCGGCTTGTAGCTCAACCCGTTCTCGCGCTCGAATTTGCGGACGATCGCCTCCTTCAGCTCGGGAATACCGTCGACATTGGTGTACTTCGTCTTGCCGTCGCGGATCGCCTTGATCGCGGCTTCCTTGATGTTGTCGGGCGTGTCGAAATCTGGTTCGCCCGCGCCAAGCCCGATCACGTCCCGGCCTGCGGCCTTGAGCTCGCGCGCCTTGGTTGTGACGGCGATCGTCTGCGATGGCTGGACGCGCCCGAGCGCGTCGGCGATGAAGCCCATGTCGTCCTCCTCGTGACGCTGAAAACCGCCTGCGAAACTAGGCTTCGCGAAAGCCCCCTGCAAGCGAATTCCGCAAGGTCCATCCGGCGGCTGTCCGCTCCGTTGGCGTTTATCTGCTGCCTTCGTCCCGGTCCTGCGGTATCGCCACGCCGATGGTCTCCGGAGCGCGCGGGCGGTAGCCGCGCACAATCTCGATCATCTCCGCGCCGCCGGGCACGGTTCGGGCGAAACCGTCATATAGCGGCTGCGACGCGGCCAGAAAAGAGTTGCGGCTGATATGCGTCATCTGCATGGACTGGTCGAGAAGGTCCACCAGTTCGCTTTCGACGCGGATGGCGATCTCCGCGATCAGGCTTTCCATGTCCTGCGCCTCATCGGCGATCAGCTTGCGGATTTCAGGCGGCAGGCCGGAAAAGAACGTTTCACCGGTGATGAGGAATGCGGGACTGTAAAGATGATCGGAGAGCGCAAGATGATGCTGCATCTCCGGCAGGTTGAGCGAGGCGATCTGAAGCAGCGGCGCTTCATATCCGTTGACATTGCCAGGCTCCAGAGGACGGGCGAAGGCGCGGGGCGACAGCGGCGCCGGTTCGGCCCCGAAGGCACGGATCATGTTTTCCCGCCACGCGTTGGCGGGCGGGACGGCAATGGTCAGGCCGCGGAAATCGGCGGGCGTGCGGATCGGACGGCGGTCGTTTGCGATATGGCGGAAGCCGTTCTCCCAGACCCCGACGATGCGCAGGCCGTGGCGCTTTGCGGCGGGCTGGAGATAGGCGTCGAGCAGCTTCTCCCGGATCGCCGGGATCTGATCGCGGCTTCGGAACAGGAACGGCATCTCGAAGATGGCGAAGACGTCGCTGAGCGCCACCAGGCCCGAGGAGGCGAGCGCGAAAGAGGCGCGTCCGTTCCTGACCGACTCCAGCAGCGCCAGCCCGTCGCCGAGGCCGGGGCTTGCCGTCTCGGCGATCGTGTAGGGCGCGGGCAGCTTCTTGCGCAGCCTTTCCGCGAATTCGATGGCGCTGATCTCGTAAAGTGAGCCGGCCGGGCCGGGATGTATCAGCGTCAGGGTTTCTGCCCTTACGGTGGAATGAGTCAGCAGCGGCAGCGCCGCCAGCAAGACGAGAACGAACCGTTTCATATGCGCCCGTACGAAGACCTTGGAGCCACTCTATCGCGGCATCTTCGGCGAATTATGTCCTGACAGGCTTTTTACACGTTCCGCGTGCAGCCTCAAGTGCGATCTCCGGCCCAGTGTGATGATCCGGAAGTTCATCAGACTGAGAGCAAAGCGCCGAACGAACTTCCGGATCTGAATCACACTGGCAGATTCAATGTTCCAGTGTCCCTTGAGATTCCGAAGTTCACTTGCGGAGCGTGTCGAGATGATGAGGCGAACTTCGGAATCGGGACACTTGGCGCGCACAGGATTTATCACGTCGGACGAAAGATACCGGGCGGTTCCCGATAAACGCCCTCCAGACCTTGACAAGCCCGGGGGCGTTCCCCTAAGTCCGGTTCTGGCACTCAGGCGCTACGACTGCCAAAGTTGTGCGCCCTGACATCCTGCAACACAAATCGTAATTGGAGATGAAGATGAGAATTCGCCCGCTCCACGATCGCGTCGTGGTCAAGCGTCTCGAAGAAGAAACGAAAACCGCCGGTGGCATCATCATCCCCGACACCGCAGCGGAAAAACCGCAGCAGGGCGAAGTCGTCGCCATCGGCTCCGGCATACGGGGCGAGGACAACGAGCTGATTCCTCTCGATGTGAAACCCGGCGACCGGGTGCTGTTCGGCAAGTGGTCAGGCACCGAAGTCAAGATCGATGGCCAGGAGCTGCTCATCATGAAAGAGTCCGACATCATGGGCGTACTCGACTAGGCCGCGCCCGCCGCCTTCCCGGACCGCCCGCGGGGCGGATCCGTTCCCATTCACCGTCTCACGACAGGCTGGCCGGGACACGCCAGACCTGAACCTGTATGAAAGGGTTTTTTCCATAATGGCCGCAAAAACCATCCGTTTCTCCTCCGACGCGCGCGAGCGCATGATGCATGGCATGGACATTCTCGCAAACGCCGTGAAGGTCACGCTCGGGCCTAAAGGGCGCAACGTCATCATCGACAAGTCCT
>CAYOUE010000068.1:0-3864 GCA_964407075.1 uncultured Hyphomicrobiaceae bacterium
CTGGAGAGCCCCCAGCGCGCGCTTCGCGGCGGCTCCTGGTACAGCAATGCGCGCAGTGTGCGCGCTGCCATCCGCTACGCGTACGACCGCGACAACCGGTACGGCATTTTCGGCTTCCGGTGCGCCCGAGTTCGGGAGTGAGCTCCAGCAAGCAAGGTAGGGCAGGCGGTGAGTCGAGCGTGCGGAGCCGCTCGGCCACAGCCGGCCCGGAGGCTGCGGACGGTGGCGCAGCGGGGCAGGGCAAAGAACCGGGACCAACCGCCGTCAGCGGCCCGCGACCGAGAAGGATCGAGCTTGAATTTCGTGCGGGAATTTTGCGGGGATCGGTGCCAAACTGTCCAGCACCGTTATGACGAAGTGGTAACGGGAGCTGGTTAACTGTTTGATTTTACTTCATCTACCAGAGAATTGTTAGGCTGGCTCTTCACTCGTCGCACTTCCCTGCTGACTCTGTTGCATAAGCCATACCGTTATTATTGGTAATTCGGCTGCCCAAGGGGCGGGATGAGTTCAACCAGGTATTCTTCGACTGCCCATCCACAGTACACGACAGCCGGTTGGCGCATATTTAAACTGAAATCGGGGTGCACAGCCGACCGAATTCAGCAGGATAGGCTTTGGCAGACGAAAATCGAGAAGGTCACGCCGCGCTCTCCTGTAAAGGCTTCGCACGGTCGATGCGAGCACGCTCCTTCGGGCTGTGCATCGCTTCCCACAGGTCGCTGCGCCGCTGTACGTTCAGCCAGAAATCGGGGCTGTTGCCGAACACGCGCGCCAGGATGAGAGCTGTCGCGGCCGTCACGTTGCGGCGATCGTTGCACAATTCGTTGACGTGCTTGCGCTGCACGCCCATCGCCTCGGCCAGGCTAGCCTGGGTCAGGCTCAGCGGCTGCATGAACTCTTCCACCAAGATCTCGCCGACCGTTGCCGGCTTGCGCTTCGTCGTCAGCATGGCCGTCCAGCCTTTCTCAATTCCGCTTCATCTGTAACTGTGATCGTCCAGATAGATGTCTGCTGCTTCACCTCGGCTGCTGTCCCACCGGAAAACCAGCCGCCACTGCTTGTTGACGCGTATCGAATGGAAGCCCGCCAGCTTGCCGCGCAGCTTCTCGAAATGATTGCTGGCCGGCACACGCAGATCCTGGTCGGTGGTCGCGTCGTCCATCATCTGGAGCTTGCGAAAGAGACGGCTTTCGAGATCAGGCGGGATATTCCGCGACTGGACGTCTTCGACAAAGAAGGCTCGCAGCCATTCATCCCGAAAGCTCACGATCATGAAGGCAGCTCCATATGGAGTATATGTACCACTCTATGGGACTTTAAACAAGGGCCGGAATGTCTTCAGATACTGGATGGAGCACCGGAAAAAAAGCAGCTATATCTTGCTTATCCCTGCAGAAGGCCGGCCTTGCTATCCGGCCCAATATAGCTGGAACAAATGTTCTTTCCGACAGTGGGTACGGTGGTAGCGCCCCTCCGCTACCAAATTTTCTCCAATGAATTCAATGTATTGATGCTGTCCCAAGGTGGCGCGTTCTCGTTGAACACGGCCGATTCCCGCGGGCTGACACCAGCGGGATATCAGCACGGCACTGGGACACGATTTCTTTTTGCCCAAACGTACCGGGCGAATGCCGGTCAGGCGGCGGAGTCAATCAAGCAGTTCCCTGCATCCGCGATGAAAGTCCGGTACGCGAACCCGGACTTTGATGGCATTATTATTATGTCTTAAAGTTCGCGATCTGCTAAAAAACCTGTAATCGTATGAAGATCGGGGAGGACTTGGGCTGCCGGCCGGCCATGTCCTCCGGTCTGCAAACCGGCCGGGGAGGAAATCATGAAAAGCTTTGGGTCATTGACACGCCGGGGCGCTCTGGCGATTGCCGCCGGCATGGCGGCCGCCGCGATGGCCGGGCCTGCGTCCGCGCAAGTCTCGTTCGAAGGCAAGACGATCGAATGGATCATTCCGTTTTCGCCGGGCGGCGGCTCGGACACCTGGGCGCGCTTCAACGCTCCGTTCTTCACGAAATACCTGCCGGGCAATCCGACGGTCGTCGTCGTAAACGAGCCGGGCGGCGGCTCCACCAAGGGCACGAACCTGTTCGCCGCGCGCGCCCGTCCCGACGGCCTGACCATACTCGGCACATCCGGCTCGACGCAGTTCCCCTATCTGCTCGGCGATCCGCGCGTACAGTATGAATATCAGGACTGGAAGATCGTGCTGGCCGCGCCGACCGGCGGCGTCGTTTACACCTCGCCCTCGACCGGCGTGACCTCCGTCGATGAAATCGCCAAGCTGAAAGGCCAGAGCCTTGTCTATGCAAGCCAGGGCGCAACTTCGCTCGACCTTGTGCCGCTGCTCGCCTTCAAGCTCATGGGCTTCGAAGTACAGCACGTGTTCGGCTTCAAGGGCCGCGGCGACGGGCGTCTCGCCTTCGAGCGCGGCGAAACCAACATCGATTATCAGACCTCTTCGGCCTATCTGAAGAACGTCACGCCGCTCGTCGAGGAAGGCAAGGCCGTGCCGCTCTTCTCCTGGGGCGTGCTTGACGACGACGGCAATCTGGTCCGCGACCCGACATTCCCGGACATTCCGCATTTCGGAGAAGCCTACGAGAAAGTGACCGGCAGCGCGCCTTCGGGTCCGGATTACGACGCCTATTTCGCGTTCTTCACCGCCGGTTTCCCGGCGCAGAAGATGATCTTCCTGCCGAAGGACACGCCCGACGAGATCGTCGCGGCCTACCAGGAGGCCGTGACCAAGATCAAGGCCGACCCGGAGTACAACGCCAACAAGGAGGCCGTGCTCGGAACCTATGAACAGGTGACGGGCAGGGCCGCGGACGCGCTTTTCGTCAAGGGCACCCAGATTTCGCCCGAATTGCGCTCGCAGGTCGTGGGTATGCTTACGGCGGAATATAACGTCACGCTGGGCGAATAAGTCCGGCCATTTGCAGGCGGCGGGGCTTTCGCCGCCTGCTTATCCGGGCCGGGCTATCCTGAAAAACCATAACAAGGGCGCCGGCCATGTTCGACGTCTTCGTCGCCGCGCTTTCGGATCTCCTCACGCTCCAGCATATTCTCTACATGCTGATCGGCGTCGTCATCGGGCTCGCCATCGGCGTGTTTCCCGGTCTGGGCGGCATTGCGGGCCTGTCCCTGCTGATCCCGTTCATCTACGGCATGGACGACATTTCCGCGCTCGCCATGCTGATCGGCCTTGTCGCCGTCATCCCCACGTCCGACACCTTCGCCTCGGTCCTGATGGGCATTCCGGGATCGAGCGCGAGCCAGGCCACGGTGCTCGACGGGTTCCCGCTGGCGAAAAAGGGGCAGGCGGCGCGGGCGCTCTCCGCCGCTTTCGTCTCCTCGCTTGTGGGCGGGCTGTTCGGCGCGGTCGTCCTGACCGGCTTCGTGCTCGTCGCGCGACCGCTCATCCTCGCCTTCGGATCGGCCGAGTTGTTCATGCTGTCCCTGTTCGGGCTGTCGATGGTCGGCGTGCTGGCGGGCCGCAGCCTCGCCAAGGGCCTCGCCGCCTGCGGCCTCGGCCTCATCATCGGCTCGATGGGCGGCGCGCCCGCGACCGGCGAGTTCCGCATGGTTTTCAATGTCGGTTATCTCTATGACGGCATACCGCTCGTCGTGGTCGGCCTCGGGCTGTTCGCATTCCCGGAAATCGTCGATCTGCTGCGGCGGGACAGCGCCATCGCCCGCGGGGCAAAGCTCGGCGCGGGCTGGTTCCAGGGTGTGCGCGACTGGTTCCGCAATTGGTTCCTCTCCATACGCTGCGCCGGCATCGGCTGCATCATAGGGGCGATTCCCGGCCTTGGCGGCTCCGTGGTCGACTGGATCGCCTACGGCCAC
>CAYOUE010000068.1:3874-15235 GCA_964407075.1 uncultured Hyphomicrobiaceae bacterium
AACGCCAAGGAGGGCGGCGGGCTGCTGCCGACGCTGCTGTTCGGCATTCCCGGCTCCGGGTCGATGGCGGTGTTTCTCGGCGGTATGGTCCTGATCGGCATCGAGCCGGGACCGTCCATGGTCACGTCCGAGCTGAACGTCACCTATTCGATCATCTGGTCGCTGGCCATCGCCAACGTCCTCGGCGCGGGGCTGTGCATCCTGCTCGCCTCGCCGATCGCGCGGCTGACGACCATTCCGTTCCCGCTGCTCGCGCCGTTCATGATTACCGTCGTCTGCTTCGCCGCGTTCCAGGCGACGCGCGACATCGCCGACCTCGTCGCCCTGCTCGCAATCGGCGTGCTCGGCGTGCTGATGAAGCGTTTCGCCTGGCCGCGCCCGGCGCTGCTCATCGGCTATGTGCTCGCGCCGCAGGCGGAGACCTATTTCTATCAGGCGCTCCAGTTCTACGGCTGGGGCTTCCTGCAACGGCCCGGCGTCGTCATCATCGGCGTGCTGACCCTGATTTCGATCTGGTTCGGTATCCGCAACCGCGTGGACGATTCTCAGCCGCTCGCGGCGCGCGCGGACGGGGGCGTGGAGCAGGGCCGGCGTCCGGTGCTGGCCGACCGCGCGCCGCAGATCGCTTTCACGATGCTGGTGCTGGCCATGTTCGGCATCGCGATCTGGGACGCGGCGGGGCACAGCTTCCTTGGGCAGGTTTTTCCGATGAGCACGGCGGCGGTGGCGGCGTTCTTCGGATTGCTGCTGCTCTGGGTGCTGATCCTCGGGGAGAACACGAACCCGGCTGTCTACGACAATGAGGCGGATACAGCGCAGGCTGCGGATCCTTCCGTGGGCAATCTCTGGAACGGGGCGTACTGGATCGCGGCTCTCGTCGGGGCGAGCGCGCTGGTCGGCTTCTATCTGGCCATGATCCTGTTTTTCCTGGTCTTTCTGACCGTCAGGGCGCGGACGGGGCCGGTCATGACGCTGACGCTGACGGCCGCCGCGGCCGGCTTCATCCTGATCCTTGCGAACGCGCTGTCGCTGAATTTCCCCTATGGAGCGCTGCAGTCTGCGGTCGATCTGCCCTGGCCGTTCCGTTAGGCCTGTTAAACGGAGGCGGATGCATTTTTCACCTCTCCCATCGGGAGAGGTCGAAATGCGAAGCGTTTCGGGTGACGGGATGAAGACTATCGGTCAACATCCCAACCCCTCACCCCGGCCCTCTCCAGCCCGCGAACCTTTAAAGTGAGCGGCAAACGCTTACCTCGGGGAGAGGGGCGAGAGGCGCAGGCCGGAAAAAACAAAGGACCGGCGCGAGGGCCGGTCCTTTCAGGTTCGCCGTTCGCCGGCGTTTATTTTAGAGGTTCGAGCGCAGGCTCGCCGCCGCCCCATTTGTAGCGAAGGCTGGCGGATATGATGTTGACGGTGGATTCGCTTTCGGCCTCAAGTGCTGAGACCGTAGCCGGAGAACATGGTTCAGCATTATTTCCGAGGTCTCGGCAGATCGACGCATCGTCCGCAATAATGTGAGAGAAACCCAGATCGACCGTTATCTTTTCCGTGAGCTGATGTGTCGCGCCAACGCTCAGCCAGAGACGATCAGCATCGGGGAGAAACACATTGCGGTGTTCATCGGTTACTGGTGATTTTTCCCATGCAACGCCGGCTCGGAGCAATGTGAACGGGGTGTAGGCATATTCCAGACCGACCGAAACGAAATGACCGTCCTCATATTCGAGTTCCAGAGATTCAGGTGTGCCTAAACCATCAACATTTACCGGAATGGTCCCTGCCCGGCTCCAGTTCGTCCATTCATAGCCGGCGAGAAGGTCAAGATTTTGAGACAAGGACTGGCGCAAACCCACTGTGATCATGTCGGGCAGTGTAAGTTCGGCGTCTGCTCCGAACTTGCCAAATCCAAATACGTTGTAGTCCCCTTCGAGATCGAAGCTTACCGCCGATCTGTAGCCGACGCCGATGGTTGTGCCTTGCGCAGGCGTCCACGTAACGCCTGCGGTCGCGCCAATTCCTATGTCGTCCAATTCGACTGCTCGCGAATTATTGTTCAATCGAACTTTGAAATATTCGATTTGCGCCCCGACGCCGATCGTCAGGTCATCAGTGACTTTATAAGCGACCGTCGGATTGAAATTTATCGAAAAAACCTCAGACGTTATTGCGATTGCCGATCCTGCCCAATCGGTATTGTCCGGCTTCGTGATAAGTCCAAAACCCGAATTGATGCCAAGACCGATAAACAGCCTGTCGCTCATCTGGTAATTGGCGTAGCTCGCAGGGACCAGCGCCGGATCGGCAATGCTGCCGGAATGGCAATCATCGGCACCGGGGCACGCCAGAAGCGGAAAATCAGTCGCCGTAATCTCCGTATCCGGAAAGATGATTGAGGCGTGCGACTCGGTATTGAACCCCGGCGCTGCCGCAGCCGCGGCAGAGTTCCAGTACATCGAACTGAGCGTGTCGCCCGTACCGGCCCCGGCGAATGACATGCCCTGATAGTAAGCGGATTGCTCGCGGATTGCGAACCCGCCCGCCTGCGCCGCGGCCATCGCGATCAGGCTCGCGCCCATGAAGGCGGCTGCGCCCAGGCCGAATTTCCGATTTCCCCCAACACCATGCATTTGGCGATACTCCCTCGCATCCGTCCGGCGCGGCCCAACAGCGCCTGACGGTTATCTCTAATTTGCCCAATTTCCATTCATTGCGTGAGGCGTGATTGGGCGCAAGAGGCTGTACGCGCTCAGGTATACGCGAAATCCCTTATGCGCGGCTCTGCTTTGGCCTTGTACGGAAGAAGTGCGAAGCTCTCCTTGCTGCAAACCAAGTCATTGATCGAATTGCATTATTTCATGCACCGCAAGACCCGCCCGATATACCCTTCTCCGACTGAGCCAGTCCCGGCCTCTCGCTTCACTGACACGAAGGCGTCATTTTTTCGCCGGCCTTGTTGCCGATTCGCTACAAGCAATCTTTCCATAAGATTCCGAAGACGACACATGCCGTTGGCTTTCCCCGCCTTTCCCCCTATGTTGCCGCCGGATCGCAATCCCGCAAACCGACCGGAGCCGCGAATGAGCGTCCTGCGCGCCAGCATCATCCTGTTTCTCTTCATCCTCGTCACATTGCCGCTGATGCCGGTGCAGGCGCTGCTGATCGCGCTGAAGCTCAGGGCCGCGCTCTACCTGCCCCATTATTATCACCGGATCGTCTGCCGCCTTCTGGGCGTGCGCGTGCATGTCAGCGGCGCACCCGCCGCGCGCGGGCCGGTTCTGTTGGTCTCGAACCACATCTCGTGGGTGGACATCCCCGTCTTCGCCAGCATCGCGCCGCTCAGCTTCGTCGCCAAGCGCGAGGTCTCGACATGGCCGTTCATCAGCAGCCTCGCGAAACTCCAGCGCACCATCTTCATCGACCGCACGCGCCGCGCCGCCGTGACCGAGGCACGCGAGGCCATTCTGGGACGGCTGCGCCAGGGCGAGCGCGTGCTGCTGTTTGCGGAAGGCACGAGCAGCGACGGCAACCAGGTCCTGGAGTTCAAAAGCTCGCTCTTCGCCGCCGTAGAGGCGAACAACGGCGAAACCGGCGACTACAAGCTGCAGACCTGCGCCATCGTCTATACGCATATTCACGGCCTGCCGATGAACCGGCAGCAGCGCCCGGCCATCGCCTGGTATGGCGACATGGACATGCTCAGCCACGCCTGGGGCGTGCTGAAGGGCGGCCCGCTCGACGTGCGCGTGCGCTTCGGCGAACCGATCCCGATCGCCGAGGCGGGCGACCGCAAGAAACTCGCCGCCAGCGCCTATGAACTCGTGCGGCACGACTTCTCGCAACTCTTGACGGGGCGCTTTGCTCCTGCGCATGGTGACGCCGGAGACAAACAGGACGCCGCCCCGCCGGGGTGAGCGGCTTTTTGGCGTTGCGGTGACGAAAAAAGTCCACATCAAGACCTATGGCTGCCAGATGAACGCCTACGATTCCGCCCGCATGGTGGAAGCGCTGGCGCCGGAAGGCTACGCCGAGACGGACGACGCCGAAGACGCAGACCTGATCGTGCTGAACACCTGCCATATCCGCGAGAAGGCGGCGGAGAAGATTTATTCCGAGCTTGGCCGGCTGCGCCTGATCCGGGAACGGCGGAGGGCGGAAGGCGGCGATCTGAAAATTGCGGTGGCGGGCTGCGTCGCGCAGGCCGAGGGCGAGGAAATCGTGCGTCGCGCGCCCGTCGTCGATCTGGTCGTCGGTCCGCAGAATTACCACCGCCTGCCCGAAATGCTGCGCGGGGCGGGGGGCGGCGCGAAGATCGTCGATACGGATTTCCCCGCCGAGGACAAGTTCGCGCGCCTGCCTGCAAGGCGGACCCAGCGCGCGCCGGCGGCGTTTCTCACCATCCAGGAAGGCTGCGACAAGTTCTGCACTTTCTGCGTCGTACCCTATACGCGCGGCGCGGAATATTCCCGGCCCGCGCGCCAGATTCTGGACGAGGCGGAGCGGCTGGCGGGTTTCGGCGTGCGCGAAATCACGCTGCTCGGCCAGAACGTCAACGCCTATCGCGGCGAAGGGCCGGACGGGCAGGCATGGAGCCTTGCAAGGCTCCTGGAAGCGCTTGCTGGTGTTCCGGGGCTGGCGCGTCTGCGCTACACGACGAGCCATCCCGCCGACATGAGCGATGATCTGATCGCGGCGCATCGGGACATTCCGGCGCTGATGCCCTATCTGCATCTGCCGTTTCAGGCCGGATCGGACCGGATTCTGGCGGCGATGAACCGGAAGCACACGGCGGAGCATTACATCGGTCTTGTGGAGCGCATCCGCGCCGCGCGCCCCGACATCGCCATGTCCACAGACATCATCGTCGGCTTCCCCGGCGAAACGGACGCCGAGTTCGCAGAAACGATGGAAGTCGTGCGCGCGGTCAATTTCGCGCAGGCCTATTCCTTCAAATACAGTCCGCGCCCCGGCACGCCCGCGGCGGAGATGGGCGGCCAGCTCCCCGACGGGGTCAAGTCGGAGCGTCTCGCCGCGCTTCAGGCGCTTCTCGGCGAGCAGCAGCGCGCCTTCAACGCCGCGCAGATCGGCCGCACCCTCCCCGTGTTGCTTGAAAAGCCGGGACGCAAGCCGGGCCAGCTAACCGGACGTTCGCCCTATCTTCAGCCGGTTCATGTCGCCTCAGCCGAATCGGCTACCGGCGAAATCGTGCAGGTGGAGATTACCGATTGTGGCGCGAACAGCCTTAGCGGTGTCATACTGCGGAACGGAAACGAGAATAGAGTGCGTGAGACTCCGGCCCCACAGGCCGCGGCGTCCGGCCTTGCCGCCGGATCGCTTTTGCCGCGATAGTCAGGAGACGATATTTGTCCCAGTTGCGCGATACCGCACCCCAGCCTCCCAGGAGCCGCGCCAAAGGCTCGAACAAGAACAAGCGGGCTTTCCGGATAGAAATCCCGTTCGACAACAACCGTTTGCTGACGGACCTGCTCGGCGAGTTCGACGCGCATCTGTCCATGATCGAGGACAAGCTTGGCGTCGAGGCGATGGCGCATGGCAATGTCGTCGTGGTGCAGGGGCCGGAGAGCGGCTGTATGCTCGCCCATGACGTCCTGCAGTCGCTTTACGCCCAGCTCAAGGGCGGAAGCACCATCTCGGTCGGCGACATTCAGGGCGCCATACGCCACGCCCAGGCCGGACTGGGGCCGGACGGCGAAAAGCGCGACGCGCCGGGCGCAGGCCAGCTCCGCACCCGCAAGAAGCTGATTTCGGCGCGCACGCCGATGCAATCGAACTATATCGAGGCGCTGAAGACCCAGGAGCTGATCTTTTCCACAGGTCCGGCGGGCACCGGCAAGACCTATCTCGCGGTCGCACACGCAGCCGCCCGTCTCGAACGTGGCGAAACGGAGCGGCTTATCCTGTCGCGGCCCGCGGTGGAGGCGGGCGAGCGCCTCGGCTTTCTTCCGGGAGACCTGAAAGAGAAGGTCGATCCATATTTGCGCCCTCTTTACGATGCTCTTTACGATGTCCTGCCGCCCGAGAAGGTCGAACGGGAACTCGAAAGCGGCGTCATCGAGATCGCGCCGCTCGCCTTCATGCGGGGGCGAACCCTCAGTCACGCCACGATCATTCTCGACGAAGCGCAGAACTGCACCGCAATGCAGATGAAAATGTTTTTGACGAGGCTGGGGGAAGGAAGCCAAATGGTTGTCACGGGCGACCCTTCTCAGATAGACTTGCCTCCAGGCCAGAAATCCGGTCTTGGCGAAGCCATAGGCCTGCTGGAAAACATAAGGGGCATCGCCCATATTCCGTTCAGCCCGGCCGATGTGGTCCGGCACGAGCTTGTCACGAAGATTGTGGAGGCTTACGAAAAGGCCGGCAGGGTCTGATTTTCGCAAGTAGGATAATGACTGAAGCGTCACAACATCCGGCCGTCCCCGGCGCAAACCGCCAGGAGGCCACCGGGGCGGACGACGATGACCCCGGACCAAGTCTGAGCATACTGATCGACGACGACAACTGGCGTTCCTTCGGCGGATCGGAGAGCGTGGTCACGCGCGCCCATGAGGCGTTCGAGCGGTCGCTGCCGGAATTTGTGGACCGCGCCGTAACGGTTCTGCTGTCGTCCGACGCCGCCATCGCCGCGCTCAACGCCGCCTATCGCGGCCAGGAAAAGCCGACGAACGTGTTGTCTTTCCCTCTTGCCGACATACCCTTTCCGGATGCGCCCGCCCCGCTCGGTGATATCATCATCGCCTATCAGACGGTGATGCGCGAGGCGGAGGCGGAGCACAAAGAGCCGCTGGCGCATCTTGCCCACCTTACGGTTCATGGCCTCCTGCATCTCGCAGGCTACGGGCATGACACCGATAACGAAGCCGAACGCATGGAAGAGATGGAACGGACCATCCTTGCAGACATCGGCATACCCGATCCCTATCAATCAGTTGAGGACGAAACGCCTGAGCCGGCGAATTAAGAACGAGTCATGGCTATCAGCAACAATTACGACGATTATCCTTCCACAGAAAAGACCGATACGGGAGAAAGCTGGATCGACAGGCTGGCTTCCAGAGTGGGCTTCTCCCCGGCGCATGACGCGCGCGAAATCATCGCCGAAGCCCTGCGCGCGAACACGGGCAAGTCGCTGACGCCAGTTGAGCGCGCAATGCTGCAAAGAACGCTCGGATTCCGAGACGTTCGCGCCGAGGACGTGATGGTTCCGCGCGGCGACATCGTTGCGGTCGACAAGGACACGTCACTTGCGGAGTTGCTCGTGGTTTTCGCCGAGGCCAACCATTCCCGCCTGCCGGTCTATCACGACACGCTCGACCGGCCCGTGGGCATGGTTCATGTGAAAGACCTCATGGGGTGGCTGGTCGCACAGGGAAAACCGCTGGCCGGCGCCGGTCTCGATCTGGCCTCGGCCGACCTGTCCAAATCCGTCGCTGACATCGGCATCATGCGCGAAATCATCTTCGTGCCGCCATCAATGCCCGCGATCGACCTCCTGTTCAGTATGCAGAACAGGCATACGCATCTGGCCCTCATCATCGACGAGCACGGCGGCACGGATGGCCTTGTCTCCATAGAGGACCTGCTCGAAGAGGTTGTCGGGGAAATAGAGGACGAGCACGACGCCGACGACGAACCGTTGCTGCTCAAGGAAGACGAGGGCGGGCTTGTCGCGGATGCGCGCGTCGAGATCGAAGCCGTTGAAGAGAAGCTCGGCATCAGGCTGGACCTGGATGCGCTGGAGGATGTCGACACGGTGGGAGGCCTTGTCTTCACCATGCTGGGCCGCGTTCCGGTCGCGGGCGAAACGCTGCATCATCCGGCAGGCGTGACGTTCGAGGTGCTTGACGCGGACCGCCGCCGCGTGAAGAAGCTGCGCGTCCGCGCAAATCGGGACGAAGCGGCGCAACTCTGACCGGGAGCGGCGTTTTCCACCGCATTTCAACGCAATTCACGCTTGTCATTCTCTGGTCCCTCAGCCATGCGATGAAAGTCTGCATGTGAGGTGATCCATGAGCCTGACCCAATCGAATGCGGTGTACGGCCTGGCCGCGATAGGCGCGATTCCGGAAAAGTTCGCCGGATTGCGCGGCTGGAGACGGGCTGCCGCAGGTTTCGCTCTGGGCGTCGTGTCCGTGCTGGGCTTTGCACCCTTTCACGCATGGCCTCTGCTTTTCCTGACTTTTCCCGCTTTCGTATGGCTGCTGGACGGAATCGCGCAATCTGCACCGGACGCAAGAGGCGGGACATGGCCGCGTTGCCGTCAGGCGATGCTGGCGGGCTGGTGGTTCGGCTTCGGATTTTTCGCAGCCGGGCTTCACTGGCTCGTTTTTGCGTTCTTCGTCGAAGCGGAGAAATTCGCCTGGCTTGCGCCTCTGCCTGCTCTCGCCTTTCCGGCTTCGCTGGCCATCTTCACCGCGATTGCCAGCGCCCTGGCGATGCGTTTCTGGCGGCCCGGCGTCAGCCGGATCTTCGCAATCGCGCTCGCCCTGTTCGCCGCCGACTGGCTGCGTGGCCATGTACTGACGGGCTTTCCGTGGAATATCTGGGGCTACGCTCTGGCGGGCGATGACGCGATCGCGCAGAGCGCTTCGATCTTCGGCGTTTACGGTCTCACCCTGTTTTCCACGCTGCTCTTCGCAAGCCCTGCGGCGCTTTCCTCAGGCGCTGATGGCGCGGGACGGCGCAGATGGCTGCTTCCCGCCATCTGCCTGTGCGCTCTCGCAGCTGTTTGGGCGTGGGGTTCGGTGCGTCTCGCTTCCGCCCCGGAAGGCCCGGTCTCCAACGTCAGTCTACGAATCGTACAGGGCAACATACCGCAGGCGGAGAAATGGAGGCCGGAAAACCGGGGCTGGATCTTCGAGCGCTATCTGAGCATGAGCCGCCAGTCCGGGGGAGGCGCACAGCCGGACAGGCCCACCCATATCATCTGGCCGGAAACCGCGCCGCCTTTCATCTTCATGGTCAACGACAGGATATTCGAGCCGGACGCAAGGGAGGCGCTGAAGGCGCTTACGGCTGGGGAGAGCACGCTGATCCTTGGAGGCGAGCGCGTCACCGGTGAAGCGCTCGGGGACGGCACGTACCGGATCGGCGATGTCTACAACAGCCTTTTCGTGGTCGGACCGGAAGGCGAGGTTGAAGCCCGCTACGACAAGGTCCATCTGGTTCCGTTCGGAGAGTATCTGCCCTTCGAGCCGCTGCTTACGCGGCTCGGCGTCAAGCAACTCACACACGCCGCAACCGGTTTCGCTGCCGGAACAGAGCGCGAAGCCATGTCTGCTCATGGCGGAGCGCCGCCGTTTCTGCCCCTGATCTGCTACGAGGCGATATTTCCCGGCATGTCCGCAGACGGCGAGGACCGGCCCGGCTGGCTCCTGAACCTTACCAATGACGCCTGGTTCGGTCCGAGCACGGGTCCATACCAGCATCTGCACCAGACCCGACTTCGAGCCATCGAGCAGGGAGTTCCCATGGTCCGGGCCGCGAATACGGGAATATCCGCGGTTATCGATGCGCATGGCCGCGTACTGTCCAGCCTTCCATTGAACGTGGCGGGTGTAATCGATTCCAGCCTGCCTGTTGCGATTGAGCCAACGCTTTTCGCCGTATGGGGGGAAAAATGCTTAATGCTCTTGGCCTTTTTCATTTTCATATTGTATAGAATTGTAATGCAAGTTGAGTAATTACCAGCTCATCTAGCAGAGCGAGCATTTCAGCTTTACCATAATGCTGAAATATAAAATCAAAAGTTGCAGTATCCGATTTCGCAACTTATGGTTGCGTTTATAAATTCTTGACGCGATGGGTTATGGGGAACTACAACCCAAGATCGAATAAAATCTCATATATCAGCTTCCGCGTGAAGCTGGGGAATTGACAACAGGGCACGATCGGGACATGGCACGGGAACAGACTCAGCCGGAGGGCAATGAAACCCGCCTTGAATCACAAGGCCGGAAACCTAATCCGATGGACATTCATGTCGGCAGCCGGGTTCGCTTGCGCCGAATGGTCATCGGCATGAGCCAGGAGAAGCTTGGGGAGCAGATGGGCCTCACCTTCCAGCAGATCCAGAAATATGAAAAGGGCACGAACCGGATCGGAGCCAGCCGCCTCTTTCAGCTTTCCCAGATTCTCGACGTCCCCGTGCAGTTCTTTTTCGAGGACGCCCCTTTCGCGGTTTCGGGCCGCGGCGCAAACCCTCACGCGGGTTTCGCCGAGTCGAAAACGGAATCCTACCTGCTCGATTTCCTCAACAGCAGGGATGGTCTCGAACTCAACCGCGCCTTTGTGAAAATAACGGACCCGAAAGTCCGGAAAAGGGTTGTGGAGCTTGTTCGCGCGCTGAGCGACGACGTTGCTTTGGAAGCAGCCGATTTGCGCGCCGTCGCCGCCCAGACTGCCGACTGAAACTGCGCAGCCGCTCGGCTACCGAGGCAAGACCTTGCAAATGCAGGCCTTGAACGGCTATCTATGGCCACATGTTAACCATAGATGAAAGGGGAAGCTGAGTGTCTCGCCAGAAATTCTTGTTTACCAGTGAATCAGTATCCGAAGGCCATCCGGACAAGGTTTGCGATCGCATTTCCGACGCGGTGGTCGATCTGTTTCTGGGCGCGGACCCTCATTCCAGAGCAGCAGTCGAAACGCTGACGACGACAAACCGGGTTATCCTTGCAGGAGAAACGCGCGGCCCTTCAAGCGTGACGGACGAACTCATCGAACAGGCCGCCCGTCAGTGCGTAAAGGAAATCGGTTACGAGCAGGAGGGTTTCGATTGGCGGACTTTCGAGTTTCAGTGCTACCTGCACGAACAGTCGGCAGACATTGCAATGGGCGTTGACGCATCCGGCAACAAGGACGAGGGCGCCGGGGACCAGGGCATCATGTTCGGCTACGCCTGCACCGAGACCGAGGATTACATGCCTGCGCCCATCCATTACGCGCATCGCATCCTCCAGGACATGGCGCGGGCCCGTCACGACCGAACGACGCCGCTGCTCCGGCCTGACGCCAAGAGCCAGGTGACGCTGCTTTACGAGAACGGCAAGCCGGTCAAGGCGACCTCCGTCGTCGTCTCGACGCAACATGCGGAAAGCGCTTCGCAGGAAGAAATCCGCGAAATCGTCCGCGGCTTCGTGCAGCGCGAGGGCTGGATTCCGCCCGAAGACGAATTCTACGTCAATCCGACCGGGCGTTTCGTCGTGGGCGGGCCGGACGGCGATGCCGGGCTGACGGGGCGCAAGATCATCGTGGACACCTATGGCGGCTCCGCTCCGCATGGCGGCGGCGCATTTTCGGGCAAGGATCCGACCAAGGTGGACCGCTCGGCCGCCTACGCGG
>CAYOUE010000069.1:0-14991 GCA_964407075.1 uncultured Hyphomicrobiaceae bacterium
CCGCACGATCGACAGCCACATCAAGCGGCTGCGCAAGAAGTTCAAGCAGGTCGATCCGGAATTCGACGTCATCGAAACGCTTTATGGGGTTGGCTACCGCTTCAAGGAATGAGCGCAGAATCGCATGAAAGCTGGGCGGAATCCTATACCGCCGCTGACAGCCCCGCCAGACGCGCCGGATGGCTCGGCTCCGCGCGCCGCATCTACCGCGAGCGAATCGCCGGCGGCCTCAGCTTCCGCTTCAGGTCCATTTCGGGCCGCATCCTCGTGCTCAACATGCTGAGCTTCGTCATTCTGCTCGGCGGGATGCTCTATCTGAACGATTTCCGCGACCAGCTCATTGCGGCGCGCATCCAGAGCCTGGGCATTGAAGCGCGTGTCGTCGCCAGGGCGCTTGCTCTGGAAACCGCAGCCCCTGAAATGCCGGACGTCATACTCGGAGAGCGCGATAACCAGATTACGATGGAGCGGGCCGCATTTCTGCTGAACACGCTCATCAGGTCGGACGGCGGCAGCCCGAAAACGACCGACGCTTTCATATACGGCGCTGACGGAACCTGGATCGCCGACACCACGCGCTCGCTTGAAAGCGGGACAGTGACGCTCAAGACAGTATCATCAGAGCCGCGCGACGTATCGCTGCCCTACCGGCTGTGGCTGTATCTCGAAGGGCTGATGCGCCGTGACGCTTTGCCCAAATTCAATCCGCCGAGCTTCAGGAACGGCAAGGAGCAGTTCGTCGAGGTCAACGCCGCGATCGAGTCCGGGGTCGATGTCGCGATCGCGCGGGAGAACGAATATGGCGAAGCCATTCTCACCGTCGCGCAGCCGATCAAGAAGGGCGACGTTGTCATCGGCGCTGTCCTGCTCATCAGCGCCGACGGGCAACTCGACAAGATTCTGGCCAATTCGCGATTCGAGAAATTCGCGCTCGGCTTTCTCTTGATCGTCGTCACGGTTTCGGCCTCCATCATCCTTGCGCGCACGATAGCCGGACCGATGCACCGTCTCGGCCTGGCGGCGGAAAACGTCCGCAGGAACATCAATGAACGCGAGGATATTCCCGATTATTCCCACCGGCCGGACGAGATCGGAAATCTGTCGCGCTCGCTTAGGGAGATGACCACCGCCCTTTACGCCCGTCTCGATTCGATCGAGCATTTCGCAGCGGACGTGGCGCACGAGTTGAAGAATCCGCTGACCTCGATGCATAGCGCGATGCAGACGCTCAAGATGGTCAGGACCGACGAGCAGCGTGAAGAGCTCATGCAGGTGATCCGGCACGATATCGACCGGCTGAACCGTCTCATCACCGATATTTCGGACGCCTCCCGTCTCGATGTGGAGATGGTGAAGGACAAATGGAGTCATTTCGACATCGTCGAGATGCTGGAATCCCATGTGAATGATTACAACAGCATACCGCGCGAGCCGCCGGTGACAGTCCAGTTCAGCGCTCTGGACGCGATCAAGCCGGGCGGGCCGCGCCGCGCAGCGCCGCGCATCTACGTGCACGGGCACAAAAGCCGCCTGACCCAGGTCATCAGCAATCTGCTGGACAACGCCGTGTCCTTTTCGCCGGCGGACGGCTGCGTGCGCGTGTACTGCCGCTACAACCGTATGACCCGGCAGGTCAAGATCTACATCGAGGATGAAGGCCCCGGAATCCCGCCGGAGAATATGGAAAGGATTTTCGAGCGCTTCTACACGGACCGGCCGGGACAGGACCAGTTCGGGCGCAATTCCGGTCTCGGCCTGAATATTTCTCGCCAGATCGTCACCGCTCACAAAGGAACGATCACTGCGGAGAACATCGTCGATCCCCAGGCGGGCGAGCGTCCCTGCCAGGCGGCGCCAGGCGTTGTTGGCGCGCGTTTCGTCATCAAACTCCCGGCAGGGCTCCGTGCTTCCTGAGGGCGAACTCGCGCATGGAACCTGCATCGCGCTAGGCGAATGCGGAGCGATCCTGACTGGGCCGCCCGGAAGCGGCAAGTCGGATCTCGCGTTGCGCTTCATATTCGGAACGCCGCCGGAACTGGAGCCGTCGCTCGTAGCGGACGATCAGGTCGTCCTGCGTGTGCGTGACGGCCGTCTTTACGGATCGCCGCCGGGCGCCATTGCCGGCCTGATCGAGGTTCGCGGCGTGGGCATCGTGAAAACGCCTTACCGGGAGGAGGCGCGGATCGGGCTGATCGCCGGCATGGCCGATCCTTGCGACATTCCGCGCCTGCCGCCTTCGCCGCCCCGGACCGCCACGGTTGGCGGAGTCGCGCTCCCCTATATAGCGATTGCGCCTTTCGAGGTTTCAGCGCATGTTAAACTGCGCATCGCGATACAAAATCACGTTCAGTAAAAATTCATCCACAAAATCACACAATAGGAGTAAGATTGTGTGCAATATCCGGATTCTTTGGCGTCTTTCGGTCATGAATGCTGGAGACATGGTTCCGAAAATCCTAAAAGGAAATTGTTAGCTTCAACGTATCCCGGTCGGGCTTTGCGATCGGCGGATCTGGCAAATGATTGGTATTGTTATTGTTACGCATGGCGACCTTGCCCGGGAGTTCCGCGCCGCGCTCGAGCATGTCGTCGGTCCTCAGGATCAGATCGCGACAGTATGCATCAAGCCGGACGACGACATGGACGAACGCCGCCAGGCCATTCTGAAATCCATCGCTTCGGTCGACCGGGGAGACGGCAGCGTCCTCCTCACCGACATGTTCGGCGGCACGCCGTCCAATCTGGCGATCTCGGTCATGGAGGACTCGCGGGTCGAAGTCATCGCCGGGATCAACCTGCCCATGCTGGTCAAGCTGGCGCGGGTGCGCGAGGAGCGGCCACTTGGGGAGGCTGTCCTGCTGGCGCAGGAAGCCGGCCAGAAATACATCCACGTCGCAAGCCAGGTTCTGACCGCGCGCTGACCTTCAGGCGGCAGAATGTGCGCATCAGGCAGGATCGGAGAAGTCAGTTTCCGCCAGGCTGGCTCTTGAGAACCTCGCGCATGGCCTGGGCGACAATGGCGGGCATATCGCTCCGCAAGCTGATGATTTCATTCTCGACCCTGCCGAGCCGGGTCTCGACCTTTTCCAGCCGCGATTCGACCCGCTCCAGCCTCAGCGTGTGCTCATCCTGAACCGCAGACATCTTGCCGAGCTTGGAGACGACCCAGCGAAGGGTCTGCGTCGTGTCGTTCTGCGCGGCTTCGAGTGCCGTCACGCGCCGTTCCAACTCCAGGATGTCGGTCATCAAAGCCAGCCCTCACCCATCAGCCTGCGTCCTGCCAGCAACACAATGTCTCCGAAAGGAAACAGTTCAATTATGTCAAGATTCGTACGAAGACGCGCCGTTAAGGATTTGCAGCGCAAGCAGACTGTATAAACGTTGCGAAGTCAAGCGGCGGCGCATAGGGGCCACCGCTCCGTTTCGCCGAGCCTAAAACCTTTTCCGGCAAAGGCAATCAGGGCATAATAAGATAACTATTCGGCATCGTTCAGGCCATTCATGACCACCATATCCGCTTCCGGCGTCTATCAGTGCCTCGCTGAAGTGACCATCGTGAACCGCAAGGGGCTGCACGCCCGCGCCTCCATGGCGTTCGTCAAATGCTGCGAGACATTCGATGCGGAGGTCATTGTCCGCAAGGACGGCGTGAGCGTGAACGGCACCTCGATCATGAGCCTTCTGATGCTTGCGGCCAGCCAGGGGTCGCAGATCACGATCGAAACGGAAGGCCCGGAAGCCGAGGAAGCGCTGGAGGCGCTGATCTCCCTCGTCGAGCAGGGGTTCAACGAACCGGAGTGACCCGCATCCCGCGCCAGGCGCACGCCTGGAAGGACGGCCCGCCGTCGACATCATCAAGCTGCGCCGCGAAGCCGGCCTTGCGTCCCTTCAGATTGGCCAGCGTGTCCTCCAGAGCGTATGGCGTGGACCATCTGACATTGCCGAACAGCCCCTGCGCGTGTCGTCCCGCGCCGACGCCCGCTAGCCAGTAGCCGCCGTCGCCCGCAGGACCGAATACGGCGTCGTGAGTCCTCAGCAGCGAGAAGGTGCGCGCGATATGGGCGGCGCACAGGCAGGGAATGTCCGAGCCGATGATGGCGGCCGGCGACGCTCCGCCCATGCGCAGAAGCCGCTCCATGCGGACGCCGAGATCGCCGCGTCCCTGCGCGATGCGCGGTATGGCGGACGGCCAGGCCCGCGAACGCACGGCATGGTCCGGCGTAACGGCGAGAACGAGACGCCAACGCGGATCTTTCCCTAGCCGCCGGATCATGTTGGCCGTGACGGCGCGGTAGAAACGAAGCGCCGACGCCGTTCCGATATCGGCGGCAAGGCGCGTCTTGACTCGCCCGGCGCGCGGCTCCCGGACCATCAGGATCAGCAGCGGCCTGCCCCGCGCATCCCGCCTCTCAACCATAGAGCCGCGCCAGAACGCGCGGAGGAACGCGCGCATAATAGAGGCCGAGGCAGGCCATGTTGCGCAGCGCGCGCCTGATATAGCCGTCCCGGCGGTAGCGTTGAGCGCTGGTGACAGCCCTGGAGCGCAGAATCGCGATGCGCCGCCTGCCCAGACGGCGGACCAGATCGACGTCCTCCATCAGCTCGACCGGCCGATATCCGCCGGCCTCTTCGTATAGCGTGCGCGAGATCAGCAGGCCCTGATCGCCATATGGCAGTTTCAGGACGCGGCAGCGCAGGGCGACCCCTGCCTGCAGGAGGCCGGGAAGGACACCGTCGTCGTCGAGGGCGAAGCGGAAGGCGGCGGCGCAGTCCGGTTTGCCGCCGTTCTCTATGTCCCTGATATGCCGGTATGTTTCGCTCTCCCAGCCAGGCTGCAGAACGGTGTCGGCATGGAGGAAGAGCAGCCAGACGGCTTTCGTGTCCCGCGCCCCTTCGCGAAGCTGGACGCCGCGTCCGCGATCGCTGCGCACGATCCGCGCGCCCGCCTCGTCGGCGATCGCCAGCGTCCTGTCGGACGATCCGCCGTCGGCGACGATCACTTCGCGCACGAAGCCGTCCATTGCCGCCGGGACAAGCGCCGTCAGGCAGGCGGGCAGGTCCGCTTCGGCATTCAAAGTGGGTACGATCACGCTAATCATGGCCCGGATCATAGCCGCTCGTAGGCTTTCCACAAGCCCGGCTTCAGACGAATATGTTCTTTATTTGTTCCAGATGCCGCGCTAAGATACGGCATGGCCAAGAGTGCTTACGTCAAGCCCAGACAGGTGGATGCCGACGAGCCGCGCATGGACGCTGAGCGCAGGCGCGGCCGCGGCGCGCGGTCGAACACCTCCGGACGATTCGAGCCGGAGGCGCGGCAGGCGTTCGACGACGGCTGGGACAGCCTGGAGGAACTTGAGCCGTTCAGGACCGAGGTGCGAATCGAGCGCGCGAAGTCGATCATCGCGACCAACGATTCGCCCGACATCGCCTTCGATCAGTCGATCAACCCCTATCGTGGCTGCGAGCATGGCTGCGTCTATTGCTACGCCCGGCCCACCCATTGCTATCTCGGCCTGTCCGCCGGCATTGATTTCGAGAGCGTGCTGACCGCCAAGACCAACGCCGCCGAACTGCTGGAGAAGGAGCTTGCACGCCCCGGCTACCGGGTCAGCCCGATCGCGCTGGGCGCCAATACCGACCCCTATCAGCCCATCGAGCGCACCTACGAGCTGACGCGGGGCATCCTTCAGGTCATGGACCGCGCAAACCACCCCGTCAGCATCGTGACCAAATCCGCCTCGGTCCTGCGGGACATCGACATTCTGGCCTCTCTGGCGGCGCGGGACCTGGTGAAGGTCTTCCTCTCCGTCACCACGCTCGACCGCAGGCTCGCGCGGAAGATGGAGCCGCGCGCCTCGACGCCGGAGCGCCGGCTGGACGCCGTTGCGCGTCTCGCCGAAGCGGGCGTGCCGGTCGGGCTGATGACCGCCCCCATCATACCCGCGCTGAACGACATGGAGATCGAGGCGATCCTCAAGCGCGCCGCCGAGGCCGGAGCCGGTCAGGTGGCCTATGTGCTGCTGCGGCTGCCGCTGGAGATTTCCGGGCTGTTCCGGGAATGGCTCGCGGACGAATATCCGGACAGGGCGCGGCGGGTGATGAAGCTGATGCAGTCCATGCGCGGCGGGAAGGACTACGCCGCCCGATGGGGAGAGCGGCAATCAGGGACCGGTCCTTACGCCGAACTGATCGCGCAGCGCTACCGGATCGCCTGCGCCCGGCTCGGCCTCAACCGCGAACGGCGCAGCCTGCGCACCGATCTGTTCACGCCCCCGCGCGGAGCGGATACGCAGTTTGACCTGTTCAAATCCTGACGAACCTGCTTGCGGTCCCGCGTTGCTCATGCAGACTTTCGGGCATGGCAAGGACACGTCTCGCAGAATCGCTGTCGTGGGAAGCCGAGCGCGCGATTGCCGGCTGCGGCGCTGGCCTTCTGGCAGGAGTCGACGAAGCCGGGCGCGGTCCCTGGGCCGGTCCGGTTGTCGCAGCCGCAGTGATGTTCCGCTCGGGCGAAACCCTTGAGGGGCTGAACGATTCCAAGAAACTGACAGCCGCGCGCCGCTTTGCGCTTTACGAAGCGATAGTCGAACGCGCCATCGTCGGCGTCGCCATCGTCCCGCCCGAGGAGATCGACCGCCTCAACATTCTGCGTGCGACGATAGCAGCCATGAGGCGCGCCGTCGCCGGGCTCTGCGACGCGCCGGCGGCGGCGCTGATCGACGGTGATCGCTGCCCGGACCTGCCATGCCGGGCGGAAGCTGTGGTCGGCGGCGACGCGCGCTGCCCCTCCATCGCGGCCGCTTCGATCGTGGCCAAGGTGACGCGGGACCGCCTCATGGTCGAACTCTCGGATGATTTTCCCGATTATGGCTGGCGCGAGAACAAGGGCTACGGCACGCGCGCCCATTCTGAGGCGATCGCGCGCTTCGGCGTGACGCCGCATCACCGCCGCTCCTTCGCGCCGATCCGGGCTGCGCTCGAAAAGGCTTGCCGCGCGCCGCCCTGACAAGGATAGCGCATTCAGCTAATATGGATTGGTCCGAACACCGATTTTTGAAAAGGCGGGAAAAAATGAGGCTGAGTTCCCCTTCATTCGCAATCTATCTGATTTCGACCGTGCTCGTGGTCCTGATCGTGCTGGCGCGCTATTTCGGGATCGATATTCCCATCCTGACACCGATCGTCATCGGGCGCCCGTTCGAGGTGATGCTCGTCGCCTGGGCATTGCTTTTTGCAGGTGTGACTTTCAATCTTTAGCTTAGCGCGCAATATTAGAGCCTCTAGCGGGGCGCGCGGCGTGCGTCCCGTCCTTCAGATGACGCCGTGCGAGCGGCGATACTGCCGGATGAGGTATTGCGTGGCCGTAAAGTCGTTTTCGCTCAGGTCTGTCGTCAGCGGCGTGACCATGGCGGCCTTCTGTCTTGCGCAGCTTCCCCCGGTCCATGCGCAGCAGACGGGAAGCTCCGCTCCGCTCGGCATCGAGCAATGCCAGGATCTCGGCGATCCAGAGGTCCGCGAGCAGCTTGAATCGCTGACCAGGGCGGCACTGACCGAACAGGCCGGCCGGATCGATTACGCCGCTCTCGTCGATCAGCAATGGCGCGAGGCGCGCATGGACGCGCGCATCGACAGCGAGATCGACGAAGCCATCCGCATCGTGCGTGCCGACACCACCGTGATCGGACGCGCCTATTCCACGGTGAGCCAGGAGGAGGCCGAGAAAACTGCAATTGCGGTTGCCGAGCGCGCCTATGGCTCGGAGGGCTTCCGCGTCGCTCTCGCCGATCTGGCGCAGGGCGTCGGGCGCGAATTCGGCCAGCGCATCGAAAGTGCGGCGGAGCGTGTGTCCGGCCCCGTCATCGCCTGTGTGCGCACCGCTCTTCAGACCCGCTATGGCGGGGCGGTCGCCGACGTGTTCGAGCGGGAGACGCAGGACAATCTCGCCTCGGTGTCCGATCTTGGCGGGGCGCGGATCGGCGGCGACGATCTCCTGCTTGAGAATATCGGCTCGATCTCCGGCATCGTCCTGATCGTCAGCCGCCGCATCATCGCGCAGATGGTGGCGAGCATCGGGCGGCGCGTCGCCGGGCTGGTCGCCTCGCGGATCGTGTCGAGCTTTACCGGCCTCGTCGGCCTCGCCCTGATCGCGCGCGATCTCTATCTGGCGAGCGAAGGCGTCTTCCCGCTGATCGCGGAACGGATGAAGTCGGACGAGGCCAAGGGTCTCATCAAGGCCGAACTTGCAAAGTCGATCGAGAACGATCTGTCGGAACAGCTCGATACGATCGCCGCCGAGACGTCCGGACGGATTTTCGCCTTCTGGCAGGACTTCAAGCAGAAATACAACGTGCTTCTGGAACTGGCCGAGAAGCATGACGACTTCGCCCAGTTCCTGAAGACCCGCGAGTCGGGAGAGCTTGGGCGCCTGGGACGGCTCGTCAGCCTGGCGCTGTCCAGGGACGGCGAGAACGGCGTCCTGCGGCGAACGCGCGACGGGACTTTGCGGCGCGCGCTGGCCGCGCTCGATGAGCAGGGCGTTTCGCTCGCCATAGAGTTGAACTCCATCGAAGACGCCGTCGCCTGGGCCGAACTGGCCGGGGCGCGCTTCACGCAGGCCATGCGTTACGGGCTGCCGCAGGCCCTGCCCGCATCGGAACTGACGCGCGAACAGCTTGCAACGCTTCTGGCTTTCGGCAACAGCGCCGCGGCCCAGCGCATCGCCCGGCTGGAGCGCAACGCACGCGAGGCGCTGCTCTCCCTGCCTGGCGAGACACTGCGGCGGCTGGCCGGACGGCTTTCGGAGAATGAACTCACCGCGCTCGCCGCCTATCTGGAACGTCTCGACCGGCCCGCCGCCAGCCGTATCCTGCAGGAAGTGGCGGACGACCCCGGCCTGATGCGCTCGCTCTCGAACGCCTCGCTTCGCGACGCCGTCATCGCCAGCCCCGACCAGCTTTCGGCTGTGCGGATGCTGACGCGAGACAATTCCGCACTGAACATCTCCGACATCGGCGGCGACTTTTCGCTGGTGCGCAACGGCGAGGTGCATTACCGCGTCTTCATCGAGCGCTACTGGGCCGGACTGATCGCCATTTTCGTCATCGGGCTGTTCCTGCTTCTGGCGCTCAGGCGGATGCTGTTCGGCCGGCCGGCCACGGTCGTGATCAGGACGGAGCAGGGCGGAGGGAAGAAATAGTCAATGACGCTTTACACATCCGACAGGCCCTCGGACCGGGCGATAAGGGAAGGCGGAATCGTCTATGTCTCGGTCGTGAACGCCAGCAATATTCTGCGTGACGTTCGCGAGATGATTACCAACACGTTCGGCGGCAAGATGAGGCGCTACGAAATGCTGATGGACAGCACGCTCGGCCAGGCGCTGGAGAAGATGGAGGCGGCCGCGGCCGAAAAGGGCTATGACGGCTGTGTCGGCGTCCGCATCAGCCATCCGCGCATCGTCGACGGCGCGTGCGAAATTTTCGTCTACGGAACCGGTTTCAACTATCTGTCCGAAGATAAACAATAAGAGTTTGACAGCGAGGCTATTCTGTTCTTCTGTCCAGCCGAAATATTGAGGGATGGCTCATGAGATTAGGCAATGACATCAGCGCAGTCGTCGCAGGCGGCGCGAAAGGTCTCGGCGCCGCTGCGGCTGAAAAGCTCGCGGCGGCAGGCTGCAAGGTGGCGATTCTCGACATGTATCGCGAGGATGGCGAGGCGCTCGCCCGTCGGATCGGAGCGATCTACCGCCATCTGGAAATATCTAGTGAGATAACGGTCGACACCGCGCTCGATTTTGCCCGCGAGGAGAACGGCATCGAACGTATCCTCGTCAACTGCGCCGGCATCGCAATCGACCAGCCCGCCGTCTGGCGCGATCCCGACACCGGACAGATCAAGCTGCACGATATTCCCAGCTTCGAGCGCCTGCTTCAGGTCAACCTGACCGGCACCTTCTACATGGCGACCAAGTCGGCCGCCGCGATGATGACTCTGCCTCCTCTCGACAACGACATTCGCGGCATCATTATCAATTCGGCCTCGGTCGCCTCCGAGGACGGCAATGAGGGCCAGTGCGCCTACGCCGCGTCCGAAGGCGGCGTGCTGGCGCTGACGCGCCCGCTGGCGCGCGACCTCGTCAACGAGGGCATCCGCATCGTCACCATCATGTCGGGGCGTTACGATACGGCGATGTTCGCCGAGCGCTCCGAGGACATGACGCAGAAGATCGCGACGAACGAGATGGACGAAAGCGTTCTCGCCGATCCGGACGAATTCGCCGAACTGGTGGTGAAGACCGTTCAGGATGACGGTCTCAACGGCCAGTGGGTCAGGATGAAAAGCGCGCAGAAGCGCTGAAGCCGGGCAAGCGTCCCGCCTGCGCCGTCCGGTTCCGGCTTATGCGCCGGCCGCCTGCATTTCGCCGCTCATGCGGGCGCGCCCGAGGCACTCGGCGATGTGCTCCTCGATCATGGCGTTGACCTGCTCCGGGTGCGTGAGCGGACTCATGTGGCCCGCGCCGCGAACGGTTTCGATCCGCGCTTCCGGCAAAAGTCCGGCGAGCGTCTCGATCACCGCGATCGCCTCCTTGCGCGTCTTCGTTCCATAGGCCAGGAGCGCAGGGACGCGCAGGCGGCGCGCTTCTTCGAAATCGGGCTGCGGCGCGGTGCGCACCGCGCCGAATTCGAGCGCGACCTTGTCGACCGTCTCCAGCACCCGCTCCTTCACCTTCGCCGGGGCGAGCCACCATCTGAGCGGCCCGATCCAGAACCCCATATAGAGCGCCGCAGCTTTCCTGCGATCGTTGCGGACCATCGCCTGCTCGATGCTATCCGCCAGAGCGCGCACTTTTTCCCATTCCGCCATACGCCCCGCCCCGGGCAGGACCGGGAAGGCTACGGGCTCGATGAGGGTCATCCCGCGCGGGCGCAGATCGAGCGCGCGCGACGCCTGCAGGATCATCGCTGCGCCGTATGAATGGCCAGCGAAATGCACCGGTTCCTCCGCCAGCCGCGCGAGTTCGATCAGGATCTGCGCATCGGCGTTGAAATCGAAAGGCTCGCCCTCCGGCCAGCGCTCCGTGGCGCCATAGCCTATGAGATCGGGCGCAAGCACCCGATGCCGCGGCTTGAGCCGGTCGATCAGCGTCCGCCACATGCGGTGCGACGCGCTTGAGCAATGGGCGAGAATGACCGGCGGTCCGCTGCCCTCGTCGATATAGGCGGCGCGTATGCGGCCGGTCTCGAGATACTTCATGGCGATCTGCCTTCTTTTACGCGGCGGCCTTTGTGCCTCCATGCTCATGAAACAGGCAAATGCTCAAATCAGTTTCATTGGACCGCTGCAATTCTAAACTTCCTGCAGAATAGAATTTAATGATTCCCGGGCTATTTTGAGGTGAAATTCGTTCATCATATTCTGGCGTTTAGCCATCAGCGGGCGCGCAGGTTGCATTTGCATCTGCTTAAAATTTAAGCGAGCTTCCGCCTTTCCGAAGCGTAAGAGTTTATGTTAAGTTAATATTAACAATAAATATTTACGAACTCACCATCGCAGAGGACAGCATCATACCGGCGGGCGTTGAGAGAGGCTTATGGCGACGATTACAGCGTTACGCAGTCCAGGCATGAAAGCCCTGCTCGACGATTACGATCCAAGGCCGTTTTTCTGCGAACTTCTTGGCAATGGGATGCCCGATCCCGAACTCGTGCAGATCTGGCGCCGGCTGCAGCAACTGGAGCTGAGCGATCTTGCCGCGCGGGCCAAGGACGCCGAGCGCGAGCTTTTCATGCTCGGCATCACCTTCACGATCTACAGCGAACGCACCGCCATCGACCGCATCCTGCCGTTCGACGTCATACCGCGCTTCATTCCCTCAAGGGACTGGCGCGTTCTGGAGGCCGGCATCAAGCAGCGCGTCAAGGCGCTGAACATGTTCATCTGGGACGTCTATCACGACCGTCATATCCTGAATGACGGCACCATCCCGGCAGAACTGGTTCTGAAAAATCCGTGTTTCCGGCCCGAGATGGTTGATTACGATCCTCCGGCCCGGACCTATATCCACATTTCCGGCACGGACATCATCCGCGACGAAAAGGGCGGCTTTTTCGTGTTGGAGGACAATAGCCGCACCCCGTCCGGGGTCTCCTACGTCGTGGAGAACCGCCACATGATGCAGCGGGCCTTTCCCGATCTGATGGAAGGCTTCGCGATCGAGCCGGTGTCCGATTACGGGGTGCAACTCGCCGCCAAGCTGGGCGATGTGGCTCCGGCCGGCGAGACCGATCCGCAGATCGTGCTGCTTTCGCCCGGCGTCTACAACTCGGCCTATTTCGAGCACATATTCCTTGCCCGCGAGATGGGCGTGCCGCTCGTGGAAGGCCGGGATCTGTTCGTCGAGAATGACAAGCTGTACATGCAGACCGTCGCCGGGTCGAAGCCGGTTCATGTGATCTACAGACGGCTGAACGACGAATTTCTCGACCCGGAAGTGTTCAACAGGGAAAGTCTGCTCGGCGTCGAAGGGCTCATGCGCGCGGTGCGTAAGGGCAATGTGACCCTCGCCAATGCAGTGGGCACAGGCGTTGCCGATGACAAGGCGGTCTATGCCTATGTGCCGCGCATGATCCGATATTACCTCGACGAGGAACCGATCCTGCGCAATGTCGAGACCCATATCTGCCGGGAGCCGGAGGCGCTGGCCTACGCGCTCGAACATGCCGGCGAACTGGTCGTGAAGCCGGTCGGGGAGTCTGGCGGCTACGGCATATGCGTAGGTCCGAAGGCGACGAAAGCCGAGTTGGAGGAATGCCGCGCGCGGCTCAAGAAGACGCCGGAAAATTATATCGCTCAGCCGATGATAAGTCTTTCGGTCTGCCCGACTCTTGTCGAAGACGCCGTCGAGCCGCGCCATGTCGATCTGCGGCCCTTCGCGGTAACGGGCGAGGATACCTGGGTGCTCCCCGGCGGGCTGACGCGTGTCGCGCTGCCGAAAGGCTCCATCGTCGTGAACTCTTCGCAGGGCGGCGGCACCAAGGACACCTGGGTGCTTCGGGGAAGTGCGGCATGAGCACGACGACTCTGCTGTCACGCCATGCCGAATGCTTTTTCTGGCTCGCCCGCTATCTGGAGCGCGCCGAAAGCCTTGCCCGCATACTGGAGGCCCAGACCTCGTTCCGGCGCAGCACTGGCGGTCAGAACGACTGGGCGTGGATCGTGGCGCTTTATTCCGACCAGGACAATTTCGCCAAGAAATTCTCAGAGACGACTGCAGCGAACGTCATCGACTATTATGTCACTCTTTTGGAAAATCCCAGTTCGATCCAGTCCAGCATCCGCGCCGCGCGAGAGAACGCCCGGGCGCTGAGGCCACAGATTTCCAGCGATGTCTGGATGCAGCTCAACGATTTCTATTCCCGCGTCATGGCCCTGACTCAGTCGGATTTCTCCGAGCAGCGCCTGTCGCGCAGTTGCGATTCGATCAAGCGCGGCTGCTACGCAGCGATCGGCGTGGCGGAGAGTACGCTTTACCGGGACGAGGGCTGGCCGTTCTTCCGGCTAGGCCTGTTCATCGAGCGCGCCGACCAGACCAGCCGGTTGCTCGACGTCCAGTTCGCGCAGCGCGCCACGGGCAAGCTGCAGGATCTGACGATCGAGCAGCATGGCCGGCTCTGGAACGCGTTGCTGCGGTCTGCCTCGGCCTATCACGCCTTCAGGCGCGTTCATCATCGCGGCTTCAACCCGGCCGATGTCGCGCGCTTCCTGGTCTATGATCGCAGGCTGCCGAGATCCATCGCCTTCTGCGCGGCGGAAATCCAGCGTATGGTCAACCAGCTCCGCACCGAATTCCGCCTGAAGAACGCCCAGCGCGCCTTCGAGCGGGTCGATCTTTTCCAGTCCGAGTTACAGAGCAAGGCAAGCAACGGCGCGCTGATCGACCGGCTTCACGATGTCAACGACTGGATCCAGCGCGAGATGATCGCCCTGTCGTCGGAGCTCAGCATCGCCTTCTTTGGTTATGAGGAGGAAGAACAGGAGGCGGAGGCGCCCGAGCTTGCGGCAGCGCCGGGCGGTCAGTGGCAGTCGCAGTCGCAAACACAATCGCAGTCTGGCGCCTGATCCGGTTCCGCGCTTGAGGGCATGGAACGAACTCGTTTATCCTGAATTCATTCAAGCCACATGATAGATCCGGCGGGGCGATGGCCTGCGGCTGGCGAATTTGCGGGGAAAAAGCATGACGCTGCATGTCGCGCTGACGCACAAGACCGAATATCACTATGACCGGCTGACCGCGATGGGGCCGCAGGTGATCCGGCTCCGCCCCGCCCCGCATTCACGCACGCCGATCCTCAGCTATTCGCTCGCCATCGAGCCGAAAGACCATTTCCTGAACTGGCAGCAGGATCCTTTCGGCAATTATCTCGCGCGGCTCGTCATCCCCGAAAAGACGCGCGATTTCATCGTCACCGTTGATCTCGTCGCCGATATGGCGGTCATCAATCCGTTCGATTTCTTCGTGGACGAATACGCCAGGGAATGGCCGTTCCGGTATGAGGAGACGCTCAAGAAGGAGCTGACGCCCTATCTTGAGGCGATCCCGCCGGGGCCGCTCTTTGAGGATTATTTCGCCGGACTGCCGAAAACCGCGCCCTCGACGATCGACTTCCTCGTCGCGCTCAACCAGCATGTCCAGAGCGATGTGAAATATCTGATCCGCATGGAGCCGGGCGTTCAGACGCCGGACGAAACCCTGCAGCGCGGCGCGGGGTCGTGCCGGGACAGCGGCTGGATGCTCGTGCAGATTCTTCGCCGCTTCGGTCTCGCGGCGCGCTTCGTCTCCGGCTACCTGATCCAGCTTACCCCCGATGTGAAGGCGCTTGACGGGCCGGCGGGCACGGATGTGGACTTCACCGATCTGCACGCCTGGGCCGAGGTCTATCTGCCCGGCGCGGGCTGGATCGGGCTCGATCCGACCTCGGGCCTGTT
>CAYOUE010000070.1:0-14966 GCA_964407075.1 uncultured Hyphomicrobiaceae bacterium
CCGCCCACGCCGAAGGCGGCGTCAAGCTGCGGCTTCAGCGCCATGGCGCCGTCCGACGTCATGAAGGAGACGACGGCGTCCGCCTGCGCCTCCCGGTCCCGTCTCAACAGCACATCCGCTCCTTCGGGGCCCTCGGCCCCGTCACGTCGTTGAAACCCGTCTCTTCGCTGAACCCTGTCAATTCGTCGAACTCAGATCCTCGGCGATCGCCGACGCCGCCACCGCCGGCAGATTCAGCGCGCCGGACGCATCTTCGCCCGAACCGAAGGCCAGATTAAAGAAGAATTGGAGAAAGAACGGGCGCTCCTCGATGGAGACCTCGACGATCGGCGTGAACGGCCCGCCGGCGAAACCGAGTCCTGCGTAGGAATAGGTCACGGTCAGGTCCTCCGGCGAGAGCAGATAGGCGATCCGCCCGACCTCCCCGAAGATCGTCGCGAAGGCCGCCGCGCTGCAATCGCCGCCGCTGACCTCGTTCCCCGAGCAGCGCCAGGGCCCGCCCGGGGCGACGCAGCCGCCAAGCGCGCAAGGGTCCCCCGCGCGGGCGCCGGGCGCGATCTCGTTGCGGGTCGGCATCGCGATGTGGACGGGGTCGCGCACCGCCGCGATCCGCGCGCCGAGCTCCACCGCCTTCTGCGCCGTCAGCGCGAAATGATAGGCGAGCGCGATCTGGAAAGACGTGAAGACAAGCGCGATCAGCGGAAGCAGAAGCACGACATACTCGATCGTCGCCGCGCCGGAATCGTCCCGTCCGAAAGGAGCCTTCCTCGTCATCTTCATCGCCCGAAATGCCGCACGGTTTCTGACGCGGTGATCACGAGCCCCTCGATGTCCGCGTAGTTCACCCCGTCCGCATTCTGTTTTGGCCCGAAAAGCGTCAGGATGCCGAGCGCGGGCGAAGTCACGCCCGCCGCAGCGGAGATGCTGACCGTCGTGAACCCGCCCGCCGCGCCGACCACGGGTTCGGAGACCGCGAGATGGGGCGTGTTGACGCGGGAGGTCACCAGCCCTTCGGCGATGGCGACGATCTCGGGCGGAAAGGCCGCACCCGTCTGGTCGAGCGGAACGCGGCTGAGATAGCGCGCCGCGTCCGCCACCGCGTTGCCAAGCGAAGCGCGCATCTGGAGCACGCGCCCGTATTCCGAGGTCAATACAAGAACGGCGAGGAGGATCGGGATCGAGACGACGAAATCGACCGATACTGAGGCGGCGTCCGCCGCAAGGAATCGACGCAGCCCCGCAGCGATCGATCGGCGCCGTGGACTGGCGCGCTCAGGCTCCGTCGCGTCGCTCCGCCTCATGTCACACCCCGATCACGCCCTGACAGGAGGGGCGCGGCTCCGCGGACCCGTCAGCCGCCGCCGGCGCTCACAGCGGATGTGTTCGCGCTCGCCGGAGTCTCGACGCTGTCCGTTACGTACCGCGTATACATCACTCTTGCGCGTCTGCCATCCATTCCATCGCCGACATAACCGTGAACGAAGCCGGCTACGGCGGTTTCCGTGCGCCTGTTGCGCCGTTCCCGCGCCTCCGTGGCGATGACGGGCTCGCGCTCCCCGCGGCTCTCCACCGCATCGATCCGGTTGCGGGCGATTCCGCGGGCGATGAGGTGCCGGGCCGCGGCGCGCGCGCGCCGGAGGCCGAGCCGGTCATTGTAATCCTCGCCGCCGACAAGGTCGGTATGTCCGGCGATCCGCACCCTGACATCCGGATTCGCGGCGAGCCAGGCCGCCTGGGCGTCCAGCGCGGCGCGGGCCTCCGCGTCCAGCGTCGCCTGGTCGAAGGCGAAGGTGACGACCGGCCGCGCCTCGGCGGCGAACCGCGCCCGCTCCGCTTCGAGGAAGGCGCCGCGGCGCCAGGCGGCGGACTGGATCAGCTCGTTGCGCTGATAGGCGCCGCCAAAGGTCGCCGCCGCAGTCTCGTGCAGGCCGACCTCGGTCGTGCAGCCCGCGAGGAGCGCGAGGCCGGCGACGAGGGAAGGAACGCGCATCGCCGTCACTCCAGAATGTAGCCGAAGGGTCCGTCGAAGTCCTGGCTGGCGACTTCCGGCGCCACGCCCCGGCCTTCGACTTCGCCGAGAAGGAACAGCTCCTGCTCGTTCGGCAGGCGCACCCGGTCCGTCGGCAGGGCAAGCCGCTCACCCCGCTCCACCGGCGTGACGAGCACCGGCGTCACGATGATGACAAGCTCGGTCTGGTTCCGGTTGAAGCTGGCGCTGCGGAAGAGCGTGCCGAGGATCGGCAGATCCCCGAGGAACGGCACCTGCGTCTTCCCGTCGGTGAAGTTCTCCTGCAGGAGGCCGGCGATGGCGATGCTCTGCCCGTCCCGCAGCTCCACCGTCGTCCGCGCCCTGCGGGTCTGGAAGCCGGTGAGGGAGATCCCGTTGGCGACGACCTGCACCGACGTGTCGAGCGAGGAGACCTCCGTCTCCAGTTCGAGGTTGATCAGATCCTCATCCACCACGGTCGGCGTGAAGGCGAGGCCGACGCCGAAGGGCTTGAACTGCACCGTGATCTCGCCGTCCTCGCCGGAGACCGGGATCGGCACCTCGCCGCCGGCGAGGAAGCTCGCCGTGTCGCCCGAAAGCGCGACGAGGTTCGGCTCGGCGAGGCGGCGGGCCAGCCCGCGCTGCTCCAGCGCCTTGATGAAGATGTCGATATTGGTGTTTCCGGCGACCACGCTGGCGATCATCGAGCCGAACGGCACGGTGTTGCTCACGAGGCCCTTGGCGAGATCGTTGACGAACCCGTCGACATTGTTCCCGCTGAAGCTGCCGACGCCGGTAAAGCCCTGCACGTCGCCGCCCAGCACCGACGATTCGACGCCGAGCGCCTTGGTCGCCGTCCGGTTCGCCTCGATGAAACGCACCTCCAGCATGACCTGCTGCGGCGAGGCGACCTTGACCGCGTTCGTGACTTCATCCGGCGAAATCTGCTTGGCCAGCGTCAGCGCCTGAAGCAGCGCCACCGAGTCCGGCGCTTCGCCGGTCAGCAGGATCTTGCCGTTCACGGACTGCACGATGATGCCGTCGAGCGCGGGATTGCCGCGCATCCGGCTGCGCAGCCCGTCGAGATCGTAGGTGACTTCGACGTCGACCACGCCGAGAAGCTGCTTGTTGCGGTCGAGCAGGGCGAGACGCGTCACGCCGATCTGCTTGCCGACGATATAGAGCGAGCGGTCGGTCAGCGGGATCACGTCGGCGACGTCCGCATTGCCGACCAGCGCTTCGCTGAAGGGCAGGCCGACGCGGACGGTTTCCGATTTATGCAGCGTGACCTGCACCTCGATCTGGTCCTCGGCGGGCGAGACGCGGTAGATGCGCGACGAACCCAGCTGCCCCTGGTCCTGTCCCTGAGCCTGCCCCTGGCCCATGATGATGTCCGGGTCGATGATTTCATCGGCGGCCGTTGCCGGCAGAGTGCCGAGGCTCAGGCCAAGCGCCATCGCGCAGACCGCGGCCGAAGCTGAAAATTTCTTGAATATGCTCAAAACACTCTCCCCCAAATGCGCCGTTGAACGATCAGTACCCGCAGCAAGCCCGCAAAGCGCCGCTTGTGACCTGTACATTGATCCTCCCCCTGACCCTCATTTGCGCACTGCCCAGCTACGAATACGCTGTTACTGGCCTGGAGCCGTGCTGTTTCCCTGATGACTCAAAATCTCGTGCTGCCAGTCTTCGTCCGGCAGGTTGTCTTTCGGTACGTTGTAATTCTCTCTTTTCACCGATCTCGTAACCGTCACGACCGGCCCCCGGTTTTCCGGCCCGGCGCCGGGGACGCCGCCCGTCACGATCTGGCTCCGGTTGACGAGGTCGTCGAAACCGATCGGCGAGGAATCTTCCACCGCTGCAGCGCTGCCGAGGCGGTTGAGCGCCAGCGACAGATTGCCGATCGACCCGGCCAGCGTCAGCTTCTGCGCCTCATAAGTGTTGACTTCGAGCGTCACGGCGTTGGCCGGCGTCGGCTGATCGGCGCGGGCGGTCGCCTGATCGACGGCGAGCACGCGGACGTTCTGCAAAAGCACGACCACGGAGGACGAAGCCGAGCGGGCGTTTTCGTTCTGTCCGGCTTCGCTGTAGGTCAGGAACACATCGACCCGGTCTTCCGGCTGGACGAAACCGGCGACCCCGGCGACGTCGTTCACGCGGATCGTGACCGCCTTCATGTTCTCCTGGAGCCGGCCGGGCAGCGTGTTGTCGTTCTCGCCGCCCACCAGCTTTGTGGCGAGGACCGGCTCGCCCTGCCCCATATCGCGCAGCACGACGCGGCTGCCGCCATGCAGCATGTCGCTCAGCGAGGTGTAGGCGCCGCGGGGCAGGATATCGCCCGCCCACGGCACCAGCATCACCGACTCCGTCGTGATTTTCTCGCCATATTTCAGGTCTTTGGCGGCGATCACGATGGACTGCTTCGGCTGCGCCGCCTGCTCGATTTCGGACGGCGCCCGCGCGGTCTGGCTGACCAGCCAGGCCCGCGAGAGCAGAGCGGCAACGAGGGCGCACACGACGGCGACGGCAATCATCAGAACATTGCTCATTCGCATTGTGCGCCTCCGTATTACCTTAGAATTAATTTTTACGGGTTAGCCGTAAGATTGGTCAGTAGAGTCTGGAACCGGGCTGTAATGTCCGTACCAACAGCTGCGAGAATACCAACAATCGCCGCCGTAATAAGTCCGACAAGAACGCCATATTCGATCATTGACGCGCCGCGCTCATCGCGGGCGAAACGCTTCAGAAGGGCGAGAGAAGATTTACGCATGTGAGTCCACTCCAACTGTTTCATCCGGGACCGCATCCGGCCCCACGGGGTTTCACGCATGTCCGCGGAACGCGTCAGCGCAGCGAAGACCGCGGGGCCTTCACTCCACCGGGGATTAAGCGAAATCCCTTAGTCGCAGACAACGGCGCGCGGGTAGAGCTTGCGCGGACGGATCGCGCGGAAGTTGCAGGAGCAGGGGAGAGGAAGGAGGGCAGCGCAGTATGCAGCGGGATACAGGATTTCGCCTGCGCGCCGCACAAATTCCCCGGCTGGAATATGCGTTGAGTGTTGGCCGGGAATTCCAAGAGTTAACGGGCGTTAACCAATGGCTGAATTTAATATTATGAATAAACTTCCTGTTTTACATGAATCGTATAGTGGGAATTAACTAGTTACGATTGCGTATGAGATGTATGCAAACATGAAAGACCCGGCGAATCAATTCCACGGCGTTACCATCGACTTGCCACAACTATGCCCCGGATCGGACGCAGTTCGCCGCAATCCCGGCAAAAGTGTGAGAAAAACTACTGTTGCATTGCAGTAACAAACGATACTGAAATGCACTAAAAACAGAAAAGCGGGGAAAAAAACAGGCTGCACTGTACAAAGTAGAGGACATGCGCCGCCAGGGGCTTGACTCCGGTAACAAAGATTAACGCATCACGCAAGCGGTGAATTGTGCTGTTGCCTTGCGCTCTACATGAAAAACTTGCGTGATTATTGTCACCAATTTCAGACAATGCGCCGCCCGCGGAGTCGATCTCCCGCACCCGTCCGAAATACAATTCCGTTCGTCAAGGTTTTCCCGCGCCTTTTACAGGCCCGTCCGAATAACCGCGCGCCGCTCACAAGCAAACCGGAAGCCGGCGGCGCGCCTGACCAGCTCACCCGCCGCTCATGGCGGTCAGGATGATGACGCGCGCGCCCGGTTCGAGCGGCGTTTCGAGCCTCGACCTGCGGCCGTTCACGAAGATGTTCAGATGCCTGCGGATCGCGGGCGTGGAGTCGCAAAGCCGGTCGCGCATTCCGGGCCAGCGGCGGTCCAGCTCGCCGATCAGTTCCGCGACCGTCGCCGCTTCCACTTCGAGCTCGCCGGGAGCGCCGGGAAACAGGCGGACGAGCGCCGCCGGAAGCGACGCCGTCACTTCCCGGGGCGCGGTTTCAGTGTGCTGCATGTTCTGGCGCTTGCTCATGGCTATCCCGCGTGCTGGCGCGATCAGTCGCTTTCGAGAGTTTCCACCGACAGGATCGTCGGCAGGTGATGGGCGATGGCCGTCCAGCTCTCGCCCTCGTCGCGGCTGGCGTAGAGCGAGCCTGAACTCGTGCCGAAATAGACGCCGGCCGGATCGCGCCGGTCGGTCGCCATCGCCCGCCGGAGTACGCCGAAAAAGGCGTTCTCCTGCGGCAGCCCTTCGCGCAGATCCTGCCAGCTTCGGCCCGCGTCGCGCGTTCTCCAGACCGCGGCCCTGCCGTCCGGCACGAAACGCCCGAGGACGTCGCCGTTGAGCGGAAGCAGGAACAGCGTGTCGGGGTCGCGCGGATGCGCGGCGGACGGGAAGCCGAAGGTCGAAGGCAGCCCGGCCTCGATGCTTTCCCAGGTCAGGCCGCCGTCGTCGCTGCGGTACATGCCGCAATGGTTCTGCTGATAGAGACGGCCGGGCATCCCGGCGGCCATGACTATGCTGTGTACGCATTGTCCGTATTCGGGGTATCTCTCCTCTTCAGGGGCGTAATCCTGACGTGTTCCCCTGTTGCGCGGCTCCCAGCTTTCGCCGCCGTCTTCGGTGTAGAACACGCCGCCGGTCGAGACGCCGACCCAGAGCTTGCGGCCGTCGTCCGGGTGGCGCTGGATCACATGCAGGATGAGGCCGCCGCCGCCCGGCTGCCAGTGCGGGCGCGAGGGATGTTTCTGCAGTCCCTCGACATGCCGCCAGGTTTCGCCGCGATCCTCGCTGGCGAACAGCCCGGCCGGCTCGACCCCGGCATAGAGATGGCCGTTCTTCGCCGAAAGGCTCCAGACCGCCTTGATCGGCGTTTCGCCTTCGTCATATTTCAGCCCTTCGCTGGAATGGGTCCACGACTTGCCGAGATCGTCCGATTTCCAGACCGCCGGGCCGAACCATTCATTGCCACCGCCGGCATAGATCGTGCCCGTATCGTGATCGGCTGCGACATGGTTGAGCGGCCAGGCCTCGCAGTACGGGCCGCGCAGGGACCATTCGGTCCGGTCCGCATTTCCGTCGATTATGAACGCGCCTTTTTTCGTGCCGACAAGGATGTGGAGCTTTTTCGCCATGTTGAGTGTCCTTGCATTGATCGTTGCGTTGCGGCTGTCTGTCCAGGACGTTCCGAAAGGTGAATTACCGACATGAAGGCGAAGAATAGCGGAAATTAATCATCATTCTCACCTCGATTCCCATCGCTTGGAGCGCAAAAAATGCTTCAGGCGTCATCCGGCGTGAACCACGCCAGCCTGTCCCGCAGCGCCACCACCGTTCCGACGATGATGATCGCCGGGCCGGCCAGAGCCGCCGATTCCGCCTTCCCTGCAATGTCGGAAACCGTTCCCGCCACGACGCGCTGGCGCCGCCGCGTTCCGTTATCGACAATGGCGGCGGGCATGTCGGGCGCCATGCCGTGCGCGATGAACTGCTCCATCAGCTTGCCGGTCATGCCAAGGCCCATATAGATCGCGACGGTCTGATTGGGCTGCACAAGGGCGTCCCAGTTCAGATCGACCTCGCCGTCCCTGGCGTGGCCGGTGACGAAAATGCAGGTCTGGGCATGGTCTCGATGGGTGAGCGGAATGCCCGCATAAGCCGCGCAGCCCGCCGCCGCCGTAACGCCCGGCACGACCTGGAACGGAATGCCGTGGCGCGCAATTTCCTCGATTTCCTCGCCGCCGCGCCCGAATATGAAGGGGTCGCCGCCCTTGAGACGCAGCACGCGCCTGCCCTCCAGCGCCAGCTTCGCGAGCAGGCGGCTGATGTCCTCCTGCCCCATCGTATGCTCGTTCTTCTTCTTGCCGACATAGATGCGTTCGGCGTCGCGGCGGACCAGGTTCATGATCCGCGGGCCGATCAGCCGGTCATAAAGCACGACATCGGCGCGCTGCATCAGCCGCAACGCGCGGAAGGTCAGAAGATCCGGATCGCCCGGCCCGGTTCCGACGAGATAGACCTCGCCAACCGGCTTGCCGCCGCCCGCGCTGAACGCTTCGAGCCTTTCGCGCAACGCCGTCTCCGCGCCCGCCGAATCGCCCGCCATGACGCGCTCGCCGACGGTGCTCTCGATGATGTCCTCCCAGAACCGGCGGCGCTGGGTTCCATCGGGAATACGCTGCGCCACCTCATCGCGGAAACTGGCGAGAAACTGCGACAGCGCGCCGTAGGTCGCCGGTATGGCGCTTTCGAGTTCGGCCTTTATGGTGCGGGCGAGGATGGGCGAAGCGCCCGACGAAGCGACGGCGGCGACGATCGGCGTGCGGTCCAGAATGGCGGGGGTGATGAAGTCGCACAACTCCATCGTGTCGGCGACGTTGACGAGGACGCCCGCCTCCTTCGCTAGGTCATGGAGGCGCTTGTCGCTCTCGAAATTCTCTTCCGCGCCATAGGCGAGGATCGCGCCTTCAAGATCCGCGGGGCCGGGCGGGCGCTCGAACAGGGTTACGCCGCCGCGGGACAGGAACGGCTCGATCTCTTCTGAACATTCGGGAGCGAACAGCTTTACCCGCGCGCCCGCGCTGAGCGCCCGCTCGACGCGCCGGGCGGCAAGCGTTCCGCCGCCCGTCACGACGACGGTCTTGCCGCGAATATCGAGAAAGATCGGCAGATGATCCACAGCCCGGGCCGCTCCTTACAGGTGAAACTGCAAAATAGCAGATTCAGCAGTCCCGGGCTTCAGTGGAATTCAGGATTAAGCGGCGCGCCCTGCCTCGTTGCGGTTCTCAACGGTCTTGCGGTAGGCCCAGATTCCCGCGGGCGGGAGATTGATCCAGACCCTGCTGTAGCGTTCGCCGGTAAGATCGAGCGCCTTGCAGATGCGCTCCGGCACGGGGCCGCTCTGGCGGTAGGTGAACTGGACGAAGACGCCGCCCGGCTCCAGCACCGAAAAACAGTTTCGCATGATCGAGAAGATCAGCCGCTTGTCGAACAGGCGCATCGGCAGCGTCGAGACGATCGCGCCGACCTTCGGGCCGTTGCGCTCGCGCCAGATCCGCGACAGGTCCTGCGCCGGTGAGATGACTACATCTACGTCGGGGAATGTCCGGCGGAGATGCCCGCCCAGCTTGGAGTCGATTTCGAGCAACGTGAGATGTTCCGGACCGACTCCGTTTTTCAGCAATTGTCGCGTCACCGCGCCCGTTCCGGCCCCCAGCTCTACGACATGGTCCGCCGGGCGCTCCGCCACGGCCCAGCTCATCGCGCGTCCGACAAACGGGCTGGATGGAAAAAGGCTGCATATCTGGCCGAAATTCTGAAGCGAGCGACCCCAGAACAGAAGCGGCCCTTCAGCGCGCGCGGCAAGCTCGGCGAACTGGTTGTTCTTGTTCATGCAAGATGTCTTTCCCAGAGGAAGGCGCGAATAACGCGGGCATCAGAACAACAAAGCACCGTTATATGACAAAGGCGTGTCATTCAAGCCGGATGCGGCTGGCAAGATCAAGTCGCTCAAGTCCTCGGCGGCTGCGCGTCAGATTGCGCCGCCGCGCAGCCGCAATTAATCTGTTATTCTGTCTATATAGGAAACGCTTTGAGCGATATTCGCGTCTTTCACGTAATTTCACATGGATAACCCCGCCCGGCCGCTATCCGGCGCGGTTGAAGACGGGATAGATCACATTATGAACAGTAATATTTCCGAAGGTTTTTACCAGTCGGTCGATCAGGCCGATGTCGAGGGGCGTCGCGTTCTGGTCCGTGCCGACCTCAACGTGCCGATGTCGAACGGACAAGTGAGCGACGCCACGCGCATAGAACGCTTTGTGCCGACGCTGGCAAATCTGGCGGGGCGGGGCGCGAAAATTATCGTGATCTCGCATCTCGGGCGTCCGGACGGACAGAAGAAGCCGGAATACACGCTGCGCCCCGTCGCAGAAAAGCTGGCGGAGTTGTCAGCCGGACGCAAGGTCCGTTTCGTGGAGGATTGCATGGGAGCCGTCGCGGAACAGGCCGCGGCGGAACTCGCGCCGGGCGAGATCGCCGTTCTGGAAAACCTGCGGTTCCACCCCGGCGAGGAAAATAACGACCCAGATTTTATCACCGCGCTAGCGCGTCTAGGCGATCTTTACGTCAACGACGCATTCTCCGTTTCTCACCGCGCCCATGCTTCAGTCTACGGCATAGCGAAGGCTTTGCCCGCTTATGCCGGTCCTCAGATGCTGGCTGAACTGAAGGCTTTCGAGGCCGTGCTCGAAACGCCAAGACGTCCAGTTGCTGCGGTGGTGGGCGGCGCGAAAGTCTCAACGAAAATCCCCGTGCTCAGCAATCTTGTAGGCAAGGTGGATATGCTGATTATCGGCGGCGGCATGGCGAACACCTTTCTCCATGCGCAGGGCCGCGCCGTCGGCAAGTCGTTGTGCGAGCCGGACTTAGCCGATACCGTCGACGAGATCATGGCCCGCGCCGTCGAGTCCGGATGCCGCATAGTGCTTCCCGCCGACGCCGTCGTCGCCAAAACCTTCGAGCCGAATGCGCCTTATAGCGTTCATCCCGTAACGGAGATACCCGAAGACGGCATGATCCTCGACATCGGACCGCAATCTGTCAGTGAGATCGGAGAGCGCTTCGGGAGTGCGCGAACCCTGTTGTGGAACGGCCCCGTCGGCGCGTTCGAAACGCCGCCCTTCGGCGAAGGCACATTCGCGCTTGCAAAGCTGGCGGCCGAGTTGACGCGAAAAGGCGAATTCGTCTCGGTCGCGGGCGGGGGCGACACGGTCGCCGCGCTGAACATGGCAGGCGTCGCCGACGATTTCACTTACGTGTCGACGGCAGGCGGCGCGTTTCTCGAATTGCTCGAAGGACGCGAACTGCCGGGCGTCGCCGTGCTGGCGAAAACACGCTGAACGGACTATCAAGGAGGAAATGAATGTCACGCATCACTTTGCGGCAGTTGCTGGATCATGCGGCCGAACACGGCTACGGCGTCCCCGCTTTCAATATCAACAATATGGAGCAGGGCCTCGCCATTCTCGAAGCTGCCAGGAAAACTGATGCGCCGGTCATCATCCAGGCCAGCCGCGGCGCGCGTTCCTATGCAGGCGACCTGATGCTCGCCAGGCTGGTCGAAGGTCTGGAAGCTCAGTACCCGGAAATTCCGATCTGCCTGCATCAGGACCACGGCAACAACGAAGCGACCTGCGTCTCGGCGATCCGCTACGGCTTCGACAGCGTCATGATGGACGGCTCGCTCGAAGCCGATGCCTCGACGCCCGCCTCCTATGAATACAACGTCGCGATCACGCGCGAAGTCACGAAAATCGCACACTGGGTCGGTGTGTCGGTCGAGGGCGAACTCGGCTGCCTCGGCTCGCTGGAAACCGGCGAAGGCGAGGCTGAGGACGGCCATGGCTTTGAGGGCAAGCTGTCCAAGGAAATGCTGCTGACCGACCCGGACCAGGCGGCGGAATTCGTTGCGGAAACCAAGGTCGACGCACTGGCTGTTGCCATCGGCACGTCGCACGGAGCCTACAAGTTCACCCGCAAGCCGACCGGCGATGTGCTCGCAATGGACGTCATAGAGAAAATTCACGCGAAACTGCCCGACACGCATCTCGTCATGCACGGATCGTCCTCGGTCCCGCAGGAACTGCTGGAGATCATCAACCAGTTCGGCGGCGATATCCGCGAAACCTACGGCGTTCCGGTCGAGGAAATCGTTCGCGGAATCCGGCATGGGGTTCGCAAGGTGAACATCGACACAGACCTTCGCCTCGCCTCCACGGCCGCTGTGCGCAAGGTGCTCGGCACAAAGGCCGGGGAATTCGATCCGCGCAAATATCTGAAGCCGGCGACTGAGGCGATGCAGAAGGTCTGCGAAGACCGTTTCGAAGCCTTCGGCACCGCAGGCAACGCCTCGAAGCTGAAGCCGGTCCCGGCGGCGGAAATGGCAAAACGCTACTCTTCGGGCGAACTGGACCCGAAGACAAGCGCCTCGAAAGCGGCGTGAGGCGGGCCATGCAGCAGCGCCCGATCGTTATTGCGCCGTCGATCCTGTCCGCCGATTTCGCGCGTCTCGGAGAAGAAGTGCGCGCCATCGACGAGGCGGGATGTGACTGGATCCATGTTGATGTGATGGACGGCCATTTCGTGCCGAACATCACAATCGGTCCCGATGTCGTTGCGGCGTTACGTCCGCACAGCCGCAAGGTCTTCGACGTGCATCTGATGATCGCGCCATGCGATCCTTATATCGAAGCTTTCGCCAAGGCAGGGTCCGACATCATCACCGTTCATGCCGAAGCCGGGCCGCATCTCGACCGCTCGCTTCAGGCCATCCGGGCCCTCGGCAAGAAGGCCGGCGTCTCGCTGACGCCATCTACGCCGGAAAGCGCCGTCGAATATGTGCTCGACAAGCTCGACCTCATTCTCGTGATGACGGTCAATCCGGGCTTCGGCGGCCAGGCCTTCATTCCCGAGCAATGCGAAAAAATCCGTAGACTGAGGGCCATGATCGGGGACCGCCCCATCGACCTCGAAGTTGACGGCGGCGTTAATGCAGGCACTGCCGACCAGGTCGCTAGCGCGGGGGCGAACGCCATCGTCGCCGGATCCGGCGTCTTCAAGGGCGGCGACTATGCAGGCAACATCGCGGCGATCCGCGCAAATGCCGAACGGGCCTGCGGGCTAGCTATCTGAGGAATCGGATATGGCGGAAATAACGATCTATAATCCCGACAGCCTCGGCACACCGCTCGGGCAATACAGCCATGTCGCGCGCGTCAAGGCGGGCGAGTTCCTGTTCATCGCAGGGATGCTCGCCGCCGACCGCGACGGAAACACTGTCGGCAAACTCGATTTCGACGCGCAATGCGCGCAAGTTTTCGCCAATATCAAGCTGGCGCTCGATTCCGCGAACGCCGGATGGGGCAATGTCGTTCAGTTCACGACCTATCTCGTACACTCACAGTCCATCGAACAGTTCATGGCGTTCCGCAAGCGCGCGTTCCCCGCCATGTTCCCTGACGGACGTTATCCTCCGAACACGTTGCTGATGGTAGACCGGCTGGTCCGGGAGGATTTTCTCGTCGAAGTACAGGCCGTCGCGGCGATCTGACCCCTGGAAGCCTCACACGGCCAGTAAAACTGCAACTTCGCGTTCACTCCGCGATCACGTTGAAGTCATCGGCGCGGCGCTACTGCCCCGCGACAATGTGAGCCAAACGTGAATTTTTCCATGTTACAGTCATACATGTTCGATAGCCGCCCGTTTATCGCGTCACACAGACTTTATTCGCCCATTATACAGCCGTCAGCGGAGGAGCGTCATGGATCTTGTAACTCAATTTACAATGGAAGGATTGAGTTTTCTTTCCACCTTATTCGTATTTGCAGTCGGATCGGTTGTTCTATTGGTTCTTATTATATTTATAGCCGACATATCGCAGACGAAAAACGCCATACGCCGTAACTACCCGGTCATTGGTCATTTCCGTTACATCTTATCTACTCTTGGCGAGTTCTTTCGGCAGTATTTCTTCGCAATGGACCGTGAGGAACTCCCTTTCAACAGGGCCGAGCGTGAGTGGGTAAACCGTTCAGCTTCGGGAGAAGACAACACGGTCGCCTTCGGCTCCACCCGCAGCCTCACTCCCGTCGGCACGGTGATTTTCGTGAATTGCCCCTTTCCGACGCTCAATGAGGACGCAGTCGGCACGCCGTCCGTCACCGTCGGTCCGTACACGAAACATCCTTACGAGTTCAATTCGATCATCAATATCTCCGGCATGAGCTATGGCGCGATCTCCAAACCGGCTGTAAAGGCGCTGTCCAAAGGCGCTGCGATGGCCGGCTGTTGGCTGAACACCGGTGAGGGTGCGCTATCGCCGTTCCATCTCGAAGGCGGCGCGGATATCGTGTTCCAGATCGGCACGGCGAAGTACGGCGTGCGCCATCCTGACGGTTCGTTCGATCCCGAGCGCCTGAGGACGGTGGCGGCCCATGAGCAGGTCAGGATGATCGAGCTGAAGCTCAGCCAGGGTGCGAAGCCGGGCAAGGGCGGCATTCTTCCCGCTGCGAAGGTGACGCCGGAGATCGCGCGGATCCGCGGTATTCCGGCTTTCAGTGACTCCATTTCGCCGAACCGTCATCCTGACATCGACAATATCGCCGAACTGCTCGACGCTATCGATCGTTATCGGAGAATCGCCGAGAAGCCGGTCGGCTTCAAATCTGTGATCGGCGCTTATGGCTGGCTGGAAAGGATGTGCGAGGAGATCCACATGCGCGGCATCGAAAGCGCGCCGGACTTCATCGCCATAGACTCAGGGGACGGCGGCACCGGGGCCGCGCCCATGCCCCTTATGGACAATGTCGGCCTGACCGTCCGTGAAGCCCTGCCGATGGTCGTCGACATATTGTGCAAGCATGGCCTTCGCGACCGCGTGAAGGTCTTTGCGTCGGGCAAGCTCATCACGCCGGCCGAGGTCGCCTGGGCGTTCTGCGCCGGCGCCGACGCCGTGGTTTCAGCGCGCGGCTTCATGTTCGCGCTGGGCTGCATCCAGTCCCTCAAATGCAACAAGAACACCTGCCCCACCGGCATCACCACTCACGATCCGCGGCTGCAGCGCGGCCTCAACCCCGCCGACAAGGCCGTACGCGTCGCTAATTTCGTCGAGAAGATGCGTTACGACGTTGGCGTCATCGCGCATTCCTGCGGCGTGCCGCATACGCGCGCGCTGAAGCGCTTTCACTGCCGGATCGTCCAGTCGAACGGCCGCTCGATACCCCTCGACGAACTGTATCCGCCGGTCGTCTCGCACCCTCCGACGCCGCTTTCGAGCGTCGCCTGAAGGACGCGAAGCCAGGGCCGGGCCAGAACGCCCGGCCGCTTTCCCCCCGAAATACCTTGACGAATACTCTACGCCCCTTGCGGCGTCCGGATCGACACGCTAGATAGAAACTTCCGGAGAGGTGCCAGAGTGGTTGAATGGGGCGGTCTCGAAAACCGTTGAGCGCGCAAGCGTTCCGAGGGTTCGAATCCCTC
>CAYOUE010000071.1:0-14810 GCA_964407075.1 uncultured Hyphomicrobiaceae bacterium
AAGCGTCGATGCCGTCGACCACCTGCCGCCAGAGGCCGGTCATGGCCTCATGGCTGGCCCAAGCGACATGCGGGGTGAGGATCACATTATGGCGCGCCGCGGCTTTGTAGATCGGATTGTCTTCGGAGGGCGGTTCCTTCGTGAGCACGTCGAAACCGATCCCGGCGATCAGCCCTTCGTCGAGCGCGGCAACCGCATCGGCTTCGTTGACGAGGCCGCCACGCGCGGTGTTGACGATCAGCGGACGGCGCTTCATGCGGCGGAACTCGGGCATAGCCAGCGTGTCGCGAGTCGAGGAGGTCAGCGGCGCATGGAGCGTTATCACATCCGAAGTTTCGAGCACTTCCTCGAACGGCGTATAGAGCGGCCCGAGGCCTTCGACGCCCTTGTGCGCGGCGAAATGCGGCTCCATGCCGAAGGCGCGCCCAAGAGCGGCGACCGATTGTCCGATGGAACCTTCGCCGATGATTCCGAGGCGGGTCCCTGCCAGGTCGTGGATCGGGTGGCTGAAGAAGCAGAACTGCCCGGATCGCTGCCATTCGCCGGAGATGACGTCCTGCCGGTAGCCGACGAGGTTGCGCCTTAGCGCCAGGATCAGCGCAAATGTATGTTCGGGGACGGTGTTCACCGCATAGCGCTGCACGTTGGAGACGGTGATGCCGAGATCGCGGCAGGCGTCGAGGTCGATCACGTCGAAGCCTGTCGCCGCAATCATGATGAAGCGCAGGTCGGGAAGCTGACTGAGCGTTTCGCGGCTCATCGGGACCTTGTTGATGATCGCGATCTGCGCGCCCTTGAGACGCTCGACAGCCTGATCTGCGCCCGTTACGTCGTATTCGGTCCACTCATGGGGGCTTTTCGGGCGGATCAGCTCCACGGACGGGCCGATTGTCACGCGGTCGAGAAAAACGATGCGGGTCATGATGTCCTCAATGGATGAGCGAGCCGCCGTTCACGTCGACCTCGGAGCCGGTGACGTAGGACGACAGATCGGAGGCGAGAAACAGAACGCAGCCCGCCACGTCCATGGCGGAGCCGGCGCGCCCCATCGGAATTCCGGCGAGGATCGCCCGCCTCATTTCCTCGGTGAGCTTGCCTGCGGTGATGTCTGTGTCGATAAAGCCGGGGCAGATGGCGTTGACGCGGATATTGTCCGGGGCCAACTCGCGCGCCATGGCCTTGGTCAGCCCGAGTATTCCGGCCTTGGCCGCTGCGTAATGCGGGCCGCCGAATATCCCGCCGCCGCGCTGCGCGGAGACGGAGGACATGTTGACTATGGCGCCGGATTTCTGCGCGCGCATCTGAGGAATGACCGCCTGGCTCATCTGGAGCGTGCCGCGCAGATTGACGTCGAGGACGGCGTCGTAATTTTCCCGCGCTATCTCCATGATCTTCAGAGGCTGGGTCATCCCGGCATTGTTGACGAGGATGTCGATCCGGCCCCAGCGGCGGATCAACTCGGCTGCCGCGGTCTCGCAGGCCGCCTTGTCCATGACGTCGCAGGCAAGCCCGATATGGTCCGCGCCTATATCGGAGGCGGCGGCTTCCGCCATGGCCCGGTCGAGGTCGAGTATGGCGACGCTGGCTCCATGCTCTGCGAGCAGCCTGGCCGACGCCTTGCCAAGCCCTCTCTGCGAGGCCGCACCGGTTACGACCGCAAATTTTCCTTCCAGCAGGCGCAACTGAACTCCCTCCCCCGATTTCCTTTTTATCTCGCCGCAGTTTAAGCCGCCGTCAGGCAGGACGGCAAGCCCCGCCATCAGGACGAACCGGCAGGCGGATTGCCCGCTGCGCAGCGGCGGCTCTATAGTTGCATTGCAGCGATGTTCAGGCGCAAGGCGCAGAAAAAATTCATACGCATAAGGCGGCAGGAATGGAAATGAGGAAGACCGGTGCGGCGGGAGAGAGGATCGCGGAGCGGATCGAGGCGCTTGCCGCAATTACGGAATCGGCCGACGTTCTCACCCGTATCAGCTTTTCGCCAGAGCACCGGAGCGCTGCAGATCTCATCCTTCAATGGATGCGGGAGGCAGGGCTTTTGGCGCGCATGGATGCAATCGGCAATGTCGTCGGGAGGCTGGAGGGCGAACGGCCGGGCCTGCCCTGCCTGATGCTGGGGTCGCATTTCGATACGGTGCGCAATGCAGGAAAATGGGACGGACCGCTCGGCGTCGTGACCGCGCTCGAATGCGTCACGGAAATCGCGGAACGCGGCCTGAAACTGCCGTTCGCACTCGAAGTCATCGGCTTCTGCGACGAGGAGGGCGCGCGCTTCGGCTCGACGCTGCTCGGCAGCCGCGCCGTCGCCGGGACGTTCGATGCGGCTGCTTTGGAAGCGCGTGACGGGGATGGGATCACCTTGCGCGAGGCTATCACCGCATTCGGCCTCGACCCGTCCGCGATCGGACAGGCCGCGCGGCGGCGCGAGGAGGTCCTCGCCTATATCGAGTTGCATATCGAGCAGGGGCCGGTGCTCGAAGCGGAGGATCTGCCCCTCGGCGTCGTGACCGCGATCAACGGCGCGAACCGCTTCCGGATTATTCTCGACGGTATGGCCGGACACGCAGGCACAGTGCCGATGCGTCTGCGCCGCGACGCGCTCGCCGGGGCAGCGGAGGCGGTGCTGGCCGTGGAAAGGATCTGCGCAGGCGGGCAGGACCTCGTCGGCACCGTCGGACGGATCGCGGCGGAGCCGGATGCTGCCAACGTCATACCCGGCCGTGCGGTCTTCACCATCGACGTGAGGGCGGCGGAAAACATCAGACGGGAAAACGCAGCGCACGCCATCATCGATGAGATCGGGCGCATCGCGCAGCGGCGCGGGCTGGCCTGCGAAGTGACGGCGACGCATGAAAATCGCAGCGCCGCCTGCGCGCCCTGGCTTATCGCCGCTCTATCGGAAGCCGTCGCCGCGCAAGGAATCCGCCCGCTCGCCCTGCCGAGCGGCGCCGGACATGACGCAATGGCGATGGCCGATCTCGCCCCGATCGGTATGCTGTTCGTGCGTTGCAGGGGGGGCGTCAGCCATCACCCGGACGAGCATGTCGAACTGCGGGACGCCGAGGCGGGCGCGCGCGCGCTCATGCATTTCATCGAGACATTCAGACCCGGAACGGAGGCGGATCAGTGAGCGGAACGGCCGAAAAAGCGATCACGGAGTTTCTGGCGGGCAGCCATGACCGGCAAACGGAGTTTCTTGCCGAACTCGTCCGCGTTCCCTCGGACAATCCGCCGGGCGATTGCGCGCCCCATGCGGCGCGGGCGGCGGAGTTGCTGGAAGCGCTGGGCTTCACGGTCGAGCGTCATCCGGTTCCGCCAGGACTCGTCGAAGCGAACGGCATGATCTCCGCAACGAACCTCATCATCCGCGAGCGCTTCGGCGACGGCCCTGTGATCGCCCTCAATGCGCATGGCGACGTGGTGCCACCCGGTCTGGGCTGGACCGCCGACCCTTATGGCGCGGAGATCCGCGACGGTTACATGTACGGGCGCGGCGTTGCGGTCTCGAAATCGGACTTCGCCACTTATGGGTTCGCGTTGCTCGCCCTGAAGCAGGCCGCCGCCTCGGGCGCGCGCCTTGGCGGCGCGGTCGAGTTGCATCTGACCTATGACGAGGAGGCGGGCGGCGCAATCGGCCCCGGCTATATTCTTCGGCAAGGGCTGTCGAAACCGGATTACGCCATTTCGGCCGGGTTCGCTTACGACATCGTCACGGCGCATAATGGCTGCCTGCATCTGGAGGCGGAGGTTATCGGGCGTTCGGCGCACGCGGCCATGCCTGAGAGCGGCGCCGACGCGCTGGAGGCCGCCACGGGGGTACTGACAGCGCTTTACGGATTGCGTGCGGCGCTTAGATCGAGGATTTCCCCGATCGAAGGCATCGGCGCGCCCGGCCTCACCATCGGGCTGATCTCCGGTGGCATCAACACCAATGTCGTGCCCGACAGGGTGACGTTCCGCATCGACCGCCGCATCACGCCGGAGGAGAGCGCCGAAGCGGCGGAAGCCGAATTACGGGCGCTGATCGAAGAGGCGGCGGCGGGCCGTAAGGATATCGCCGTGAATATCCGGCGGATCATGCTGGCCGAGCCGTTCACGCCGATCACCGGCCAGGAGCGGCTTGTCGAAGCGATACAGGCAGAGGCGCAAAGGGTTCTCGGCGTTCCGGTCGGGACCAAGGGCGTGCCGATCTATACCGACGCACGGCTCTATTCCGCGGCGGGCGTTCCGACCGTTCTCTACGGCGCAGGGCCGCGCACCCTGCTCGAAGCCAACGGCCATCGCGCAGATGAAAAGCTCAAGCTCGACGATCTGCATAAGGCGACACTGGTTGTGGCGCTGGCCTTGGCCAGGCTGCTGACGCCGGCGGAATGAGTCAGATAGAAAGCATCGCCCTTTCGCAGTCCGGCGAGGCGTAGCGGACCTGCTCGCCCTCGACCCAGGCCTGACCCGACGCGACCAGCTTCAATGCGTGCGGATAGAGCCGGTGCTCGGCGGCGAGAATGCGTGCGGCGAGGCTGTCAGCAGTATCGTCCACGCGAACCGGAACGGCGGCCTGCGCCACGATCGGACCCGCGTCCATCTCCGCACGCACGAAATGCACCGTTGCGCCGGAGACGCATACCCCAGCGTCCAGCGCCTGCTGCTGCGGGCGCAGTCCGCGGAAAGCGGGAAGCAGCGAAGGGTGAATATTGAGCTGCCGGTCGCGCCAGGCTTCGACGAAATCTGCCGTCAGCAGCCGCATGAAACCGGCGTTGCACACGATCTCCACCCCCGCATCGCGCAGGGCGCGGTCGAGATCGGCGTCGAATGCGCCCCGCCCGGCATAGCGCTTGTGGTCGATGACGCGCGCCTCGATCCCGGCTGCCCGCGCGCGGTCCAGCCCTGCGGCGTCCGGGCGGTTGGAGATCACTAGCGAGATTTCAGCCGGATAGTCCGGCTCCGTACAGGCGTCGATCAGGCTCTGCATGTTACTGCCGCGCCCTGAGATCAGCACGCCGATGCGTCTTTTCATCGTCATGACGTCAGTCCGAGCCTGCCCGTATAGCGCACGGGCGGCCCGTCTCCCCGCCGTGCGAGCACGCCGATCGGCCACGCAGTTTCCCCTGACGCCGCGAGATGCGCACACAGCGCGTCCGCGTCAGCCTCGCCGCAGACGACAACCATGCCGACGCCGCAATTGAAGGTCCGGAGCATTTCTTCCTCCGCGATGCGCCCAACCCCTGCGGCCCAAGAAAAGACCGGCGGCGGCATCCAGCCTGCAAGGCCGATGTCAGCGCAAAGACCATCCGGCAGAACGCGCGGCAGATTCTCCGTGAGCCCGCCTCCGGTGATGTGGGCGAGCGCCTTGACCGCCCCGGTTTCGCGGATTGCGGCCAGGAGCGGCCGGACATAGAGTCTCGTCGGCTCCAGCAGCGCGTCAGCCAGATCGCGGCCCGGATCGAACGGGGCCGGAGCGTCCCAGGCGAGGCCCAACTCTGACACAAGGCGGCGGATGAGCGAAAAGCCGTTGGAATGCAGCCCCGAGGAGGCAAGACCGATCACGCAATCGCCTTCGGCGAGATCGCCGCGCGGAAGCAGCGCGCCGCGCTCCGCCGCACCGACGGCGAAACCGGCGAGGTCATAGTCGCCTGGCGCATACAGGCCCGGCATTTCCGCCGTCTCCCCGCCGATCAGAGCCGCGCCCGCCTGCCTGCACCCTTCCGCGATCCCGGCCACCACATCGCGCGCAACCGCGACGTCGAGCTTCCCTGACGCAAAATAATCGAGGAAAAACAGTGGCTCCGCGCCCTGCACGATCAGATCGTTGACGCACATCGCCACGAGATCGACGCCGATGGTCTCATGCCGGCCCGATTCGATCGCGATCTTCACCTTGGTGCCGACGCCGTCATTCGCCGCCACGAGGATCGGATCGCTGAAGCCCGCCGCCCTGAGATCGAACAGCCCGCCGAACCCGCCCAGATCCGCGCCCGCGCCGGGCCGGGCCGTTGCGCGCGCAAGCGGCTTGATCGCCTCAACGAGGGCGTTACCCGCGCCAATGTCGACGCCGGCCCCGGCATAAGTCATGCCGCCATCGGACTTTTCGCCGGCTTCGCTCATGAGGCAACTCCCGAATCGTTCAGCAACAAAGACGAGCGCCATACAGAGCCCGCGTCAATCTTCATATCGAAGGATTAGCAGATCCAGGCCGCGAAAGCCGTTCATTTTCCGCTCCGCCAGCCACAGGCGCGGGCGGGCGATATATGGGAGTCGGCTTGGCTCTGATGGCATTGCCGCTTTGTGCCGCCGCCAAAGCGCGCTAGTGTGCGGCCGGAACCTGCGGCACTTCGGCCGCGCCGAATGAAAACGGGCCTGCTCGATGAACAGACTTTCGCACAATCTGATGCTGACGGCGTTCGCGGCTTTTGCAAGCTGCGCCGCGTGCCTGCAAGCCACTGCCCAGTCTCAGGGCATTTACACCGTCTCCAAGATCGCGGTCTCGGCGGAAGCGGATAACGCCGTCGCCGCCAAGGAGAAGGCCCTCGCCCAGGCCCAGCAGATCGCTTTGCGTCACCTTTTCAAGCGGTTGACGGCATGGAACTCGCATGGAAAGCTTCCGGTCCTGTCCGACGATCTCGTTGAGCGGATGGTCGATGGCTTCGCCGTCCGGCGGGAAAGCAATTCGGCGACGCGCTATCTGGCGACGCTCGACTTTACCTTCGAGTCCAATGCCGTGCGGGACATACTCAACCGTTTCGGACTGCCCTACACCGATCAGCAGGCGAATCCGGCGCTTCTGATACCGGTCATGATCGAAGGTGGGATAGAGCGTCCCGGCTCCGACAATCCGTGGTACGAGGCGTTTGAGGGTATCGACACCGAGCATTCGCTCACGCCCATGAAGCTCATGCAGGCAAAGGCCAATCTTACCGCCTCCATGATCTCCGGCATTTCCGGCGCGTCGAACGCCCTGTTCGAGACATTGAGCTATCAATACAGGTCGGAATATCTGGTTCTGGCCATCGCCGATGTCGATCCGCAGGGCAGCGCTTTCCGCCTGCGGCTGATCGGCCGCGACGCGGTCGGCAGTTTCGACCTCGCCCGCGAATTCAGGATCTACGGCCGCGACATCGCCGTAACGGCCGATTTCGCCGCCAGAATATCCGCAAAGATCGTCGAAGGACGCTGGAAGGCGGTGCGCCTCGCCAGCCAGGGCGTTTTCGACGGCGGCTCTTCGGACATCGAGACGGTCTCGCTGACGGCCCAGTTTTCCGGTATGCGGGCCTGGCAGGCCATGCGCCAGCGGCTTCAGCAGATTCCGGGCGTACAGGGCCTCGAAATCAAGGGGCTGAACGCGCGCGGCGCCAATATCACGGTCGATTTCCCCGGCGGCGTCTCCCGCCTCGCCCAGGCCGCGCAGTCGCAGGGGCTGGCTGTGGAGGACCGCGGCGGTGTATGGGTCGTTGTTGCGAGATAGGCGGCGGGCGGACGGTGAAAATTGTATTATCTGCCGACCTTGCTGACGCTGCTGCGGCTCATCCTCGTTCCGGTGATCGTCTGGCTGATCGTCATCGACGCCATGCTGGCGGCATTCATCGTATTCCTGACCGCCGGCCTGACCGACGCGCTGGACGGCTATCTCGCCCGGCGCTTCGGATGGGAAACACAGCTCGGAGCCTATCTCGACGCGCTCGCCGACAAGGCGCTGCTCATCAGCGTCTACGCCGCGCTCGGCTTTCTCGGCCATGTCCCGCCCTGGCTGGTCATCCTCGTCATCAGCCGGGACGTCCTCATCATCGGCGCGGTGCTGCTGACCTGGCTGCTCGACCGCGATGTCGAAATCCGTCCCACCAGGCTCAGCAAGCTGAACACCGGCGTCCAGATCGCGCTCGCCGCGCTCGTGCTCGCGGAGGGCGGCCTCACGCTGGGCCTCGGCACGCTGGAAAGGCTGCTCATGTGGGCCTGCGGCCTCACGACGGCGTTGTCAGCCGGACTCTACATGGCGATCTGGGTGCGCAGGATGGCTGATTACGATCACGCCGACCGCCGAAAGGAGGCTTCCGGATATCGCACCAAGAACGAACAGGAAATTCCGTGACGCCATCCCAACTCGTATTCGAACTTCCGCACCGCCCGGCGCTCGGCAGCGAGGATTTCCTTATTAGCCGCTCCAACGAACAGGCCGTGAAGCTCGTCGACGCCTGGCCGGACTGGCCGTTTCACTGCGCCGTCATCAGCGGGCCGCCCGGTTCGGGCAAGACGCATCTCGCCAATGTCTGGCGTGTGCGGTCCGGCGCGCAAAGCTTCGCGGCCTCCGAAATCGGTGCGGCGATCGCTGCGGCCAAACTGGACGGAGGCTCCGCGGTCATCGAGGATTTTGGCCAGGAACCGGCCGACGAGCACGCCGCCTTTCATCTGCTGAATCTGGCGAGGGAGCACAAATTCCACGTGCTGATTACCTCCCGGGCCCAGCCCGGCGCATGGATGGTGAGGCTGCCCGACCTGCGCTCGCGCCTGCGCTCCGCTGCGCTCGTCACCATCGAAGAGCCGGACGAAGCGCTGCTCGGTGCGGTGCTGGTAAAGCTCTTCGCAGACCGGCAGATCCGCATCGAGCCGGATGTCATCGGCTATATTCTCAGGCGTTCAGAGCGTTCCGTCGCGGCCTTGCAGTCCGTCGTCGCGTCTTTGGACCGCCTCGCACTTGCGGAGCGCCGCAGAGTGACGCGCGCGCTTGCCGCCAGAGTACTGACGTCGGACGATCCCGAGGGGCAGCCGTAGCCCGCAGGCCCCGGGGGCGACAGGAACAAGTTTTCCCGCCATCCCGTTTCATTAATCCGTTATGTCAATTATCTTTAATGCAAAGCAGCCATCATGACTGTATGGGCGTAAAGGTGATGCGCCGCAATGCGCTGCCTCCCCGATCGCATCATTCAGGAAAGCCATGTCCACAACGCAGCGCAAGAGCAAAGCCCTGAAGCGGAAAGCAGCGGCCCCGCCCGTTGAAACACTGGCCGAAAAGGTCGCCGCCTTCGGCCCCTCACGCTATTTCAACCGTGAGCTTTCCTGGCTGCAGTTCAACATGCGCGTGCTCGCGGAGTCGGAGAACGCCAACCATCCGCTGTTGGAGCGCGTCCGATTCCTTTCGATCTCGGCAAGCAATCTGGACGAATTCTACATGGTCCGCGTCGCCGGGTTGATCGGCCAGGTCAATGCAGGCGTTACAACAGCGAGCGAAGACGGTCTGACGCCTGCCGAGCAGCTCAGGCGGATCGACGAAACTGTCGCGGCCCTGACAGACCAGCAACAGAAGGACTGGGTGCGCCTGAAAGGCGAACTCGAGGAGAGCGGCATCGCGATCGTGGAGGCCGGGGAACTGACGGCGAAGGAGCGCGAAACGCTGGAGGAATATTTCCTCAGCCATGTCTTCCCGGTCCTCACGCCGATCGCAGTCGATCCGGCGCATCGTTTTCCGTTCATTCCGAACCGGGGATTCGTGCTCGCCCTCGAATGCCGGAAGAAGGGCGACGACGAAACGGTCCTTTACAGCATCCTGCCGATACCCAACCAGCTCAACCGTTTCATCCGTCTTCCGGACGCTCCTGCAAAGCGTAACGGCAAGGCGGTGCCGATCCGCTTCATCAGGCTGGAGTCGATGATCGCGCTTTTCGCAGAGCAGCAGCTTTTCGCAGGCTACGAGGTGAAGGCAATAGGCGGGTTCCGCGTGCTGCGCGACAGCGAGGTCGAAATCAGCGAAAAGGCCGAAGACCTGGTGCGCACATTCGAGGCCGCGCTGAAGAAACGCCGCCGCGGATCGGTGATCCGGCTCGAAATAGACGCCAGAACGCCCCAATCCATGCGTTCGTTCGTGCGCGGCCAGCTTGAAGCCGCCCCACACGCCGTGTCGATCCAGGACGGCCTGCTGGCGCTATCCGACATCTCGCAGCTCATCGTCGATGATAGGCGCGATCTCCAGTTCCAGCCCTTCGTGATCCGCTTTCCCGAACGCATACGCGAATATAACGGAGACTGTTTCGCCGCGATCCGGCAGAAGGATATCCTCGTCCATCATCCTTACGAATCGTTCGACGTGGTGATCCAGTATCTGCGCCAGGCGGCCACCGATCCGGATGTCGTCGCCATCAAGTGGACCGTCTATCGGACCAGCCGTAAATCGCCCATCGTCGAGGCCCTGAAGGAGGCCGCCGAGGCCGGCAAGCTCGTGACCGCGCTCGTGGAGATCAAGGCGCGCTTCGACGAGGAGATCAATCTGAACGCCGCCCGGGAGCTTGAGAAGGCCGGCGTCAACGTCGTGTTCGGCTTCATCGAGTTGAAGACGCACGCAAAGCTCGGCCAGGTCATGCGGCGCGAAAGCGGTGCGTTGCGCACCTATTGCCATATCGGCACCGGCAATTACCATCCGCAAACGGCGCGCATCTATACGGACCTGTCATATTTCACCGCCGATCCCCTGATAGGCCACGATGTGACTCGGCTGTTCAACTACATCACCGGATATGCTGAGCCTGCGGAGCTGAAAGCGCTGGCGACGTCTCCGCATGGAATCCGCGACAAGGTCATGTGGCACATCCGGGACGAAATCGCACATGCGAAAGCCGGACGTCCCGCCGTGATCTGGATGAAGATGAATGCACTCGTCGATCCGGGCATCATAGACGCGCTCTACGAGGCGAGTCTGGCCGGCGTGCATATCGAGTTGATCGTGCGCGGCATTTGCTGCCTGCGGCCCGGCGTTCCCGGGCTGTCCGACAACATCCGGGTCAAAAGCATCATCGGCCGCTTTCTGGAGCACAGCCGGATCTACTGCTTCGGCGGCGGTGCCAGCCTCCCCTCGCCCGGCGCGCATGTCTACTTCAGCTCGTCCGACATGATGCCCCGCAACCTCGACAGGCGCGTCGAAGCTATGGTACCGGTTAGAAACGCCACCGTTCACGAACAGGTCCTCGGGCAGATCATGGCCGCAAACCTGAAAGACAACCAGCAGAGCTGGCGCGTGCTGGCTGACGGGTCGTCGGTGAAGATCCAGCCCGATCCCGGCGAGGAGCTTTTCAACGCCCACGAATATTTCATGACCAACCCGAGCCTGTCAGGGCGCGGCGAGTCTCTGGCCGAGCGCTTTCCGCCGCGAGTATTCGTCGGGGGCGCGGGCGATAAAAAGGATTAGCGGGTCGTGGACTGGCGCGAAAAAAGCCCTGCTTCGAAAGCCAGTCCCGTCGCAGTCGTCGACATCGGATCCAACTCGATCCGGCTCGTCATCTACGAGAACGAGGTCCGCAGCCCGACACCTATTCTAAACGAAAAGCTGCTGTGCGGGCTGGGGCGGGATCCGCAGCCTGACGGCCGTCTCAATCCGCGCGCAGTGGGGCGTGCGCTAGAAATTTTCCCTCGTTTCCGCAAGCTGTGCGAACAGACGCGCGTCACCCGCACATACGCCTTTGCAACTGAAGCCACCCGCAGGGCTACGGATGGGGAGGAGTTCATCGCCTCTGCAGAACGCCTGCTCGGATGCCCGATCCGCATTCTGCGGGGAGACGAGGAAGCCCAGCTCGCCGCAGCGGGCATCTCCGCAGGTTTCATCGAGCCCGACGGCATAGCGGGCGATCTCGGCGGCGGAAGCCTGGAACTCATCGACCTCAAGGGGACGTCGGTCAGTAATCAGATTTCCCTGACTCTCGGCAGCCTGAACCTGATGGAAATTTCGGGCAGAAACTACGCCAAGGCCTCCGCCCATATCGAACGGAATCTGAAAACTGCCGACTGGCTCAAATCCGGCCGCGGACGTCCGTTTTACATTATCGGCGGCACCTGGCGCGCCGTGGCCCGGCTCCATATGCTCGAAAAGCGCTATCCGCTCTCGATCATGCATCATTATCGGATTCCGGTACGCGACATTGCCGTACTGTGCTCAAAGCTGGTGACGCGAAACCCGCGCGTGCCGAATCTGAGCAGAATTTCCCGCGAAAGACAGGAAACGCTTCCCTACGGCCTTTTGCTTTTGAAACATCTCGTCGACGCCATCAAACCTTCGGAAGTCATCGTTTCCGCGCTTGGCGTGCGCGAGGGCCTGCTGTATCTCGGCCTCCCCCCTGCGGAACGCGTGCTCGACCCGCTGCAGTCGGCCTGCGAAGACATGGCGATAAGGCGGGCGCGTTCATTCGAATATGCGGCCGAGTTCTTCGACTGGACCAGCGCTCTCTTCGAAGCGCCCGGCCTTGAAGAAACGCCCGAAGAGCGCCGCTTGCGCCGCGCCGCGTGCTACCTGTCGGACATCGGCTGGCGCGGACATCCGGATTACCGGGGCGAAAAGGCGCTCGGGCTGATTGCACAGTCCGCCTTCGTCGGCGTAGACCATCCCGGCCGCGCTTATCTCGCCCTCGCCGTCTATTACAGCCACAAGCCCACTGTCACAGGCGAGTTCAGCCCCGCCTTGCGCAAGCTCGCAGGACGCAGACTGAACAGGCGCGCGCAGATCCTGGGCGCCGCAGCGCGGGTCGGGTTCAAGCTGTCCGTCAACATGCCGGCTATTATCAACAGGACGCCAATTCGCTATAATAGCGATGAACTGGTGCTGACCTTGCCCGAAGACCTGAAAATGCTCGCCGGAGAACACGTTCAGCGAAGGCTCGATATGCTGGCCAAGCTGATGAATTGCCGGGCGGCCATGCGGATCGAGCCTCAGCCGGAGCCTCCGAAATCTTTTTTTCAGGCGGTGCTTCCCCGCGCATAGACCGGTCAGGCATGGCGGTGCGGCCCGGTTTGAGACGGGCTGAATCGCGCAAAAAAGCTGTTCATCAATTCGCGCTCATGCCCTAATCATTCAGGCATACTCGCCTCGTGCGGAGCGAACGCGGACCCATGGACCAGGATCTATACAGAATACTCAATGTCGGCCGGACCGCGAGTCACGACGAGATTCGCACCGCCTACCGCAAGCTCGCCAAAGAGTATCATCCGGACCGCAATCCCGGAAACCAGACCGCCGAGGAGAAATTCAAGCAGGTGTCCGCCGCATTCGCGATTCTGGGCGATCCGGAAAAGCGGCGGCGCTACGATGCGGGCGAGATCGACGCGGCCGGCCGCGACACTGGCGGGTTCTACGGCAATGGCGGCGGCTACGCCGGCCATGACGGGACGGGGGGCTACGGCGATTTCAATGACATCTTCGGCGATTTCTTCGGACGCGGCGCGCAAGGCGGCGGGCGCACCTCCCACCGCAGCTTCAACATGCGCGGCATGGACTACCGCTATCACCTGGAAATCGACTTTCTGGAGGCGGCCAACGGTCTGAAAAAGCGCGTCCTGCTGCCTGAAGGCGAAACGCTCGACATCAACGTGCCCTCGGGCGTCGTCCAGGGGCAGGTGCTTCGGCTCAAGGGCAAGGGCGGGCCGGGCGTCGGCCGCGGTGCGCCGGGCGATGCGCTGATCGAGTTGAAGATCCGCGATCATCCCTATTTCGAGCGCGAGGGCGACAATATCCTTCTGACCCTGCCCATCACGATCTATGAGGCGGTTCTCGGCGCAAAGGTCGAGGTTCCCACGATCACGGGCCGCGTGACTCTGACCATCCCGAAAGGCGCATCGAGCGCTCAGGTGCTGCGAATGCGCGGCAAAGGCGTGCACAACGCCCAGACTGGCAACCAGGGCGACCAGTTCGTCAAGCTCAGCGTCATCATGCCGGCGCGGGTGGACGCCGAACTCGAAGACTTCATGGAGGGGTGGGCCGGGAAGCATCCCTACAACCCGCGCGAGAAGCTGAAGGAAACGCTATAGAGGTTCGGCTCCCGCGCCATCCGGATTACGGGCTGTGCAGGCCATCATCCCTGGGGAGCCTGACCGTAACGCGGCCCGGACTGCACATTTACTGCGCCGCAACCGCCTCCGCCTGAGAGAGAGCGGCGTCCTGGCGCGGCCCGTTCAGGAACGGAATCTCACGCTGCCACGCCTCCCCTCCCGCGGCCTTGTCGTAGCCATAGCGGAATATTGTCCGCATATATCCGGTTTCGAAGCTGGATTTCAGCTCCGGCGGGAAATCCTCGCCGATGAAGGTGAGATTGAAGCCGATCCCGCGCGAGCCGGCGAATTCGCGCGTGGCGACGAGGGTCATCCGCGCATGTGTCTTGATGAGGCTGGACAGCGACCGCGCCAGCACCGGCACGGTGGAGCCTTGCACCACCTGAAACTCAGGCTTCAGGCGGTTATTGATGATGATGTAGAAATTGGCCGGAACACGCCGGGCGCTTTTCAGCGCGGAGCGGCTGTCGGCGAGAATCGCCTCGGGAACTGTGAAGACCTGCAGCGTCGCGCCGCCATCGACATGCAGTTCCGAAAAGCGCTGACCGCCAGCCTCGACTTCAAACAGCGTCGGCTCGAAAATGCCGGGAACGCTGGCCGAGGCGACGAGCACGTTGCGGAAAAGCTCCAGCGCGCGCGGGTGGCCGCTGGCGGCGATCGCGCCAAGATCCCATAGAACAGGGCGCTGCGCGTCCAGATTCGTCGTCACCACCACGAGCCGCCTGCCGCTTCGGTGCTGTGCCGCGATCCGCCCGAGCATCTTGGCGTCGACGAAGCCTGCGACCAGTTCGTAGAGCGCGATCCGGCGCGATTCCTGGGAAAACAGCAGCGAAAGCACGCCTCCCTCGCCGAGCGGCTCGGCCACGCCGCTCGTCCATGCATAAATGAGCGCGTCATCCTCGTCAGGTCCGAGATAGGCTAGCGGCGCAATGAGCGCCCCCGCGCTGACGCCGCTGACGAACACGAAATCGGGACGCCCGCCTTGATCGCTCCAGCCTTTGAGGACGCCGGCTCCGAAG
>CAYOUE010000072.1:0-333 GCA_964407075.1 uncultured Hyphomicrobiaceae bacterium
CACGCTTCGCGTCAGCAAGGTCAAGACCCCGATCCTGATCCTGTCCGGAATGGCGGGTACGGAGGACAAGGTGCGCGGCCTCGGCTTCGGCGCCGACGATTATCTGACCAAACCGTTCCACAAGGACGAACTCGTCGCGCGGATCCACGCCATCGTCCGCCGCGCCAAGGGCCATGCGCAGTCCGTGATCCAGACCGGCAATCTGGTCGTCAATCTCGATGCGAAGACGGTCGAGGTCGGGGATCAGCGCGTGCATCTGACCGGCAAGGAATATCAGATGCTGGAGCTGCTCTCGCTGCGCAAGGGCACGACGCTCACCAAGGAGATGTTCCT
>CAYOUE010000072.1:343-9148 GCA_964407075.1 uncultured Hyphomicrobiaceae bacterium
ACGTCTTCATCTGCAAGCTGCGCAAGAAGCTGGCGAACGCGACCGGCGGCGAGCATCATATCGAAACCGTTTGGGGACGCGGCTACGTGCTGCGCGATCCGAAGGAGCCTTCATCGGCGGCTGCGTAAGGCCGCCTTCCACCGCCGCGACGGGCCGGTTCCAGCGCGGCGGCGCAACTATGCGCCAGGGGTTCCCCTTGGCGCTTTTTTTTATGATTTTTCCATAATTTCAGCCGTCCGGAACAGCCTTACAAAACTGTAATCCTTCGGCCTCCGCCAGCATCTTGACGCCGGAAAATTCCAGCGAATATATCGCTTTTCGGAGCGCGCAGCCGCGCACATGGTTTGGTTTCAGCGCGGATCGCCCGCCAGGCAAATTGAACTTGATGCAGGAGCCGCACATGATCGCCGCAAGAAATCTTACGCGGAAATATGGCGACTTCACCGCTGTCGAGGATGTTTCGTTCGACATCGCCGCCGGAGAGATCGTCGGGCTTCTAGGCCATAACGGGGCCGGCAAGACCACGATCATGAAAATGCTGACCGGCTATCTCGAACCGACCGCAGGCGTCGTCACCATAGCCGGAATGAACGTCGAGACCGAACGGGCGCGGGTGCAGTCTATGATCGGCTATCTCCCGGAAAACTGCCCGATCTATTCCGACATGACCGTGATCGACTTTCTCGATTACGCTGCCGAACTGAAAGGCGTGCCGCCTGCTGACCGTCCCGAGGCGTTGCGCAGCGCCATAGCCGCAACAGGCCTAGAGGAAAAGGCGACAGCCATGATTTCCAGCCTGTCCCGAGGCTACCGGCAGCGTGCCGGCGTGGCGCAGGCGATCCTGCACAAACCGAAGATCGTCATCCTCGATGAGCCGACCAACGGCCTCGATCCGTCGCAGATCAGGCATATGCGCAGTCTCATCAGATCGCTCGCGGAACATGCCACCGTGATCCTTTCGACGCATATATTGCAGGAGGTTCAGGCGGTCTGCGACCGGGTCATCATCATCAACCGCGGACGGCTTGCGCTGGACGCAAGGCTTTCGGATCTGAGCCGCCGCCGCCGCCTCCGGCTAGCGACCAGCGCCGGTCCCGAGGAGGTGAACGCGCTGATCTCTGGCCTCGGCGAAGGCCTCAGCGTCGAAGCACTTCCGCGTGAAGGCCCGGCGCATCTCTACGGCATCGGCGTCAACGGCCACAGCATCGAGGAGACCTCTCCGAAAATCGCCCGCCTCATCAGCGAACGCGGGCACGACCTCATCGCGCTGCACCCCGAACAGAACGATCTCGAAACGGTCTTTGCAGAAATCATGTCCAGAGACGCTTCCTACAGGGAGGTGACAAATGCGTAACATGATCCGCGTGGCAAAAAAGGAACTCGCCTCTTTCTTCTCATCTGCGGCCGCGTTCATCTTCGTGGGCGTCTTTCTGGCCGCGCTGCTTTTCGTGTTCTTCTGGTTCGAGCGTTTCTTCGCGCGCAACATCGCCGACATCCGTCCTTTCTTCGACTGGATTCCCGTACTGCTTATCTTCCTGGTCTCTGCGATGACGATGCGGATGTGGAGCGAGGAACGCCGTTCGGGTACGCTCGAATTCCTGTTGACCTCGCCCGTAAACCCCGTCCAGCTCGTGCTCGGCAAGTTTCTCGCCTGCCTGGCGCTCGTCGCAATAGCGCTCGCCCTCACCCTGCCGCTACCGGTTACGGTCTCGATCACCGGACCGCTCGACTGGGGGCCGGTATTCGGCGGCTATCTCGCCTCGCTGGCACTGGCTGCGGCCTATATATCCATCGGCCTTTTCGTCAGTTCCCGGACGGATAATCAGGTCGTCAGCCTGATCCTCGCCGCGCTGGTCTGCGGCGTGTTCTATCTGCTCGGATCGAACGTGCTGACCGGCCTGTTCGGCAATGCCGGGACGGAGCTGCTGCGCCTTATCGGGACAGGATCGCGCTTCGAATCCATCTCGCGCGGCGTAATCGACCTGCGGGACATCTATTATTACCTCAGCATCGTCGGCGTGTTCCTGGTCCTTAACGTCTATTCGCTCGAAAGCGTCAGGTGGTCGTCAGAAGGCCGCGCGCCGAAACACCGTAGCTGGCGCCTCGCCGCGGCGCTCGTCGTCGCCAATCTGGCCGCGGCCAACCTTTGGCTTGGCCAGCTCGGCTGGGCGCGCGCCGATCTCACCTCGGGCAGCGTCTACTCCATATCGGGCGCGACAAAATCCTATCTTGCCCAGTTGCGCGAGCCGCTGCTCATCCGCGCCTATTTCAGTTCCGCCACCCATCCCCAGCTCGCCCCCCTCGCCCCGCGCCTGCGCGACCTGCTTAAGGAATACGAGGTTGCGGGCGGCGGCCGCGTTCGGGTCGAGATCATCGATCCTCTGGAGGAGCCGCAGCTTGAGGCCGAGGCCAACCAGCAATATGGCATACGTCCCGTGCCTTTCCAGACCTCGACAAGGTATCAGTCCTCGGTGACGAATTCCTATTTCGACATTCTGGTCAAATATGGCGACGGCTATACGACGCTGAACTACAGCGACCTGATCGAGATCAAGCGGGGGCAGGGCGGCGAACTCGACGTCGATCTGCGCGATCCGGAATTCGAGATCACGCGTGCGATCAGGAAAGTGCTGGACAGCTATCGCGGCGGCGGCGACATCCTTTCGGCCATTCCCGGAGATGTCGAGTTGACGGCCTACGTCTCGGGCGAGGAAGACCTGCCGGAGCCTTTGCCGGCGCTGCGCGTACAACTGCAAGAACTGCTGGCCGACTATGAGAAGGAAGCGCCCGGCAAGTTTGCCGGCACCATAGCCGATCCTCTGGCCGATGGCGGCGCAGCGGCGCAGCTTTTACAGGAGCAGTTCGGCCTCCGTCCGCTCGCGGCGGGTTTGCTCGACCCGCGGCAATTCTGGTTTCACCTGCTGGTCAGCAGCGGCGGGCGAACCGAGGCGGTCCCGTTGCCCGACACGCTCGACAAGGCGGGGCTGAAGCGCAATGTCGACTCCGTACTGCGCCGCTTTGTACCTGGCGCGCTGCGCACTGTCGCCCTGCATACGCCCGAACCCGATCCGATGGCGCAATTCGGCGGGCCGGGCGGGCATACGCCGTCCTTCGCACAGCTTGAGGACAGGCTGCGTGAAAATGCGGCCGTCATCGGCGCGCCCCTCACGGAAGGCGCTGCGCCCGGCGAAGCCGACATACTGGTCGTCGCAGCCCCAGAGAATCTGGACGAGAAGCAGCTTTTCGCCATCGACCAGTTTCTGATGCAGGGCGGCACGCTCGTGATTTCGGCTGCGCCGTTCAAGGCGTCGTTCCGTGACAATCTAGCGATCACCCCACTGGAAACCGGGCTGGAGGACTGGCTCGCCCATCATGGCTTCAGGCTCGGGCGGTCGCTCGTGCTCGACCCCCAGAACGCGCCGATCCCAGTGCCCATCGAGCGGACCGTCGGCGGCTATCAGGTGCAGCAGATCCAGCTTCTGGACTATCCGCCTTTCCCCGACATCCGGCAGGACGGTCTGGCGCAGGAGGACGCGCCGACAGCCGGCATGAGCCAGCTCAGCTTATCCTGGCCGGCTCCGATCGAGATCGACGAGTCGAAGCTGGATGGCCGGGAGGTCGTGCGGCTCATCGAAAGCTCGCCGCGCTCATGGGATTCAGGCGCGCTGAACGGCATACCGGACTACGAGGCCAATCCGGATACCGGCTTCGTGCCGGGCGAAAGGCCGGGGCGGCAGCTTCTCGGGGCGATGATGACCGGCGCCTTCACCTCCTACTTCGCCGGCAAGCCTTCGCCCCTCGCCGCAGGCGTCGAACCGGGACAGGACGGGGCGGAAACCGAGGCCGGCAACGTCGGCGAGAGCGCCGGGGAAGCTGAACGCTCTACCTTCGGCAGCGTCATCGAGCGCTCGCCGGAAAGCGCGCGGATCATCCTTGTCGGGTCTTCCACTTTCCTCTCGGATGATATCCTCAATCTGGCGGGAAGCGTCAACCAGACGCAATACGACGCGCCGCTTGCTTTCGTGCAGAACGCGGTCGAATGGTCGCTGGAGGACCGCGGGCTGCTGGAGCTGCGCAATCGCGGCGGGCGCTTCTCGCGCACGCTGGAGCCGATGACGGCGGGAACGCAGGCATTCTGGGAGTACGCAAATTACGCTCTCGCCATGATCGGCCTTGCGATGGTCTTTGCGGTGTACCGTCTCATTCGGAACGGGGCGGCGCGGCGCTATCGGAACATCCTTGAAAGCAGAGGAGCATGACCGTGACACGTTTTTCCGCCATTCTCCTTGGCGTGCTCGGAGTGCAACTTGCGCTAGCAGTTGCACTGAACTACAGCGGCCCGGATTACGCCGCCCATGATTCCGGCGAGCCGCTTGTCGCCTTCGAAAAGGACGCGGTCGATTCGATCTCGATCGGCGAAAGCGGCGGTAATTCGGTCGAACTTGTCAGGAAGGACGGCCGGTGGGTGATCCCCGCAATGGCGGATTTTCCCGCCAGCCAGGGGCTTGTATCCGGACTGCTGGACAAGCTCGCGGGGATGGAAAAGGGATGGCCGGTCGCGACGACTGCGGAGGCCGCCCGACGCTTCAAGTTGACCGAAGCCGACCACATGCGGCGGATTGTGCTGAAATCCGGCGGCGAGCAGGTCGCCGAGCTTATGATCGGCACATCTCCCTCTTTCAGGCAGGCGCATGTCCGTCTCGCCGCCGTCGACGAAATTCACACCGCAAGAATCGCAGTCCATGACGCCGGAACGCGTGGCGAGGAGTGGATGGATCGCGAGTTTCTGAAAATCGACCGCGACGCGATCGAGGCGATCGCAGTAGGCGACGCAAGACTTGAAAAACTGGATGGCAAGCTCACGCTGGCCGGCCTTGCGGAAGGTGAGACGGTGAAGGAGGCGGAGCTTCCGCGTCTGATCTCTGCGGCGGCCAGCCTGGTCTTCGACGCCGTTCATGGCGCGGGGGCCGCAGCGCTCGCGGCGCTTGAGCCGGCGGATTTCGAAGTGAGGATCGAGCGCGAGGACGCCAATCCGCTTGTCTACCGCTTCAGGCGCGAAGAGAGCGGCGGCGCCTATCTGTTCGCCAGTTCGGCGCATGACTATGTTTTCCGGGTCGCGGAAAGCCGCATCGAGCCGCTCGTCAACGCCAGCCGCGATAAGCTGGTCAATCCAAAGCCGGAACCCGCTCAGGCTGTGCCCGGCGCGGATGCCAACGGCGCGGTGTCCGGAAGCCCCGTAACGGATCCGGGCGATGTGGAAGCGACAGGCGGCTAGCGGTTCAATGCCTGGCTTTTGCGGGCCGGCATGAACAACAAGGACCGCCCGAAACGCTTCGGGCGGTCTGTCTTTTGTGCTGCGATGGATGATTGCTGTTTGCGAGAATGCTCAGGCCATCCTGTGTCCGCGATACCAAAGCGGGCCTGGCGCGCCGGTAACGCCGTCCTCGCGGCGCTCCTTCACGCCGTCATGATGAACGCCGCGATAGATCAGGTCGGGACGCTGTCCGCCCAGATTGTGTGGCACGCGCTCTTTGGATTCAATGTCGTATTCGTAGCCCCGGTAAATGTGCTTGACCATTTCGACCTCCTGAACTGGACGGGCTTGCCCGTGATGCAATGTGTTATACGCTTAACATATGTAATATGTGTAAGTTTGTCAATATTGTTATTTGATGATTGATAGCAAGTTGTGTTTCTTGCTGGTTCCGCGGGGAGATTCAGCGCAAAATGTCTGGAATTCCGGCAGGTCCGCTCAGGCGGCCGCAACAGGGTCACTTCATGGAAAAACTCGACCAGCGGATTCAACTCGTCGCTTCGCAGGAGTTTTCGCAGACCGTCGACGACTGGCGGCGCACGCAGGCCGATCTACCCTCCCGCTCAGAGGCGATCCGGCGGCTTGTGCAGCTTGGCCTGCGCTATGAAAGGGAACATCCGATGCACATGATTACGGCGGTGATTCGCCCGCACAAATATGAGGAGGTGCGCGAAGCGCTGCTGGCGCTCGGCGTTCAAGGCATTACCGCCAGCCAGGTCAGCGGTTTCGGACGCCAGCGCGGCCAGACCGAAATCTATCGCGGTGCTGAATATCAGACCCATGAAGTTCCCAAGCTACGCCTCGAAATCGCTGTTTCGAATGAGGTTCTGCATAAGGCGCTCGAAGCCATTCAGGCCGCCGCTTCGACCGGCAAGACCGGCGACGGCAAGCTGTTCGTCCATACGCTCGATCAGGTGGTGCGGATCCGCACCGGCGAAAAGGACGAAATGGCGCTCGGTTGACGCCTGGGCGGCGGACGGCAGGGGAGGGCTCGATGCCTGACGATCGGGGACGCCCTTATGTGTATCTCGCCGGGCCGGACGTCTTCTATCCGGATGCGCACAAGCGCGCAGAAAGGATGAAACAGGCCTTGGCGCAAAGAGGCATGGCAGGCCTGTTCCCGCTCGATAACGCTCTGTGTACGGAAGACTTTCCGGACGTAAAGGCGCTCGCGCTCGGCATCGCGAGAGCGAATGAGGCGATGATGCGCGCCGCGGATATGGGAATCGCCAATATCAGCCCCTGGCGCGGGACGGAGGCGGATGACGGCACGGCTTACGAAATCGGCTTCATGGCTGCGCTGGGCAAGCCGGTCGTTCTGTACACTACCGATCCGAGGCCATTTGCGCAGCGCGTCGCGGAGGATTATTACGGCGGCGCGGTCCGGCGCGACGGAGCGCTCTTGCGGGGCGCGTCCGACGGGATGATGGTCGAGGATTTCGAAGGCTTCGCCGACAATCTGATGCTCGTCAACGCCGCAGTCGCGGCTGCGGAGCGTGTGACCGGATCGGCGCCCGATCCGGCCGGCGTCGTTCAACCCGGCTTCGAAGCGGCAGCCGATTCCGCCATGAGACTGTGGCGGGCGCGCCGGCAGGTGTAGCTCGCCCGCTCCGTCATTGCTGCGCAGACGCGGTCTGCCCGGCTTTGGCTTCTTGCGCATTCGCGGCCATGTACAGCAGCAGATAGCCCACCGTCGCCGAAGCCAGCGATCCGAGCAGCACGCCGAGCCTGATCTGCGCGTCGTAGACATTCGTCGAGAATGCGAGCGAACCGATGAACAGACTCATCGTGAAACCGATCCCGGCGATCGCGGAGACGCCGTAGAGCTGTACCCAGTTCGTCCTTGGCGGCATTTCGGCGATCTTCAGCTTGATCGTCAACCAGAGGAACCCGAAAATGCCGATCTGCTTGCCAAAGAACAGGCCGAGCGCGATCCCAAGCATGACGGGTTCGGCAAGGCTCGCAAGGCCCATGCCCGCGAAGGAAACGCCGGCATTGGCGAAAGCGAAAATTGGCAGGATGCCATAGGCGACCCACGGATGCAGGGCGTGTTCGAGGTCTTCCAGAACCGTATGATCGGAATTCTTCGGCTTGATAAGCGGGATAGCCAGGGCCGTGACGACTCCTGCCAGCGTGGCGTGGACGCCCGATTTGAGCACCATGACCCAAAGCACGAGCCCGACCAGTACATAGGGCGTAATGGAAGTCACGCCGCGCAAGTTGAGTACGATCAATCCTCCTATAGGCAGGATAGTCATGAGCAGGATCGTCGGCGACAGGTCGCTGGTATAGAAAAACGCGATAATCAGGATTGCTCCGAGGTCATCGAAAATGGCTACGGCGAGAAGCAGGATTTTTAGTGCGGCAGGCGCGCGGTTTCCGAGCAGTGACAGCACGGCGAGCGCGAAGGCAATATCGGTGGCGGCCGGGATGGCCCAGCCGTTCAGGGCCTCGGTATTGTCGATATTAAGCGCGATGTAGACAAGGGCGGGCACGATCATGCCGCCGATCGCTCCAATTCCGGGAAGGGCGACTTTTGAGGCGCTGGAGAGTTCGCCGACTTTGAATTCGCGCTTTATTTCCAGGCCAACCAGAAAGAAGAACACCGCCATAAGGCCGTCATTGATCCACAGCAGAAGCGGCTTGGCGATCTCAAGCGCGCCGAACTGAATAGCGACTGGCGTCTGAAGAATGCTGTCGTAGATTGCGCCTAGCGGGCTGTTCGCAAGGACTAGCGCAAAAATCGTGGCGATGACGAGAAGGATTCCGCCGGCCGACTCCAGCTTCAGGAATTCGCGGATCATGTCGCGGGGATTGCTTTTGGGGATCATGACGGCGAGATCCTTTCAAGTTGAAATGCCCCGGACGCGGGACGGATGCGCGTAGCGCGCCGCACTGCAAGGTTCAATATGCATTCATATGAAGGCATTGGCCCATGCCAAATCAACCCTCGCGGATGCTATAGCCGCGTAACTCCACTCATTCATGAGTCTGAAATCCGCTCGGGCAAGCTTCGCCGGCAGGTCATCCGAAGTCCCGAATGTCGACGAACCGGCCCGCAACGGCCGCAGCTGCCGCCATCGCTGGCGAAACCAGATGGGTGCGTCCCTTGAAACCCTGACGGCCTTCGAAGTTCCGGTTCGAGGTCGAGGCGCAACGCTCTTCCGGCGCCAGCTTGTCAGGGTTCATCGCAAGGCACATCGAGCAGCCCGGCTCGCGCCACTCGAAGCCAGCTTCGATGAAGATCCTGTCGAGGCCTTCCTGCTCGGCCTGCGCCTTGACGAGACCGGAGCCGGGAACGGCCATCGCCTTGACGCTCTCGTGAACCTTCCTGCCTTTCAGGACGTCCGCGGCAGCGCGCAGATCCTCGATCCGGCCGTTTGTGCAGGAGCCTAGAAACACGCGGTCGATACTGATATCGGTCATCCTCGTGCCTGGCGTCAGGCCCATATAGGCCAGCGCGCGCTGCATCGAGGCGCGCTTGTTCTCGT
>CAYOUE010000072.1:9158-14723 GCA_964407075.1 uncultured Hyphomicrobiaceae bacterium
GGGATCCGGGACTGCGCCCGTCACGGCCACGACGTCTTCCGGGCTGGTGCCCCAGGTGACAAGCGGCGGCAGGTTGGCTGCGTCGAGCCTGACTTCGCGGTCGAAGACGGCGTCCGGGTCCGAATGCAGCATCTCCCAGTAACGCATCGCCGCCTCCCAAGCCGCGCCCTTGGGCGCGCGCGGGCGGCCCTTGATATATTCGAATGTCTTTTCATCGGGTGCGATCAGCCCGGCGCGCGCGCCGCCTTCGATGGACATGTTGCAGACCGTCATGCGGCCTTCGACCGACAGGGCGCGGATGACTTCGCCGGCATATTCTATGACATGGCCTGTGCCGCCCGCCGTGCCGATCTCGCCGATGATCGCAAGGATTATGTCCTTGGCCGTGACGCCGTGCGGAAGCTTGCCGTCCACGGTCACGCGCATGTTCTTCGCCTTCTGCTGGATCAGCGTCTGGGTAGCCAGCACATGCTCGACTTCCGAGGTGCCGATGCCGTGGGCGAGAGCGCCGAACGCACCATGCGTAGAGGTGTGGCTGTCGCCGCATACGATCGTCGTGCCCGGAAGGGTGAAGCCTTGTTCCGGGCCGATCACATGGACGATGCCCTGGCGCACGTCGCTTTCGTTGTAATATTCGACGTTGAAATCGGCGGCGTTCTTTGCCAGCGTCTCGACCTGGATGGCGGATTCGGGATCGTCTATGCCGCTGGAGCGGTCCGTGGTCGGAACGTTATGGTCGACGACGGCCAGGGTCTTTTCCGGCGCGCGGACCTTGCGTCCCGCCATGCGCAAGCCTTCGAAAGCCTGCGGGCTTGTCACTTCATGGACAAGGTGGCGGTCGATATAGATGAGGCAAGTGCCGTCCGGCTGTTCATCGACCAGATGGTCGTCCCAGATCTTGTCGTACAGCGTCTTGCCCATTGCCGCCTCCTATTTCGTTTCCGTTTCTTCTTTCGCGCCGTTTTCGTCTGCAGGCTGATCGTCTTCCTCGGCCGGAACCTCGCCGACGGTCGACTCGGCCATCAGCGCGCGCGCCTGGCCGGCCCAGTCGTCATTTTCGATCTTTGCGTCGAGCGAGAGCTGATCGTCGAGGATTGCGATTTCGTCGTCGGTCAGGTTGACGATCTGCGCATAGGTGGTGATGCCGATCTTGTTGAGATTCTTCTCGATGACCTCGTCCAGACCAGTGATCTTCTTGAGATCGTCTGCGGGGCCTTTCGGCTTCTTGAACTTGATGGTCTTGGCGCGGGCGGACTGCGCCTTGGCGCGGGCGTCGGTGCGTTCGGCGATCCGGGCGGCCTTGCCGCGCAGGCCGCGCAGATAATACAGCTTGGCGCGGCGGACGCGGCCGCGGCGGACAACCTCGATGGAGTCGATGAGCGGAGAATGGATCGGGAAAACGCGCTCCACGCCCTCGCCATAGGATATCTTGCGGACGGTGAAGCTCTCGTTGACGCCGCCGCCCGAGCGGCCGATGCAGACGCCTTCATAAGCCTGGATGCGCTCGCGCGTGCCTTCGACGACCTTGACGTTGACGCGCAGCGTGTCGCCCGGATCGAATTCGGGGATCTTCCTTTTCGCCGTCAGCTCGGCAACATAGTCTTTTTCGAATTCCTGCATACTGTTCATGGCTGTCGCCTTTCGCTTTCTCAGCGCCGGTCGAACCGATTCCGCTGTGCGTGAGTTTCGTCTTGCGGGCCGGACCCCGCATCAAATCCGGCAGCGGCCGCAGAGCGAGCCCGCAGGCGCCAGGATTTTAGGAAATCGCGATTTAGATAGTCGATAAATGGCTCCTTGTCGATTGTTTTAGCTCGAAAGACGAAGCTTCTGTCAAGGCTTTGCGCAGCATGGAAGGGTTCAGGCTTCCGGCGGGTCCTCTTTTGGCGTTCGGGCTCCCGCAAGCAGATCGGGCCGCCGCTCGCGCGTTACCGCTTCAGCCTGCGCGCGCCGCCATGCCGCGATCCGCTCGTGATTGCCCGAGAGGAGAACTCCGGGAATGGCGCGCCCCTCCCACTCGCGCGGTCTCGTATAGTGCGGATATTCCAGCAGGCCGTTCTCGAAACTTTCCTCCACGCCTGAAGCCTGTGCGCCCATGACGCCGGGCAACAGGCGGACGCAGGCGTCGATCATGACCATCGCCGCCAGTTCGCCGCCCGAAAGCACATAATCCCCAATGGAGAGCTCTTCCGCGTGCCGGGCTTCGATAACACGCTGGTCCACGCCCTCGAAGCGTCCGCAGAGCAGCATGATGCCCGGTCCGGCGCTCAGGGCGCGGACGCGCTTTTGCGTCAACGGTGCGCCGCGCGGCGACGGGTAGATGAGGGGCAGGCCGGGATGCCGCGCGCGCGCGGCGTCAATGGCTGCCGCCAGCACGTCGGCGCGCATCACCATGCCTGGACCGCCGCCCGCGGGCGTGTCGTCCACCGAGCGATGCCGGCCTGTCGCATGATCGCGGATGCCGACAGCATCGAGCCGCCAGAGCCCCGCGCCGAGCGCCTGACCGGCAAGGCTGACCCCCAGCGGGCCGGGGAACATCTCGGGAAAGATCGTCAGGGCGCAGGCGGTCCACATGGCCTATCGCAATCGCAGTTTCATGCCTTCATGGCTGGCGGCGAAGCCGAGCGCTTCGTAAAAGGCGAGCGCTTCGGGACGGCGTTTGTCGGTCGTAAGCTGGACAAGCGCGCAGCCGCGCTCGCGGGCGAGGCCGATGGCGTGCGCGATCAGCGCCCGTCCGACGCCTTCGCCGCGAAGCGATCCGTCGACACGGACGCCCTCGATCTGGGCGCGCGTTCCGCCGGTGTAGGTCAGGCCGGGGATTAAGGTGAGCTGCAGGCAGGCGACGGCCCTGCCGCCGAGATCGCCGACAATGATCTGGTTGTTAGGATCGGCGGCGATGGCGTCGAACGCCTGCGCATATGCGCCGGCAATGGCCTCGCCCCCGAGCGATTCCCGCCCGCTCCCAAGCGAGTCTGCCGCCAGCAGACGCACGATCGCCTCAAGATCGTCCCGCTTCGCCTCGCGGAAGCTCAGATCATGCCCCGGCCCGGCTTTCTCAGTCATCGCTCTTATCCTCAGGCTCGTCGACGACGATGCGTCCGTTCTTCACATCGACCACCGGCGCAGCGGCTTTCGTGAACGGGACCAGCAGCGTTCCGCCTCCGTCGATGCGGCGGATTTCCAGCAGGTCGCCTGCGCCGAAATTCTGCACCGCGATCACCTCGCCGAGCTTCCCGCCGTCCATGCGGAAGGCGGCGAGACCGATCAGGTCGGCATGATACCACTCGTCTTCGTCCGGTTCGGGCAGCCTTGCGCGCTCGACATGAAGCTCGGCGCCCGCGAGCGCTTCCGCCGCCGTCCGGTCGGCGACGCCCGCGATCCGTGCGGCGAACGTGACACCCTTGAGCGGACGCAGCGCCTCGATCGAAATGCGCCGCCCTTTCCCGTCGATGAGCGGCCCATAGGTTGCAATGTCTTCCGGGGCGGCGGTGAAGCTGGTGAGCCTCACCTCGCCGCGCACGCCATGCGGGCCTGCAATACGGCCCAGAAGGACCAGCCTGCCGCCCGCCTCATCATCGCCACCGGCACGATCCGGCATGTCGCCTCACGATAAGCGCGCGCGTGGCGCGCTTGCGCCTGCCTTGAGATCAGGCCGCAGCGCCTTCGCTTGCCGCCTCGTCACCCCCGGCAGCCTTGGCAGCCTTCTCCTTTTTCTCCTCGATCCGTTCGAGCGCCTTCTTGCCCGGCTTGGCCTTGTTCGGATTGCTGCGCTCGGGGCGCTTGGCAAGGCCCTTTTCGTCGAGGAAGCGCAGCACACGGTCGGTCGGCTGCGCGCCGACTGAGAGCCAGTGCTTCGCGCGATCCTCGTCGATCACGATGCGCTCGGCGTGATCCTTAGGCAGAAGCGGGTTCCAGCTCCCGAGCCGCTCGATGAAGCGTCCGTCGCGCGGGGCGGTCGCTTCGGCGACGACGATGCGGTAGAAGGGGCGCTTTTTCGAGCCTCCACGGGCGAGTCTGATTTTCAAAGGCATTTCGTGTCTTCTCCAGTTGTTTTCCGTCCGCTCTCGCGGTCTGTCAATTTCGCGTCATTCCAAGTTCGCCCGGAGCCGGATGGCGGTAGACGATCGCCGGCGCCCCGAACAGGTCGAATTCGTAATCCGGTCTCGCGCCGAGCCGTTCGGCGACCGCACGCGAGGCGGCGTTTTCCGGGGCGATGAAGCTGATCGCGGTCGTCCAGCCCAGATCGCGGTAAGCATATTCGCGTGACCGCAGCGCCGCTTCCGTCGCATAGCCCCTGCCGCGCATCTGCGGCATGAGCCCCCAGCCGATTTCAGGCTCCGGCCAGCCTTCCGGATACCAGAGGCCGCACCATCCGGCGAAGTGGCCGCTCGCCTTTTCCTCCAGCGCCCAGAAGCCGTAGCCGCGCAGCACCCAGTGCCCCACGAGGCTCGCCATGCGCCGCCAGACCTGATCGCGCGGCAAGGGGCCGCCGATGAAGCGGGCGCTCTCCTCGTCCTCATAGAACGCGGAGAGCGTATCGAGGTCGCCATCGCGCCAGGCCCGCATGATGAGGCGTTCGGTTTCGAGTTCGGGGATGTTCACGTTGCGGTCTTGCTCTCGATTCTCTGGATCCCCGCCTTCGCGGGGATTTCGACTACTTGTCTAGCATCGTTTTGTGCTAAAGTTTGTCTTGGGTGCTGACTTATGAAATTCAGCTCAACTCAATCCTGATCTTTTCTAGTCGGTCGCTTAAGCTGGAATGCCGGCTAGGATCTGGAATTTCCATGGCAACCTCCCAAGCTCGTTCTTGGTTACCGGCTTTAGCGTACGCAACAGCAATTGCTTCAAGCGAGTAATTTATTTCATATCCCTTGTTTAAAATTGCTACAGCGTACGCAGAATCTAAATCTCCAAACTCAATAAGTTTATACATTATTGGATTAATATGTTTCGCGAGCTCCTCAGCGTCATATCTAAAATCAATGGAATAAATTTGCGCATTCTTAATTAAGTCACTTGAATTCAATTCAGAATTTGAGCCTGTTCTAGATTTTTGATTTGCCAGAACTTCCTGCTTTTTGTCAGTAGAGATCAAAGCTTTTTTAACCTGTGAAGGAACGTCTTTTGCCTCTGGAACGCTACTTCTGGTCGAATGACGATATAAAAAGTCTGCGATGTTAGCCACGAACGATGGTCTGCCAACCGTAAGCCAGTAAACAATAATGCCTCCTATGATAGTCGAAATAGTACCCAATATTAAAATCTCGGAATTCATTCCCTGAACTCGCTACCTATCCATTACTTCTTCTTCCCGCCCGGCAGGCCCGGCAAGCCTCTCGGCGCGCCGCCGCTGCCCGGCAGCCCCGGCAGTCCGCCGCCGAAACCTCCCGGCATTCCGCCCATGCCCGGCGGCAGGCCCCTGCCAGCAGGCATCTTGCCGGACTTGGCCGCCTCGATCATTTCCGGCGTCGGCTCGGGCATCCCGCCGCCGAGGCCGAACATCTTCGCCAGCCCGCCCTTGCCGCGCGAGACCTGCTTCATCATGTCGGACATCTGGCGGTGCATCTT
>CAYOUE010000073.1:0-14717 GCA_964407075.1 uncultured Hyphomicrobiaceae bacterium
CTGCGCCGCGGTCCGGACGGCCGGTACGGCGTGACCTCCAACACAGTACGGCGGCGGCACCGGATGAATATCGGCGTCATCGTCGAAGCGGCGCGGCTGAAGGTCATGCGGCTGAACAGGACAGGCAAGACCGGGCGCATTCTCGGCGAGGTCGAGGAGTATTTCGCGCAAGGGCTTACGGCAGGCGACACATTCATCTTCGCAGGCGAGCTGCTTTCCTTTGTCCGCATCAGGGACCTGATCCTGGAGGCCTGGCCTGCGCGCGGCGGGCAGCCGAAAATCCCGGCCTATGCGGGCGGCCAGCTGCCGCTCTCGACCTTTCTGGCCGAAGGCGTCCGGCATGTGCTCGGCGCGCCCGAAAGCTGGCGGCGGCTCCCGCGCGAGGTGCGCGAATGGCTGGACCTGCAAAGGCGGTTCTCGATCCTCCCGCCGGAGGACAGGCTGCTGATCGAGCATTTCCCGCACCGCCGTTACCGCAGCACCGTTTTCTACACTTTCGAGGGGCGGCGGGCGAACCAGACGCTCGGGCTGCTGCTGACCCGGCGCATGGAGCGGGAGGGGCTGAAACCGATCAGTTACATGCTTACCGATTACGGTCTGTGCATCACGACTCTGGAGGAGATCAGGGAAGAAACGGCCAAAGCACTGCTATCGCCTGACATTTTGGGGGACGATCTGGAGGAATGGATCATGGACGCCTCGATGCTGCGCCGCTCGTTTCGCCATGTCGCAACAGTTGCCGGCCTCGCCGAGCAGAACCACGGCGGGGCACGCGCGACGATGAAGCAGTTGGCCGTGAGCACCAATCTGATCTATGACGTCCTGCGCCGTCACGAGCCGGACCATATCCTGCTGGCCGTTGCGAGGCGGGACGCGGAGCGGGAGCTTCTGGATTTGAAACGCCTCTCGGACATGCTGAACCGTTTTGAGGGGCGAGCAGTCTATCGCGCGCTAGACCGGGCTTCGCCGCTTTCCATTCCGATCATCACCGATGTCCGCGCCGAGCAGGTGCAGGGGGCGGGCATGGAGACGCTTCTGGCGCAGGCTGCCCTGGCCGAGGACGCCGACGCGCTGATGGAGGACGTTCGTGCCGCCCTCGCCTGACAGCGCGCCGGGACGCACGCGGATCGAGACCGCATTTGCGGGCGAGGCCATCGTGCTCGACGCCAGCGGCGCGCTCTACATGCCGGATCACCGGCTTCTGATCGTTTCGGATCTGCATCTGGAAAAAGGCTCGTACTTCGCCGAGCGCGCCGTTCCAATGCCGCTCCACGACACGCGGGACACGGTCGAGCGGCTTGCGCGGGCCCTGCACGCATACAGGCCGCGGCGAATCATATGCCTCGGCGACAGTTTCCATGACAAGCGGGCGGGCGAAAGGCTCAATGCGCGGGACGCCGGCGTGCTTGAGGGCCTTATGGCGCTTGTGGAGGACTGGCTATGGATTGCCGGCAATCATGACCCGGTCATCGCGCAGCAGGCCGGCGGGCGCAGAGCCGGGGCGGAAACCGTCGGGCGAATCCGGCTGGTTCACAGGCCGGAAGACGCCGCTCCGCCTGTCATGGCCGGGCATTATCACCCAAAATACCGTGTCGGCTTCGCCCGCCGGAGCGTGTCCGGCCCATGTTTTGTTATCGGGGAACACATACTTCTGCTGCCCGCATTCGGCGCTTATGCAGGCGGGCTGAGCACCGCGTCCGAACCGATCGCGTGCCTGTTCGGCGGCGACCCGCGCCGACATGCCCTGCTCTATGGCGGCAAGATCTGGATTTTTGAATAGTTCTAAAATGTGCCTGAGAATTTAGTTATTATTTTTTAGAATTACTATAATTCTATTTTTTATTTCAAGTTACAAGTTTTGGATCCAGATCCATAAATAAAAAAATCAATTTCTGCTCGCTGCAATTGTTGACAAATCCACTCAGGAAATGTTTCCTAATCCCGCACGTCAGGAGACCTGACCGGAGTAATAATGTCTGCCAATCGGAATGGCTGAATTCCGAGCACTGGAGGATTACCAATGAAATTCAATTTCTTGCACGGCGTTTGCGGCGCGCTGGTTCTGGCGGTTGCGTCTGGACCGGCCTACGCCGAGAGCGGGGAGGTCAATATCTACTCCCTCCGCCAGACCTATCTGATCCAGCCGCTGCTAGACTCCTTTACGGAGGAAACAGGGATCAAGACAAATGTCATCTTCGCGGACAAGGGCCTGATCGAGCGCATCGCGGAAGAAGGCGAAAACAGCCCGGCCGATCTTCTTCTGACCGCCGACATCGTTTTCCTTAGCGCCGCCGTAGAGCAGGGGATATCGCAGCCGATCGAATCCCAAATCGTCGAGCAGAACATTCCCGCAACCTATCGCGATCCGGAAGGCCAGTGGGTCGGCCTTACCGCGCGCGCGCGCGTCGTCTACGCCTCCAAGGAGCGCGTCCCGCAGGACAGCATCACTTATGAGGAACTGGCCGATCCGAAATGGAAAGGCAAGATCTGCACGCGCACCGGCCAGCATTCCTACAATGTCGCGCTGTTCGCATCCATGATCGCGCACAAGGGCGAAGCCGAGGCCAAGAAGTGGCTCGAAGGCCTCAGGGAAAATCTGGCCCGCAAGCCTTCCGGAAACGACCGCGCGCAGGCGCAGGGGATCTTCTCGGGCGAATGCGACCTTGCCATCGCAAACACCTATTACATGGCGCTCATGGCGACGAACGACGAGCAGCCCGAACAGAAGGAATGGGCCAAGACGATCAAGGTGCTCTTCCCGAACGCGGAAGACCGCGGCACGCACGTCAACCTTTCCGGCGCAGTTCTTGCGAAACACGCGCCGAACAAGGAGAACGCGATCAAGCTGATCGAATATCTCTCATCGGCCGAGGCTCAGAAAATCTACGCCGAACTGAACAATGAATATCCGCTCCTGGAAGGCGTCGAACTCTCCGAAGTCGTCGCCTCCTGGGGCGAGCTCAATCCCGATACGCTGCCTCTTGCCGAGATCGGCGCGAACCGGAAGCGGGCTTCCGAGCTCGTCGACGAAGTGGGCTTCGACCAGGGCCCGAGCTCCTGACGAAAGCGCAAATAATACCGGATCGCGCATTGCCGCGATCCGGCACCCGCCACGAGCCGGTCGGTCAAGGTGAAACGCCATGACGGTCAAGCCCGCCAATCCCTTAACTTCCGATGCGCTATTCATGTCCGGCATCGAAACCCGTTCGCTTCCGCATTCCGAGGCAGTTGTCGGATTCGGCTTCAGATGCGTCATGCAGGCCTATCTGAACGGCGCATACCACTGGATGACTCCTTGCGGCCAACTCTTCGAGCAGGAGTTTGCCGAACATGCGCATGAGGCTGTCGCCAGACTGGCGATCTGGGGCGAGGCCGTCCGTACGTGCGCCTTGCGCCGCATCGAGGTGCTTCCAGCCCGCTGCTGGTCGTTCTGCAGGGACGAATGTCTCGCCGTCACGCTCGTTGCGGCGAGCAGGCATCGCGAGTGCCCTGCGCTGCAGATGTGCGCCTGTATGCTGCTCGGCAATGCGCAGGTTGCGCCGGCGCTCGAAGCGGCGGATGCATTCTGCGCCACGCTCGAACGCGCCGGGGCGCAGTTCGCTTCGCCATCCGCGGACGCGCTGAGCCTGACGCACACGCTGCATTGAGGCCGCTTCGCAGGTATTTCAGCTTTCGCTCGGCAGCCGGGGCGCTCCGAACCGTCCCGCTATGACGCCTGCGGCCAGCCTGATTTCGTTGAGGACCGGGTGCCGCACGGCCATGACCCCGATAAGCCAGCCCGGGGCCATGAGCAGTCCGATCCCGATGCCTGCGGGAATGGAGATCGCGAAGCTGAAGCCGCCGAGGGCGAATGCTACGCAGGGCGGAGCTGCTGCGAAAAGCGTAACGGCGGCGCTCTTTCCGAGCGCGGCGGCCAGTTCGAGCCATCCGAACGGTATGTGACGCTTCATGATCCGCAGAACTGCAAATGCCTGAAAGGGCATGAGCAGGAGAAAACTGGCTGCGACGGCGTAGAGGCCGTACCGGGCGGCCAGGCCGAGTACGGCGGCGCAAACAGGAACGATCACAAGCCCAGCGAGCGCTATAGGGCGCACCTGGCCGACCGCCGACAGGACGGGGAAGGCCAGCGGCAGGGGCAGCGAGGCGAGAGAGGCTATGGACAGGATCTGCACGATAGGGGCCGCGTCCGTCCATTGATCCCCGAGCAGCAGCATGACGGCGGGATAAGCGAGCAGCGCCAGCAGGATAAGGGCGGGCCAGAGAAATACGGCCATCAAGGACATCGCGTTAAGCAGCGGCGCCTTGAGATCCTTGCCCGATCTCGCCTCGGCCGCGAATCCCGGCAGCGCGACCGGCATGACGCCGACCATCAGCAGTTTGGGCGGCACTGCGGCCAGAAAATGCGAACGGTTGAAAATTCCGACTGCGTCAAGGGGCATGAGACGCCCGAGGATCAGGAACGGCAGCGATTCCTGCACTCTGGACAAGGTGTCGCTCAGGCTGGAATAACCACCGAACGCAAGCGCGCCGGCCCAGCCGCGAAAACCGGGGCGGAAGATCCAGTAATCGCGCCGCAGGTGAAGACAGAACGCAGCGGAGGTCAGCGTCATTGCGAGCCCCCCCCAGGCGTAGCTCATATAACCGTGGCCGAGCAGGGCGAGGCTTACGATGGTTCCGCTGAAGGCGACCGTTCCGCCGAGATTGACGATGGCGAGCTTCCGGAATTCCATATCGCGAAGCATCATCGCTCTCAGAGGGCTGACGAACATGCCGGCCAGCGCGACGAGCGCCATCACCTCGACATAGGCGACCAGACGCTCATCGCCGTAAAATTCGGCCATGTGGGGCGCGCCTGCGTAAAGGGCTGCAGCGACGGCGCAAGAGAGCGCGGCGATGATGGTGAAACCGGTGCGGGCGACGCTGCGGGTCAGATCGCGGCTCTGGACGATGTAGTTGCTGATGCCGAAATCGCGCACGGTCTCGACGATGGCGAGAATCGAGACGCCGATCGCGGCGAGGCCGAACTCCTCCGGCGTCATGAGCCGCGCAATTATGGCCGTCAGCGCGAATTGGGCGGCGACATTGAAGTAGCGCTCGGCGAAAGTGACAGCCATGCCCTTACGGATGTTCAAGTCGTTTTCCTTCAGTTTTCAGCCGTTGCAATGACCTGCTACGGCCTCGCGGACCGGCCAAGCCGGCGCAGGGGTCTGGAGCCGGAAGAGCCGCTGACGATCAGATTATGCTCGGCGTCCCATGCGCGGCGTGGCGGCGGCAGGCCAGAATGCCAGCCAGCGCAATGAAAAAGACGATTCCGGGATCCGCACTGTCGCCGGCCAGGCTTATGGCGATCAGAAGGGCTATGACGGCCGCGCGCATCCCCTCCGCCAGGGCGACACTGTCGACTGCGTCAGCTGACGGACGCGATCGGCCTGTTCCCCTGAAGATCACGTAAAGCAGGCAGAGAAGCGCGGCCGCTCCGAAGGCTCCGAGTTGGGCCAGCACAGAGATGAACCAGCTCGATGAGCGCGAACTGCCCATGCCGATTCCCACCCCGCCCGTGTCGATGAAGGCCTGCAGGCTTTTCTCGTTCCAGTAAGCCCGCTCGATGCCCGAGCCTGATGTCGCCTTGTTGAGGACCATCGTGTCGATCAGTTCGACGAAAGGGTCGAAAAGCCTGGGATCGTACAGATAGAGTGCCAGCAATGCGGCGGCCGTCAGAATGCCGAGCAGCACGATGAGTATGTCCTCGGCGGCGAAGCGGCCTTTGGCAAGGGCGAGCAGTAGCGAAAAGAGCGGAAATAGCGATAGCAGCGCCAGTCCGCCATAAGCGGTGCTCGATGTGGAGAAAAGCAGCAGCGTCAGCAGGATGGCGCAGAGCGCAAAGGCGAATAGCGATTTCGCCGCCCGCCAGTAGGCGTAGCAGAAAGCCAGGCCGACGAGGCCGGCTTCGGCGAAGGCCGAGGCCTCGGCGTATCCTCCGGATATGCGGAAGAAACCGGATTGGATCACGTCGGTCAGCAGCGCGTAGGATGCGGTGCGGATCGGCAACAGCACGTCTCCGGCCCCGGAAATCTTGCCCGCGACATCGACAACGGCAAGGATGATATTGACGATGATGAAAGCGAAAAAGCCCTGACGGAGGTAAGCGATATTGGCTCTTCTCAAAAGCAGGACGCTGAAGGCGAAAAACACCAGCGCGCCGAGCGTGAAATAGGCCGTCTGGGTGACGTTCTGGGCGACGGGCACGAGCGGAAGCTCGACATAGGCGCCGTCGACGACGACGAAGGCCGTGGTCTGGCCGAGAAACAGCCGCGGAAAGACGGTTGCGCTGACGATCGCGTAGATCGCCAGTATCAGCACGATCCATGCGGCCGGGAATTGCGTGAATACGGTGCTGATTTCGCGCGCGGCGTGGCGGCGGAATGCGAGCCCTGCGACGATGGCGGCAGCGAATAGCGTATAGATCAGCGGGGTTGAGCCGCCGAGCGAAGGCAGCGCGGCGAAGGCGGTCGTGCCGAACGGCAATGCCGTCATCAGTCCGATGATGAAAGGCGCGCCAAGGCCGTAAGCGATTGCAAGGATCGCGGCGGAGACGATCAGGCCCTCATACGACACGATCACGGCGCAGACCTCTTCCGCATGGTTCCGCTCCGCCTCGGCTTGCGCAGCGCGCGGTCATTTCGTTTCATGCGGCTCGCGGAGGTAGATGTCGTGCGCCCTGATGATGTCGTCTTCGCCGAGATAGCTCCCGATCTGGACTTCGATGACTTCCAGCGGAACTTTTCCGGGATTTTCAAGGCGGTGCCACTGCGTTGCGGAGATGTAGATCGACTCGTTCTCGCAAACGAGGCGCTCCTCGCCGTCGCGCGTCACACGGGCTGCGCCACGGACGACGACCCAGTGTTCCGAGCGGTGATGGTGCATCTGCATGGAGAGTTGCGCGCCCGGCTTGACGTGCAGGAGCTTGACCTGAAAGCGCGGGCCGACGTTCAGAGTCTCGAAATATCCCCAGGGGCGGTGACTGCGGAGATGCTGCTGGTGCTCGGGCCTGCCCTCCTCCTTGAGGCGGGCGACGATCCGGCCCACATCCTGAGCGCGGTCCCGGTTGGAGATGAGCGTTGCGTCCGGCGTCTGGACAACGATGAGGTTATCTACGCCAATGGCCGAGACCAGCGAATCGTCCTCCACATGCACATAGCAATTGCGCGAATCCATCAGCATGACATCGCCCCGGACCGCATTGCCGTTCTCGTCCTGCGGCGCGAGTTCCCAGAGAGAACTCCAGGAGCCGACGTCGCTCCAGCCTGCATCCAGCGGAAGCATCACCGACTTCGTCGTCTTTTCCATGATCGCGTAGTCGATCGAGATGTTCGGGCATCTGGCAAAGGCGTCGGCGTCCAGACGTCTGAACGCCAGATCGCGGCCCGACCTGTCGAGCGCGGTCCTGACGTTTTCGGCGATCTCCGGCGCGAGGCGGTCGGCTTCATCCAGAAACCCCGCAGCCGGAAGGACGAAAATCCCGCTGTTCCAGAAATAGGCGCCGTCCTGTACATAGCTTTCGGCAGTAGCGAGGTCCGGCTTCTCGACGAAAGCGGCGACCTCGTAAGCGGTCTGTTCCGTCTCGTCCAGCGGCGCGCCTTTCCTTATATACCCGTAGCCTGTGTGCGGCGAGGAGGGCGGAATCCCGAAAAGGACGAAGCGCCCGGTCGCGGCAATCTCCGCCGCCCGCTTCACTGCGCGCGCGAAAGCGTCCGGGTCAGCGACGGCGTGATCGGAAGGCATGACCGCCAAAATCGCATCTGGAGACTGAGCCGCGACCGACATGGCCGCCGCCGCGACGGCCGGAGCGGTATTGCGCGCGGTCTGCTCCAGCAGGATTTCCCGCGGCGCGACGCCGGACCGGTCGATTTCGTCCCGCAGCAGGAACCTGTAATCGTTGTTGCAGATGAATGTCGGCGTTTCAAAGCCCTGCGCGGGATCGAGCCGGCGGAGGGTCGACCCGAGCAGGCTTTCGCCCGAGCCATGCAGCGAAGGAATGAACTGCTTGGGATACATCCCTCGTGACAAAGGCCACAGACGCGTGCCGGAGCCTCCACAAAGAATAACCGGGTAAATCTGTACAGTCATACGGTTCTCTTTTCTTTTACGGTAAATCCGGATCGGAACGGGACAGCTCAGCATCCGTTGCTTGTGATTTTCAATATTCGCTTACATCGAATTTACGCCATGCATATGCATCGGGACGGATCGGATATTCGATCACGGACACAGCGCCGCAACCGCGTCGATACAAACGGAGGCGACAGCCGGGCTTAGAGCAAATCGATTCAAAATAATGGGCCGATAAGCTTGCGCATGAACCATGTGTATGCGTCCGCGCATCAGGCGGTATCCTCGAACTTCATAAGAGCCGGCGCAGTGCGGATCAGGATGGCGCAATCGAGCCCCAGCGACCAGCGGCGCAAATAAATCCGGTCCAGCTTGACGCGCTGCGCGTAGCTTGTGTTGCTGCGGCCGCTGATCTGCCAGAGACCGCTCAGGCCAGGACGCGCACGCTGATACTCCGCGGCGTGGTGTCCGTAGCGCAGCAGTTCGTCCGGCAGAACCGGACGCGGCCCTATGCAACTCATGTCGCCCCGGATGACATTGAAGAGCTGCGGCAGTTCGTCGATGCTGGATTTTCGGATAATTCCTCCGACCCATGTAATACGTGGATCGTTCCGCAGTTTCTGCCGCTGCGTCCATTCGGCCCTGGCTTCCGGGCTGGCCGCGAGATGCCGTTCCAGAACTTCGTGTGCATTCCTGACCATCGAGCGGAACTTGAAGCAGGCGAAATGACGACCGCCGAAACCGACTCGCTGCTGCGAGAACAAAACCGGCCGCCCCATCGTCAGCAGGATCAACAGCGCGGTCATGGCCATCACGGGCGCAAGCAGAAGCAGCGTCATCGACGAGACCAGCAGGTCCAGCGCGCGTTTTCCGCCGCCACCCAGCGGCTCTGCAGCCGGCTGCGGCGTGCCCGATTCCAAGGCCGCAATTCGCAAATGCGGTTTGGCTGGGGCCTGCCAAGCAGCTCCACCTGTATTGTCGGCAGCTTCATCAATATTTTCTGAATAACGATCCAAAGCGAGATCGGAAGTCGGCGTCATGTCAATTGTCCCTGGCAATCAATTTCAATTATTATTTATTTTTTGACTTGATTTTTTTTATTTATTTTGGAGATAACATCTATTGCCATTTCAATTCACTTGATAACTTTACATGATTACAATAATAATATTCCACACGCAGAGGTTTATTTTTCTATGGGCATCCGCGGGACCATATACAGGCATCTGAGGAAGCGCTACCCTTGCGGTGTGCTGATTGAAGCGGAGCGCGGCTCGTGAACACTTAAACGCAACAAAACTCAAGGTTGAATTTCTGGAAGTCTAACTCACAACACGAATCTCTTGAAATTTTCCATTTTATATTTCCGTATTATTTCATGATACATTCAAATCGAAATCTAACTGATTGACTTAAGGCTCTATATCGTGATTTCTGAGACTAAAATCGAATAAAAAAGGCCGTTTTTCACAAAATTTTACACATGTTTAACGAACTGTTACGCATTGGCAATAGGCTGGAAAAAACATGCCATTTCACAATATGCAATCCTTGATTGCAGAAAAGCACGGCAATCAATATATTCGAATCAAAAAATAATATATTAAACATAGCTTTAGTCGAGAGTGCTGCATATCGGAATTTCTCGATGCGGCATATATGCAACTAAAAAGTGTATAATCCTGTGTTTCTGCACGATAGCTGAATATTCATGGATTTACTTTCGTATTCGCGTCTCTCTCCTAACTGTGTGCCAGGCGGTTGATAAGGCTTCGCTCCCGGCTAATCACGGTTGGTTCGCGGGCTGGCGTCATGTAAAAAAGGACCGGGCGCGGAAGGGTTCCTGCAGCATGGAGATCGCGAAGTTGCCTGGCTCATTCAGTGAACAGGCGAGGGAGGCTCTGGACGGGCTCCGCTCGTTCGGGCGCAAGGCCCTGCGCGGCGTCAGGAGTTCATCCATGTCACGCGCGCTGAGTCCGGTTCCGGCAGCCCATCAGCTTCTTCTGATCCCGCAGGATCTGCGCACCGCAGATCCTAGCTTCGCCAGCGAACTTTATGACGGCTATTTCGGCCTCGCCGGTACGGTCGCGCTGACCGGCTCCCTGTCGCCCTACACCGTGGAGCCGCCGAGCGTATCGTGGCAGCGCGAGCTATACGGCATGGGCTGGCTTCACAATCTTGAGGCGGCGGGCGACCAGATCGCGCAGGAAAAGGCGAAGGCCCTCCTCGCAGACTGGATCGCCTTCAGCCAGGAGGCTCCGACGGTCGCATGGGAGCTCGACGTCACGTCGCGGCGGATCACTGCGATTCTGTCCCATGCGGGCTTCCTGCTTCATGGGGCGCAGCCGGACTACTACGCCTCCGTCATGCGGATGCTGAGCAGCGAGCTGCATTACCTGACCGTCAGTCATGGCGAGGCGAGCCACACCGCGCCCAGGCTGAACGCGCTGACCGCGATCATGCTGGCCGGGCTGTGCATCAAGGAGATGCAGGGACTGGCGGAGAGCTATCAGGGCCTGTTTCTCGCCGAGATCGAGCGTCAGATCCTGCCCGACGGGGGCCACATATCCAGGAACCCCAACACGCTGGTTTCGCTTCTGCTCGAATTGCTGCCGTTGAAGCAGTGCTTCCTTGCGCGAAGGCGTGAGACGCCCGAAGCGCTGGAGAAGGCGATAAGCCGCATGATGAGCATGATACGCTTCATGCGCCTGGGCGACGGCTCGCTTGCCCGCTTCAACGGCATGGGCGCGACGCGGTCCGATCTGGTCGCAGCGGTGCTCGCCTTCGCCGATGACGACTCCATCCCCCAGGGACACGCCAGAGCGTCAGGCTATTGCAGGCTTGTGAGGGGCGACACCACGATCATTGCAGACACCGGCGCGCCGCCTCCGCTTGCAGCAAGCGGCAACGCCCATGCGGGTTGCCTTGCCTTCGAGATGACGACCGGCATCGAGCCGCTGGTCGTAAATTGCGGAGCCGCTCGGGACGAGCCTTCGGAATGGGCGGTGTCCGCACGCTCCACAGTGGCGCATTCGACCCTCTCGATCAACGACCAGTCCTCCTCGCGCCTGAGCAAACGCCGCGCAGCCACATCGACCGGCGAGATTCATTACCTGTCGGGTCCGAAGACGGTTACGGCGGACCTGATCCGCGATCAGAACGAGTTGCTGCTGCGCGCCTCGCATGACGGCTTCCAGGACAGCTACGGCCTGATCCATCAGCGCCGGCTCAGGCTTTCCGCCGACGGCAAGTCCGTGGAGGGCGTCGACCAGCTCATTCCCTCCGAGAAGAGCCGTCCGGCGGTCAAGGACGGCGACACGTTTTCGATCCGTTTTCATCTGCATCCCCGCGTGTCGCCGCGGCTTCACGTGGACGAAAACAGCGTCGGCCTGACAACACCCGACGCCCAGCTCTGGAAGCTGCGCGCAGCCGGGGCGAAAGTCGAAATCGAGGAGAGCGTCTTTCTGGCAGATCCGATCATCCAGAAACGCAGCCTGCAGGTCGTGCTGCGCGGAGCCTGCAGCGCCAATGCCCAGGTGGTCTGGTCGATCCGCAGGATACAGACCAATCTCCGCGACTCCGCCCGCAGCGGCTATCGCGGTCCCCGCGCGCTGGACGGCCAGCCCTGAGCCCGCAGGGCGGCACGAAATCGAGGACAATCCCGTGACGACAGATCCGATCATCCGCCGCGCGCTGATTTCCGTCTCCGACAAAACCGGCATCGCCGATTTCGCCGAGGCGCTGGCCAATCTCGGCGTGGAGCTGATTTCGACCGGGGGAACCGCAAAAGCGCTGCGCGACGCCGGTCTGGACGTGATCGACATCGCCGCCGTGACCGGCTTTCCGGAGATGCTCGACGGCAGGGTGAAAACGCTTCATCCGGCGATTCACGGCGGTTTGCTCGCGAAAAGGGGCAATCCGGCGCATGAAGAGGCGCTGAAAGCGCATGGCATCGGCGCGATCGGGCTGATCGCGATCAACCTCTACCCGTTCGAGGAAACGATCGCGCGCGGCGCGGGTTTTGCGGAGTCCATCGAGAATATCGACATCGGCGGCCCTGCGATGATCCGGGCGGCAGCGAAGAATCATGACGCAGTCACGGTGCTCACCGATCCGGACGACTATGCAGAGATTCTTGCCGAGATGCAGGCGAACGGTTGCGCAACCCGCAACGATACCCGCAGGCGTCTCGCGGCGAAGGCCTTCGCCCGCAGCGCCTCCTACGACGCCGCGATAGCCGGCTGGTTAGCTGGCGAACTGGGCGATACCGCGCCCAAGCATATCACCATGCCCGGAACCCTGCGGCAGCGCCTGCGCTATGGCGAAAACCCGCATCAGTCCGCAGCCTTTTACGTCAGCCCGCAGCATGGACGAGTCAGGCCGGGCGTCGCCACCGCGCGTCAGCTTCAGGGCAAGGAACTCAGCTACAACAATCTGAACGACACCGACGCTGCCTATGAGCTTGCCGCCGAATTCGACCCCGCCGCATCGGCGGCCGTGGTCATCGTCAAGCACGCCAATCCCTGCGGCGCAGCCGTCGCCAGCGCCTCGGCGGAAGCCTATCGCCTTGCGCTGCGCTGCGATCCGGTCAGTGCGTTCGGCGGCATCGTCGCACTGAACCGCACGCTCGACGAGGAGACCGCGCGCGCGATCTCGGAGATCTTCACCGAGGTCATCATAGCGCCGGACGCCACGCCGGAAGCGCAAAGCCTGCTGGCGAAGAAAAAGAACCTGCGCCTGCTTCTGGCCGGAAGCCTGCCCGATCCCGCAGAACCTGGCCTGACGCTGCGCACGCTCGCAGGCGGGTTTCTGGTCCAGTCGCGCGACGGCGGCCTCGTCGACCGACTTGACCTGAAACTCGTCACGGAACGCGCCCCGACCGAGCGGGAACTGGCCGATCTTAAATTCGCGTTCCGCGTCTGCAAGCATGTCAAGTCGAACACCATCGTCTTCGCGAAGGACGGTGCGACGGCGGGGATCGGCGCGGGGCAGATGAGCCGGGTCGATGCGGCCCGGATCGCGGCCTGGAAGGCCAGGGAGGCCGCGGAGGCGGCAGGTCTGCCAGAACCGCTGACGCACGGCTCCGTCGCGGCGTCGGACGCCTTCTTTCCGTTCGCCGACGGCCTGCTCGCGCTTGCCGATGCAGGCGCGACAGCGGTGATCCAGCCCGGCGGGTCGATGCGCGACGACGAGGTGATCGCCGCCGCGAACGAGCGCGGCCTGGCAATGGTCTTTACAGGAATGCGCCACTTCCGGCACTGAGCCCGGCAAAGCGTCCGGCGCCGCGATCAGGGAAACAGCGGCAATTGCTGGAGGCCGGCCGTCTCTGACAGGCCGAACATCAGGTTGAAATTCTGTAGCGCCTGTCCCGCCGAGCCTTTGACGAGATTGTCGATCGCGGCGATCACGATGGCGCGCCCCGGCACGCGGTCGGCGAAGACATTGATCTGACAGTGGTTCGACCCGCGCACCGTCTGCGTCGAGGGAATGACGCCGGGCGCTGCGAGATGGACGAACGGCTTGCCGCCATAGGCGCTTTCAAGCGCCGCGCGCAGTTCCTCCGCCGAAGCGCCGTCCTGGAGGCGGACGTAACAGGTCACGAGTTCGCCCCGGCTCATGGGGATCAGATGCGGGGTGAAGCTCAGAACGACTTTTTCGCCGGAAGCGATGCCGAGTTCCTGTTCCATTTCCGGCGCATGGCGATGGCCTGCCACCGAATATGGCGATAGCCCCTCGCCGGCTTCGGCAAACAGCAGATTCTGCTTCGGGCTGCGGCCTGCGCCGGTCGTTCCGGATTTGGCGTCGATGATGATGTCTCTGACGTTGATGAGCCGCGCGCGCGCGAGCGGGAGGAGCGCCAGCAGCGCCGCTGTCGGATAGCAGCCCGGACAGGCGACGAGGCGCGCTCCGGCGATCTGGTCGCCATAGTGCTCCGTCAGGCCGTAGACGGCCGAAGCGAGCAGGTCCTGCGCGATATGCGCGCGGCCGTACCACTCCTGGTATGCGCCCGGATCGCGCAGGCGGAAGTCGGCCGACATGTCGATGATGCGCACATGGTCCGGCAGGTGGACGATAAGGTCCTGCGCCGTGCCGTGCGGCAGGCCAGAGAACACAGCGTCGCATTCCGACCAGTCCGCATCCTCCGCCGTGACCAGATCGGGCGCGTTCATGAAGCCGAGATGCGGAAACACCTCGCCCAGCGGCTTTCCCGCATGAGACGAGGCGGCAAGAACGGCGATCTCGATATTCGGATGGCAGGCGGCCAGCCGGACAAGATCTGCGCCCGTATAGCCGGACGCGCCGAGCACACCGATCCGGATCGCGCCCGCCTTCGCCATCAGCGTTTCGAGAACTGGAAGCTGCGCCGGGCTTTCGCCTTGCCGTATTTCTTGCGCTCGACAACGCGGCTGTCCCGTGTCAGGAAGCCGGCCTTTTTCAATGCCGGCCGAAGCTCAGGCTCGTAGAAGGTCAGGGCGCGGGACAAGCCGTGGCGCACCGCACCTGCCTGGCCTGAGAGGCCGCCGCCCGTTACCGTGCAGACGATGTCATACTGGCTGGCTCGGTCTGCGAGCACAAGAGGCTGCTTCAGGATCATCTGCAGCACGGGG
>CAYOUE010000074.1:0-13245 GCA_964407075.1 uncultured Hyphomicrobiaceae bacterium
GGAAAATCCAGGACCGCGCGCCACCATCCGTCACTTTCAGATAGAGGCCATATCCGTCATTGTGCAATCCGGTCTGTGCGGTCTTGCGCACCCTCACATCGGTCAACTTGCCCATACTTTAGCCCATATCAAAAGCGGTTGATTGCATGCTATGCGAAGCGACGGATGGAGACAAGCAGAGACGTTAACTTGCTTATTAACCTAAGAATTATAGTATTTTCGGAGATTTGAAGCGATGCTGTGAGAGGGTAGTTTAGTGCCCTCAGCCGGCACCAATAAAAAGCAGGTCCATACCGCAGGCGCAGTTCCCGATATTTCCCGCCTGCCTGCGTCTACATTAGAATCCGGCTTCGCAGCCGTGATGCCGGTTTCCGCGCCTGGCGAATGTCAGGTCAAAAAACAGGATGCGTCACAGGCCTCGCATGTGCGATGGCTGCTCCGGCTTGGAGAAGGAGACGCCGATGCATCCGGACACGTCCATACGCAGAACGATGAACAGCGGCGAGTGGGGCATCCTGATTTTCCTCTCGCTGTTGTGGGGATCTTCGTTCTTCTTCAACGGCGTGGCCGTGAAGGAACTTCCGACGCTCACGATCGTTTTCTGCCGGGTCTTTTTCGGCGCGCTCATACTTTATGCGGCGGTGCGGATGCTGGGCATCAGGATGCCGTCGGAATGGCGCGTCTGGCGCGCGCTGGTCCTGCTCGGCTTCGTGAACAACGCGCTCCCCTTCTGTCTCATCGTCTGGGGCCAGTCGCACATCGCCTCGGGCCTCGCTTCGATCCTGAACGCCACCACGCCGCTCTTCGGGGTTGTGGTTGCGCATTATTTCACGAGAGACGAAAAGCTGACCGGCGGGCGTGTGGCCGGCGTTCTTCTCGGGATTGCGGGCGTATCCGTCATGATCGGCGCGGATGCGCTGCGATCGCTGGGCGTCGGCGTGCTGGCGCAGCTTGCAGTGCTGTGCGCAGCCCTGTGCTACGCCACAGGCAGCGTCTATGCCAGACGGTTCAAAGTCATGGGAGTCTCGCCGCTCGCGACCGCGACTGGACAGGTTGCGGCGTCCAGCGCCATGATCGCGCCCATGATGCTCGTCGTGGACAGGCCCTGGACGCTTCCAATGCCGGGACTTGAGACCGTCGGAGCCCTTGCAGGCGTTGCGGCGCTTTCTACATCGCTGGCCTATTTCCTGTATTTCGGCCTGCTTTCGCGCGTAGGAGCGACGAATATCCTGCTGGTGACCTTCCTGGTTCCCGTCACGGCGACGCTGCTCGGCATCCTTCTGCTCGGGGAAAGGCTGTTCCTGCAGCACGGTATAGGGATGGCGCTCATCGCCGCCGGACTGGCCGTCATCGACGGGCGTCTTACGCAAAAACTGCTCAGACGCTCGGCGAAAACCCGCGGGGCGCCAACTTGACGCCATGATGCCGGCTCAGGCCACTTGAGCCTTGCAGATGCGAATGCTACGAAAAGTGTGCGAACGCGCCTTCATGCTGGCGCAAGACAGGACATTCAGACCGGATCAGTTCGACGCCATGAGACACAAGCGGATGTTTCGCTCCCTGTTCCTCGCCGCTTTTGCCGGAGCCGCGCCATTTGCCGCCGAAGCCGGCCCGGCGCTTGTGCTGGACGCCAGGACAGGCCTCGTTCTCTACTCCGAAGACGTCGACCGTATCTGGCATCCGGCCTCCCTCACGAAGCTGATGACCGCCTATCTGGTCTTCGAGGCGCTGCGAGACGGGAAACTCTCTCTTGAGGACGAACTGACCGTCTCGGAGAATGCGCATAAGGAGCCGCCCAGCAAGATCGGTCTCCCGGTCGGGGGGAAAATGAGCGTGGAGCTGGCGCTGAAGGCGCTCATCGTCAAATCGGCCAATGACGTTGCGGTGATGATAGCGGAAGGCGTGGCCGGTAGCGAAGAGGCGTTCGTTGCGCGGATGAATGAAACCGCGGCCCGCCTCGGAATGAGCAGGACCAGGTTTTACAACGCCAACGGCCTGCCCCATGACGGACAGGTCACGACGGCGCGGGACATGGCGATCCTGTCGCGGGCGATCCTGAAGGAGTTCCCGGATCGGGGCGACCTGTTCAAACTCGAATCCTTCAGACTGGGCAAGATCCTGCTGCGTTCGCATAACAGCCTGTTGCGCAATTTCGAAGGCGCCGACGGCATGAAGACGGGATTCATCTGCGCCTCGGGTTTCAACGTCGTCGCCAGCGCCACGCGCAACGATGTCAGCGTCATGGCTGTCGTGTTCGGCGGGACATCGAGCCGCGAAAGAAACGAGCGGGCGGCCCAACTCATTGAGCATGGTTTCGAATTTTACGGCTGGAAGGAGATGTTCTCGGCCAATCTGGATCAGATCGCCGTGGACGATACCGCAGAAACCAAACCTGCCGATTTGCGTCCCGTCGTATGCGCTCCTCGGCGAAAATGAAGCCGGTTACGTAATGTGAGCGGGGCGCACACTTTCTCAGGCCGCCTCGCCCTGGTCAGTTGATCGCGTTGTTGCTCGTAGCGCGCATTGGAGCGCCCAGAACCAGCGTCCAGAATGTCTTGAACTTGGTATCCGGCGCGTGGACCATGGCGATGCCAAACTCTTCTGCATCGGGCAGCAGCAGATTGGCGTTATGATCGCGGCTGTTCTTCCAGCCCTTGATGACTTCATTGAGCGAACGCTGGCCGGTACCGACATTCTCCGCAGTCAGGCGAGGCCTGTATCCGGTGCGCTCGACGCGCTCCAGCGTATCGGAGCCGTCCGATCCGTAATGCGAAATCCTGTCGGCGCGGGAAAGATCCTGCGAATGGATCTGCGCCGCCCGGATCAGGTTGGCGTTCAGCCGAAGCGGGTTGAGACCGTTTTTCGCGCGGTAGGCGTTAATCATGTCTTCGGCCTGCGCCGCATCAAGCGCAATTATTTCACCGGACTCGCCGATCGCGTCCTCTTCGTCGCCTCCGAAGCTGAGCCCCGACTTGACCGAAGCCCAGAGACTGCCGATCGAGCTGCCTATGCCCGCTTCCTTTTTCTCGGCCGGGGCGTCGGCGCGAACCTGCCTGGTGGAACGCTCGGAAGGTTTCTCGTCATTGGCGAGCGGTGAAAAAGCCGTTGTCGGCGGTGCGATCGAGCAAGCCGGGACCGTAAGGCAAAGCGCAAGCGCAGCAAGGATCCGAGCCATTTACATCTCCCCACACTGAAGTCGCGGCGAATGCGCCGGATCAGATGCGTGAACAGTCACAACCATGAAACATATCCATCCGCGCCCTGCTGGCGTTAGTTTTCATACTCAGGATAGCAAACCATAGCGGGACAGACTTTACGAATTATCAACCAATTCGATAAATTTGACCTGATCCGGTCCGTTACGATCCATTTACGGATGTATGCATTCCAGTATCAGACCTGATCCGAGAAAATTGACAGGAGTAAGGCTCCGGGTGCGAAGCTATTCCTTGTCTTTCGCGAGGCGGTCCAGCTGTGTCTGGATGGACGCGAGCTGGGACTTCAATTCGGAAATTTCCTTGGCCTGCTGACTGGACTGCTCGCTCCTGGATGCGTCCTGCCCAGCCTGCGCGCCGGTTTCCCAGTTTTTCGGCGTTTCGAAGGCTGTGAAGGGCGAGAACATATTGAGCGCCTGCTGGAACAGCTCGATGTTCTTGCGCGTCTGTTCCTGCATGGCCTCAAGAGCCGTAGCGCCGAACGCGCCGGAGAACTGCTTGCGGTATTTCTCGTGGTCGCGGGTCAGTGTATCGAGGCTGTATTCCAGATAACTTGGCACCAGGCGTTCGATCGAATGGCCGTAAAAGCGGATGAGCTGGCGAAGGAAACCGATGGGCAGCAGATTCTGCGACCCCTTGCTTTCCTGCTCCACAATGATTTGCGTCAGAACACTGCGCGTCAGGTCTTCGTTGGTGCGGGCGTCGTAGACCGTGAAATCGGTTCCCGCACGGACCATTTCGGCAAGATCGTCCAGCGTGACATATGCGCTCGTATCCGTGTTGTAGAGCCGCCTGTTCGCATATTTCTTGATGATGACGATTTCGGTCTCCGGCTTACCCTCATCTTCGTAGGGCTGATGGCTTTCGGAAAAACCGTTTGGATAGGCCTGCGACTCTTCGGGCATGGCGATCGACCTCCAACCAGCTTAATCCATTACTATAAGCAGTATCGGAATATTGTGCAAAGCACTAGGGAATTTCGTGCGCTGCAAACGTTCCTGTCCCAAAACATCTTTCATCGCTGAAAAGCGGGGCTTGTTTGATGAGTGTCATTCCGGCACCATCTGCAATACATGTACGGGATCAGATACCGGCCTCTCGCCGTTTCGTTTCGCCAATGAGGAGATGTTCCATGAATGAAGAGGCAATTGTCATCACGGCGGGAGCGAGGACTCCCGTGGGGTCCTTCAACGGTTCGCTCGCCAATGTGCCGGCTCACGAACTCGGCACTGCGGTCATCAAGGAGGCCATGAGCCGCTCCAGGGTCGAGGCTGGCGAGGTCTCCGAAGTCATTCTCGGCCAGATCCTGACCGCCGGGCAGGGGCAGAATCCGGCGCGGCAGGCTGCGATCAACGCCGGCCTTCCCATCGAGACTCCGGCCTGGCTGATCAACATGGTGTGCGGCTCCGGACTGCGCACCGTGGCGCTCGGCTGCCAGGCGATCCGCAACGGCGATTCGCAGATCGTCATTGCGGGCGGTCAGGAGAGCATGAGCCAGTCCACTCACTGCGCCTACATCCGCCAGGGCCAGAAGATGGGCAATCTGGAAATGATCGACACCATGATAAAAGACGGCCTTTGGGACGCCTTTAACGGCTACCACATGGGCACGACCGCGGAGAACGTCGCCCGGCAATGGCAGATCACCCGCGAGGACCAGGACGCATTCGCGCTGGCGTCGCAGAACAAGGCCGAGGCCGCGAAAAAGGCAGGCCGGTTCAGGGACGAGATCGTGCCGGTGACGGTCAAGAGCCGCAAAGGCGAGACGGTCTTCTCCGAGGACGAATATATCCGCGACGGAGCGACCCTCGACGACATGGTGAAGCTGCGGCCCGCTTTCGACCGCAAGGAAGGCACGGTCACGGCCGGCAATGCGAGCGGGATCAATGACGGCGCGGCTGCTCTGGTCATCATGAAGCAGAGCGAGGCGGAACGGCGCGGCCTTGAGCCTCTGGCCCGCATTGTCTCCTGGGCGCAGGCCGGCGTCGATCCCTCGATCATGGGCACCGGGCCGATTCCGGCGTCGATGAAGGCGCTCGAAAAAGCCGGCTGGACGAAGGACGACCTCGACCTCATCGAGGCCAACGAAGCCTTCGCAGCCCAGGCCTGCGCCGTGAACAAGGGCGTCGGCTGGGACCCGGAGAAGGTCAACGTCAATGGCGGCGCGATCGCCATCGGCCACCCGATCGGAGCGTCCGGCGCGCGCATCCTCGTCACGCTGCTGCACGAGATGAAGAGGCGTGACGCGAAGAAGGGGCTCGCCACGCTCTGCATCGGGGGCGGCATGGGCATCGCCATGTGCCTCGCCCGCGACTGACGACGCGCGGCTTGCCGCCGCACGGCCCCCGCGCCTGCCGGCGCAGGGGGCCGGTTCCTGACACCTTCATTCGGCCATGACACGGCCGCCTTATGTTAAGAGGCGGATTCGCATCAAATAATCCGAGCGCAGGTTGCGTGACGCTCTGGTCAATTCTGCGCAAATTCTTCATAGTTGGGAAATAATAAAATCTTGCTTCGGAAATGATCTATCGGGAGTTCGCATATGTCCAAGGTTGCAGTCGTCACGGGGGGAACGCGGGGAATCGGACATGCGATCTCGCTGGCCCTGAAGGAGAAAGGCTATCGCGTCGCCGCCAACTATGCGGGCAATGACGAGGCCGCGCAGCGTTTCCAGGCCGAAAACGGCATTCCGATCTATAAATGGGATGTGGGCGATTACGACGCCTGCGCGGACGGGCTGAAGCGCATCGAGGCCGATCTCGGCCCGATCGGCGTCGTCGTCAACAATGCCGGCATCACCCGCGACGGCATGTTGCACAGGCTTTCGCCGAAGGACTGGGGCGACGTCATTCGCGTCAACCTCAATTCGATGTACAACATGACCCAGCCGATCATGGACGGGATGCGCAGCCGCAACTGGGGCCGGATCATCAATATCTCCTCCATCAACGGTCAGAAGGGCCAGATGGGGCAGACCAACTATTCCGCCGCCAAGGCCGGCGTCATCGGCTTTACCAAGGCGCTCGCGCAGGAGGCCGCGCGCAAGGGCATAACGGTCAACTGCATAGCGCCGGGATATATCGACACCGACATGGTCGCCGCCGTTCCCGAAAAGGTGCTGGAGGGCATCATCGCGCAGATCCCGGTCGGACGGCTCGGCAAGGCGGGGGAGATCGCGCGCTGCGTCACTTTCCTGGTCAGCGACGAAGCAGCTTTCATGACCGGCGCGACCCTGACCATCAACGGCGGCCAGTATATCGCGACATAGCACAATTCCAGGAAAAACACGGCCCCTGGCAGCCGGGGGACCTATCATTCCATAATCATGCGGCGCCTCAGGCGGTTTGCGATCTTCGCGAAGCTGTGCCTAGATCTTGCGTTTCGTGTGCTGGTTCCCGATCTGCAAGCCTTTTTCGACTGAGAAGCCGATAGATCCTATGGCCCGTGCGTCTTATGGAGACGGCTCAATTTCTGAGGGCAAAGATCCGCGCAACCGCTCCCGATCGAAACCTGGAAAACACTTTCCGGACAGTCGACCAGCGCACGAGCCTTCGCAGGCGCTGCATCAAATGAATAACACCGGCGCAAAGCCTCCGCCGGGGGTGCGGAAATTCGTCGCCTGTCCCTGGTACAGCCTTGCAGCCGACATCAGAATTCGGCCGTCATAGGTGAACAGCCGGATATCCGATTTGCAGGGCATTTCGGTCTCGTTCAGGCGGATGACACGCTCCCGCGGACGCACAAGCTCCTGCGCAATATAACCTCCTTTGCGAATACGCTCCCAAACGCCGTGCGTTAGCTTGTCGCCACGATAGACCGCCTTCGCCCCATGTCCTGCAACCGGCTTGAAGAAAAACGCCTTGCGATCCTTCCAGAGTTCTTCGGAATTATCAGCGGTTACAATAACAGATTCTGGAACGTGTACTGATTGTTCGACAAGCTCTGGCGGCGCTCCATATTTCATGAGCGCATCACGATTGCAGAAGAGGGTCAGGTTACGCTTGTCGGCAAGCAGCGCATGATTGTGAGGGTTGGGCGTCATGACGACAGCTCCCGTCACATAGGCCTGGCGCAGAGCGGTGTGTTCGGGACTCTCAAGCGAAAAGTCCACGACACGGTTATAGATCATGTCTACAGGACACTTCCCCGCCCATAGCTGCCCGTTAGCGAAACGGAGTTCGCGCGCATCGGCGATCACCGCATCGATTCCGTTGCGGAGAAAAGCCTGCTGCGCCAGAAGAAATTCCGGGTACAGATATTGACTCTCCGGCTCGTCATCGACAATCGCGATGCGACCGAGCGGGGTCTGCCCACGCTGCGATGCCCATTCGGCCTGGAACATTGCGATCAGTTCGGAATCGAAGTTGACCAGAAAAGGCAGATTCACGAGATTGGCCGCCTCCGGGCAGCAGGCGCGCTGCGTTCTGGCGATGTGAGCAACCAGGAATGCGCCTCCAGCATTCGTGTTGACCTCGATCAGCCGGGGACCGTCTCCGGAAATATGGAAATCATATCCCATGAGCACGCCCCGCGGTCCGAGATCGAATCCGGCGATCTCTGGCGTCCATTCCGAGATGGCCTGCCGGTAACGCGGGAGCCGTGCGACCCCCTCGATCATGTGGATGACTGCCGCCATCCGCTCGAACTGGTCTCGTTCAAGGAACACAGGCACGTCGGAGAAGAGATGATCCCGTGACTTCAAATGCCGATTGTAGAATTCCGGGTCAGCCGCATCTCGCTCGATGTTGGAATATAGCTCCTTGCGATCGAGCGTGATGCAGAAGCAGGACTGGTTCAGCGTCTCGGCAAGCGATGTCTTCAGACTGGCGACCATTGGCGTTTTCCTGAAAATACAACCAAAATAATACATTGACCATCAAGGTATAGGGGCAAATAATTACTCGCAGCAGCAGGCAGAGCCGCCGTCAGTGACCAGCCTCTTGCTTGCCTCTAGGCAGCTCGTGATCTCCATCCAGGCCTCGACAGCAACTTTGAACGCGGCTCGTCCCTTTTCCGTCAGGGCGTAAACCTTGCGCTCCCGTCCCGATACGATCTGAAGGTCTGAAGTGAGGTAACCGCCTGCCTCGAATTCGCGCAGGACCGGATAGATCGTTCCTTCCGTTGGCGTGCAGCACCCGTTGGTGGTTTTTTCGACTTCACGGGAAAGATCATAGCCGTGCATCGGCCGGTGATGGAGGACGCACAGGATGAAAAACTTGGACAAACTCATCTTGATCGTACCGTTCCAGTAGGCCCGGCTGAGATAATCCTGAGATGCGCTTTTGGCAGGCATGGTTTTGGCGTTAGCTTGTGACATGACTGTCTTTTATACATAGATGCTCTATGTATCAAACATCTATGTATTCTGGCAAAGGTTCAAGCCTATCGGGTTGCGATTGCGGAACTCATGTTTCTCTCCGCGGAACAGCGATCCCAATCCGTGACGGCTACCGAGAACACCGCATTCCCATGCAGCGCGGTTACTGAAAGCCTGTCGCGCCTATGCGCGGCAGGTAAGGAGCGGGAACGTCAAGCCGTATGTTTCCTCGACTTGAAGGTCGAATGCCGGACGTTATGGGGCGCATCTGAAATCTGGCGGATTTTGCCCCCCGGGTCTGATCGTTATTCGGGACAACTCGCGCTTCACGCGGTGCGGATTACCGGACATCATGAGGCTCTATCCGAGCCACACAGTTGGACACTGTTTCGCTGCCTTGCGCTCCCAATCGTTAATACAACGCGCCTTGCGTCTTGTTATTCTGCAGTGAATATCTGCCTTCGCGCCGCTGTACAAAAGCGTTCATTTCCGGGCGATCTTCAGCCAAGAGGCGGTCCCGGAAGGTTGTCGACATGGCGAGACGGCGCTCCGCGGTGCTTTTTTCATAGGATGGGTGAGGCGATGAGCGAACGCGCGGCGACCTTGACCGGCCTTCTGGCCATTCTGCTATGGGCGACGCTGGCGCCTCTGACGGTGCTGGCCTCGGGCGTGCCGCCCATGCAGCTCGTGGCGATGAGCTTCACCGTAGGCGCGCTGATCGGTCTTGCTTATCTCGCCGTGAGGCCGGCGGCGCGGGTGGAGATAAGAAAGGTGACACTCCCCGCCGCACTGATCGGGGTCGCCGGGCTGCTGGGTTTTCATTTCTTCTATTTCCTCAGCCTCAGTCTCGCGCCGCCGCTGGAAGCCAATCTGGTCAACTATCTCTGGCCATTGCTGATCGTCCTGTTCTCAGCGCTTCTGCCAGACCGGGAAGGGGGGCTCCGCGCCCATCATGTTGCCGGGGCGCTGATCGCTTTCGCGGGCGCCGCGCTAGCGATCACGAAAGGCGAGCGGCTTCCGGCCCTGAGCGGCGGCGCGATGGCCGGATATGGCGTTGCGCTTCTCTCCGCGCTGACCTGGGCCAGCTATTCGGTGCTTTCGCGGCTCTTTGCGAACGTGCCGAGCAGCGCCGTCACCATCTATTGCGCGGCTACGGCGATCGCGGGCGCGGCGGCGCATCTCGCGTTGGAGGCGACCGCCTGGCCGCTGAGCGGCGTCCAGTGGCTCGCCGCCGCTGGGCTGGGGCTGGGGCCGGTCGGCCTCGCCTTCTATGTCTGGGATCACGGCTGCAAACACGGCGACCTGCGCGTGCTCGGCGTCTCGGCCTATTTCGCGCCGCTGCTCTCGACCGTGCTGCTGGTGGCGACGGGACTTTCGGAAGGCGGCGCGGCGCTGTGGATCGCGGCGCTTGCGATCACAGGCGGGGCGCTGCTGGCGTCGAAAGACATGCTTCGCTTCCGGAAGAACCCTGTTCCGGCCGGCGAAGTCCAGCCGTAGAGCGGAACCGGTCAATGCGTCCGTGTACTAATTGTGATCTTCCGGCAGGACCGGCATGGGGAAAAACTCGATGCCTTCCTCCCGCAGCTCTGCCAAGTCTTCAGGCGAGGCTTCGCCGTAAATACTGCGTGCGTCGGATTCCTCAAGATGAATGCTCCGCGCTTCTTCGGCGAATCGCGGTCCGACATATTCGGAATTCTTCTCTATGAACGCGCGCAGGTGGCGCATCATCCTGACGGCCTCCTGCTGCGCCGGATTGGCCTGCGAGGGCGCTGCTGCGGGCGCGCGCTCGGGCTGTTTATCATTCCTCCGTACGGTCGAGATATTAGGAGCCATGAGCGCCTTGGCGACATCGGATACGCCGCATTCCGGGCATTGCAACTGGCCGGCTTTCGCCAAGGCGTCATAGGCGGCCGAACTGGCGAACCATGCATCGTAACGGTGGCCGTTGGCGCATTTCAGCGAATACCGGATCATGCGGACTCAAGGGTCGCTGCGTCCGGCTGCGCGTCATGGACCCTGACGCCGAAGTCGCGGACATGGCTGAGAGCCGGGATCTGGCTGCGCGCGGCGGCGGAAAGCGCCGGGTCGATCTCGGCATGGATGAAACCGGGTTCGGTTCCGGCCTCGGCGAGGATCTCGCCCCAGGGCGACACGATCATGCTATGCCCATAGGTCGCGCGGCCGTTCTCGTGCATTCCGCCCTGTGCGGCGGCAAGGACGAAGGAGCCGGTCTCGATGGCGCGCGCACGCAGCAGCACATGCCAGTGCGCCTTGCCGGTCTCCGCGGTAAATGCGGCCGGGACGGTCAGCACGTCCGCGCCAGCGGCGGCGAGCGCCTTGTACTGCTCGGGAAAGCGGAGGTCGTAGCAGATCGTGATCCCCAGCGCGCACCAGGGAAGCCTCGCGATGGCGGCCTCCCCGCCGGGCCGGTAGTTTTTCGACTCGCAATATCGCTCTCCGTTCGGCAGATCGACGTCGAACATGTGGATCTTGTCGTAGCGCGCGGCCACAGAGCCGTCTGGCGCGAAAATGAAGGCGCGGTTCGCGGCCCGTCCATCGTCGATTTTGACCGGCGCCGAGCCGATATGCAGCCAGATTTTCAGATCGCGAGCAAGAGCGGCGAAGTCTTCGAGGAACGCAGATTCGCTCTCGGGCCGGATCCTGTCGAACAGCCGCCCCGTCTCCAGCTCCATGAGCGGCGTATTTTCCGGCGTCTGGACATATTGCGCGCCTTCCGCCGCTGCGGCTGCGATCAGCTCCACGGCTGCAGCCACGTTCGGCACGATTTCGCGTCCCGAGCGGAGTTGCACGAGAGCGGCGCGGAATGTTTTCCCGGATTTCATGACGTCACCTCGCTGGTTCGAATCCTGCTACCCGGCGAGCAGCGGATCGAGCTCGCCTTTCGCGTCGAGAGCGTGCAACTCGTCCGATCCGCCGATATGGCGCGATCCGATAAAGATCTGCGGCACGGTATGGCGCCCGCCTGCGCGCTCGGTCATGGCGCTTCGCAACGCACGATTCATTGTGACGTCAATTTCCGTGTAGTCGACGCCTTTTTTCTTCAGAAGCCGCTTCGCCGCGAAGCAATAGGGGCAGAACATGGTCGTATAGATCTCGATTCTGGGAGACGCCATTTATGTTCCTTTAAAAAGCGTTATGCTACGAGCGGATAGATGGGGCAGGCGCGGCTTATGTGCAACGGAAAGGGATTATTGCTACGGGCGCATCCGGTTTGGTTTTGACCGGATTGTAACCATTTGCCGACACTCTATGCTGGTTGGTAATTCGCTATTGGGGATTGAGCAGGCCGTTCGCATGATTGCGGCGCGCCTGAGGCGAACGGGACACTGGGGCCGGAGGACTGTACATCATGAGCATCAAGCGGCAATTCAGGGCGTTCGCCCTGGTCACGGCAGCCACCGCAGGGCTGGCCGCGGCGGGCGCAGCGCCTTTCGCTGCGACGGCGCAGGCTGGCGACTATGGCTGCCGGTGGAAATGTTACACCGAAATCTCGCCGCACCCGATCAAGCGGACCATCGTGAGCCGGGTCGAGATCCAGCGCGGCCTCTACGCGATAGAGCGCGAGCCTTCGCATTACGGCTGGGTCAAGCGGCGCGTCAAATACGTGGATCCGCACACCGGAAAGCGGAGTTACCGCACGGTCAAGAAGCGCATATTGCTTAAGCCTTACAAGAACATCGCCGTACATTCCCCCGGCGAATACCGCTATGTCCGCGAGAAGGTGAAGATCTACCCCGAACTTGCGGGCTGGCCGCATTTTTCGGGCAAGGATTAGCGTGGCTGCGGCAACGCCGCGCTAAAGGTCTCGCCAGCAGCCGGAATCAGACAGGCTGTGTCAGCGCCGTATGGGCGCCTGTCGCTCGTGAGTCGCGCGCAGGCCAACTTCCCATTGCGCAACGAGTTTGCGGTCTTTAAAGTTGTAATTGTTTGCGGATTATGACGCTCGCGCCCGTCCATAAACGCCTTTGCAGGCGAGGCGGGCGCGTTTTGGGTGTGGCGAAATGCACAATTCCTTCCCGATGTTTCCCGATGCCTTTTCCGCGGGCAAGCGGCAGGCCGCTCTGCCCGCGGACATGCCCGGCTACATGGTGTACATGACGCGGGAAGCGCTCAGATGCATGACCGGTTCGCTGAGCGGCTTCTACTCAGGCGCTGAGACGATTCTTTATCAAACGCGCCAGATGCTTGCCTACGACCGCGCAATGCGCACGTTCGCGCCCTGGGCGATGCCCGGCGCTTCGCCGTGGTTCGCAGGTATGCCGCCGAACTGGTTCGCCGGACGGCCGCAGCAGATCGGCTTTGTCCCTTCATGGACGCCGGCAGGAATGGGACCGCCTTTCATGGGCATGACCACCATGACCACGCTCGGCCCGGCATTCCCTCCCTATGGCGCAGGAGCGTTCTATCCCGCCACGCCCGCGACTCCTGCCATTTGGGGCTTTTCGCAGCCGTTCCCGCGCTTCTTCTGACGCGTCGCCGCAATCACCCGCCGCTTTGCGCTTCCTGCGGTGCTTCAGACGTCTGCTTCCGTTCCGCTTTGCGGCGGCAGAAAGCCTTCACCTCTGTGCCTTTTGCAGTCGTGTAGGAGCTGACCCAGCTGCACCTTTCAGCCGACTCGCAGGACTGTTGCGCCAGCCCCTTGCACTCGGCATTCTGCGCGGCCGCCTCCCTGTGCGGCCAGGCGACGATGAT
>CAYOUE010000074.1:13255-14446 GCA_964407075.1 uncultured Hyphomicrobiaceae bacterium
AGCAAGGCCGAGTCCGGCCATCTGGAGAATACGCATGACGATGATCCCTCCATTTCCTCTTCAGCGGTATCATTTTTCCCGGCATCGAAGGAATTGCGGCGACTGCGGATGCGTAGTCATCCGGTGCGCACCGGCATCACCGGCCCTTCCGTTGCCCAGCGGATGGCGTGCTCCAGCCGGTCGTCGCCCCAGAACAGCTCTCCATCTTCCGTGACGAACGCCGGCGCGCCGAAAATACCCAGCGCGGCGGCCCTCTCGGTCTGCGCCCGCAGCGCGTCCTTGATGGCCTGATCCTGCGTGCGGGCGAGCATCGGCTCCGGATCGCATCCCGCTGCGCGCAACGCGGTTGCGAGCGTGGCGTCCTCTGAAATGTCGCGGCCGTCGCGGAACTGCAGCAGGAATATTTCGCGCGAAAAGGCCGGCGTCCAGCCCTCGGGAGCGCCGATAAGCCCTAGCCGCGCGGCTTTGACGCTGTTTTGCGGGAACGGCGCGGGCAGGCGGAATGTGAGGCCTCGCGACGCCCCGATCCGCTCGATGTCGCGGATCATGTGGCGGCCCTTGTTCGGGTAGATCTCGAATGGCGAGGTAGACCAGCCCTGCGCCTTGAAAATCGGGCCGAGCAGGAAAGGCTTCCATTCGATCCCGACGCCGTGCAGGGCGGCAATCTCGTCGATCCTAAGCGCGGACAGATAGGAATAGGTAGAGGCATAATCGTACCAGAATTCGATCCGGGGCATACGGGGCTCCTGATTTTGCGCGGCCGTACAATATACTAGCGCTTCACGGCGCGGGCCGCGATCATGCAAATGGCTTGCAGCGCGCATGTCTGCGCTCCTATAAACGCGGCGGCGGACGCGCGACAGAACGGAAGGCCCATCCTCATGCCTGAAATCAAGAAAGTGGTGCTTGCCTATTCCGGCGGCCTCGACACTTCGATCATCCTGAAATGGCTTCAGGTGACGTATGGCTGCGAAGTCGTCACCTTCACGGCCGATCTCGGACAGGGCGAGGAACTCGAACCGGCCCGGCGCAAGGCCGAAATGCTTGGCATTAAGAGCATTTACGTCGAGGATCTGCGTGAAGAATTCGTGCGCGACTACGTTTTTCCCATGTTCCGCGCCAACGCGCTCTACGAGGGCGTCTATCTGCTTGGCACATCCATCGCGCGGCCGCTTATCGCGAGGCGCCAGA
>CAYOUE010000075.1:0-13579 GCA_964407075.1 uncultured Hyphomicrobiaceae bacterium
GGCAAGATCATCGCGCGCGAAACGCTTTCGGCCCTGCGCAAGGACGTGACCGCGAAATGCTACGGCGGCGACGTGACCCGCAAGCGCAAGCTGCTCGACAAGCAGAAAGAGGGCAAGAAGCGGATGCGCCAGTTCGGCCGCGTCGAGATCCCGCAGGAAGCGTTCATCGCCGCGCTGAAGATGGACGAGAATTAGCTGGTTGCCCGGTTGGGTAACGCGAAATCCGGTAGCGGACAACAGGCCGCCCGGTTCCGCTGCGCTCCGTCCGAGCTACGGCGGCGGCGTGACCCGCATCAGCCTCACGGCTCCTTGACGATCAATTTCCCGCATAGAACACCGCATGGCCTGCCGGGCCGCTCAGCCGCCTGCTAGGTTTCGGCCGAGTACACGCCAAGCGTGCAGATTCGCTCCAAGCAACCTGAAGTGCAATTATGTCACAGAGTTGCGGAGAATCCTGTGACGCCCGCCATATTAAGATTGATGCAACCATGAATTGAATATAAGCCAGTTGTTGCAATCAGGAATTGCATATGCCGATTCCCATGAATTGTGACCGCGTAACTATCGGAAAGGCAAGGGCAGGGACACCTGCGATTTTTAACATGGAGCCCGCTCAGCGGTGAAAATAATGATTCGCGGATTCATGAAGACATCTAGTCTTGCGGCACTGGTCGCGGCGACTGGTCTGATTCTGGGCAATTCAGCTTATGCCCCGGCATATGCGGCCGACCTAGGCGGCGGTTGCTGCGCCGATCTTGAAGAACGCGTAGCCGAACTCGAAGCGACGACAGCCCGCAAGGGCAACCGCGTCGTTTCGCTTACGGTCTACGGTCAGGTCAACAAAGCTCTGTTGATCTGGGACGACGGCATCGAAAGCGACGCCTACGTCGTGGACAATGACGATTCCGGAACCCGCGTCGGCTTCCGGGGAACAGCCATGTTCAAGCCGGGCTGGACCGCCGGCTATGTCCTCGAATGGGACTGGCAGGATACGGCGAACGACACCGTCGATCAATTTGACGACGATGGCGACGAAAACGAGATCAAGTCCCGCAAGGCTGAAATCTACATCGAAAACGAGCAGATCGGGCGCTTCACGATCGGACAAGGCGAGTCAGCGTCTGATGGTATTTCAGAAATAATACTGGCCAACCAGATCGCGAATTCCGGTGTAGACCACGGCAATTTCTTCGTTCGAGACGTCGACGGCAACATCAATGACGGCCGGATCAGTGACTGGATCAGCAATCTGGACGGCTATTCCCGCAGGGACCGCATCCGTTACGACTCGCCGGTCTTCTACGGGTTCCTCGTTTCGGCGTCTTGGGGCGAAGACGATTATTACGATCTGGCTCTGCGCTTCAGCAAGGAGTGGAACTCGGTCCGTTTCGCGGCCGGCGTCGCCTATGTCTACCGAGACGAAAATGAAGTTCCGTCGAACGTTCATGATATCGAGCAGGTCAGCGGTTCGGCCTCTATCATGCACGTGCCGACCGGGCTTTACTTGTCCTTCGCCGCTGGAGAACAGGATATTGCCCACATCAGTCCGGCCGATGCGGCCCAGTATGGAGATCCGCATTTCTGGTATATCAGCTTCGGCCTGGAACGGCGTTTCCTTCCGACCGGAACGACGACCATCTTCGGCGAATATGGCGAGTATAACAACTTCGTTCAGGATGTCGATCTGGACCAGGTCCATTCCGAAGCCACTCTCTGGGGCTTCGGCATCACCCAGAAAGTCGACAGCGCGGCCATGGATCTCTACATCCTCTACCGCCACTACTCCTTCGATGACGATACGCTCGTCACGTTGGAGCAGGAAGACTTCAGCGCGGTGCTGATCGGTTCGAGGATCCAGTTCTAGGGGCCGGCCCTTTCAAGAAGAAGAAGACATCTTCGAAACTGAAGCCGCTGCCAGTCAGCGGCTTTTTTCGTTGCGCAACGCCCTGAAATGCGTAGACAACGGAACTGAAGGGAGACCAGCCTTGGAAACCAATGTCGGCGTTCTGGACGGCGCGGCCCGTATGCTGGCGGGCGCCCTGCTGCTGGCCTGGAGCTATGGCGAGATCGGGCAGACGCCTCCCGGTCCGATCTCCGAAGCCGCGTGGTGGCTGGGTGCAGCGCTTGCATTCACGGGCCTCTTTCATCACTGCTTCATTTACAGCATATTCGGCGTGACGAGCTGCGCCTACGGCCCCGATCCCGACGACAAGCCCGGGCCGCCGCCCCGGCGCAGCAAAACCGGGTCCCCATAAATCAGAACCGGGAAGCCTTGATGACCGATCGTAGCTGGATTTCCGTCATACTCGCCGCCGGCCTCGGCACGCGGATGAAGTCGAAGCGCCCCAAGGTGCTGCACCATGTCGCCGGACGGCCCATGCTGGGGCACGCCGCTGCGGCCGCCGCAATGGCAGGCGCGTCGGAACTGGCCGTGGTGATCGGACTGGAAATGGAAGCCGCAGAGCAGGCGCTGGCTGGCCAGGCCGAAAAAGCGCGCTTCTTCATCCAGTCCGAACGCCTCGGCACGGCGCACGCCGTCCTGGCGGCCAGACAGGCGCTTGAGCAGGCGGACGCTTCGCATGTGCTGGTCCTCTACGGCGACACGCCGCTCCTGCGGCCTGAAACCCTTGCCAGGCTTTGCGCAGCGCTCGACGAGGGCGCGGCTGTGGCGGTACTCGGCTTCGAAACCGCCCGCCCGGAAGGCTATGGCCGCATTCTTCAGGACGCCGAGGGGCGCGTCCGCGCGATTCGTGAGGAAAACGACGCCTCCGAGGCGGAGCGCGGCGTCCGGCTGTGCAATTCCGGCGTCATGGGCTTCCGGGCCGGCGTCATCCTGCCTATCCTCGACAGGATCGGCAACCGGAACGCCAAGGGCGAATATTACCTGACCGACGCCGTGGAGATCGCACGCGCGGACGGCCATGGCGTCGCCGCAGTGACATGCGGCGAGGAGGAAGTGGCGGGCGTCAACGACCGCGTCCAGCTAGCCGCCGCCGAAGCAGCCATGCAGGCGCGGCTGCGCGAGGCCGCCATGCGCGGCGGCGTCACGATGATTGCGCCGGAAACGGTCACGCTGAGCTACGACACCCAATTCGGCCAGGACGTGCTCGTCGAGCCGAACGTCTTCTTCGGCCCCGGCGTCAGTGTCGGCGACGGAGCGGTCATCAGGGCTAGCAGCCATATCGAACAGGCGCGGATCCGCGAAGGCGCCTCGGTCGGGCCTTTCGCGCGCCTGCGCCCCGGCGCGGATATCGGCCCCGGCGCGAAGATCGGCAATTACGTCGAGGTCAAGAACGCCCGGATCGAGGCGGGCGCGAAGGTCAATCATCTCGCCTATGTCGGCGACGCCCATGTCGGCGCGCGCGCCAATCTCGGCGCAGGCACGATCATCTGCAATTACGACGGCTTCTCGAAGAGCTACACCGAAATCGGCGAGGACGCCTTCATAGGCTCGAACAGCGCTCTGGTCGCCCCCCTGAAGATCGGCAAGGGCGCCTATATCGGCTCCGGCAGCGTCATCGTGCGCGACGTCCCGCCGGACGCGCTCGCGGTGGAGCGCTCCCAGCAGCGCCAGATACCGGGATGGGCCGCGCGCATCCGCGCAAGACGCAAGAAGAGCTGAATGCGCAAGACGCATTGTTCCCTTGCGGGACAAGGGTGAAACAGTCTGTAACCGGCTTTGATTTTGCATCTGCGCCGAACGCCGCAATAACGCTTATGAAGCTGAATCTTTGCGGTTGCCTCCCAACAGGAGTGAAATCATGTGCGGAATTGTCGGCATTCTGGGGCTGAAACCGGTCGCCGAAGATCTGGTCGCCTCTCTCAAGCGGCTGGAATATCGCGGCTACGATTCGGCGGGCGTCGCCACCGTGCATGAGGGCCGCCTGAACCGCCGCCGCGCCCAGGGCAAGCTCGCCAATCTCGAAAGCGTCATCCGGTCCGACCCGATCCTGGGCCGTTCCGGCATAGGGCATACGCGCTGGGCGACTCACGGCGCGCCCACAGAGCGCAACGCCCACCCGCACATCGCCAAAGGCGCGGCGGTCGTTCACAACGGCATCATCGAGAATTTCCGCGAGTTGCGCAGCGAACTGGAAGAAGGCGGCGCGGCGTTCGAGACGGAGACCGACACGGAGGTGATCGTCCATCTGATCGCCCGGGAGCTGGATGGCGGCGCCGATCCGCAGACCGCCGTCTCGCGCACGCTCGCCCGCCTGGACGGCGCGTTCGCCCTCGCGATCCTCTTTGCCGGCGAAGACGATCTCATGATCGGCGCGCGGCGCGGCAGCCCGCTGGCGGTCGGTCATGGCGATGGCGAGATGTATCTCGGATCGGACGCGATGGCGCTTGCGTCCTTCACCGCGCACGTGACTTACCTTGAGGATGGCGACATGGCGGTCCTGACCCGCTCTTCGGCAGCAATCTACGACGAGACCGGCGCACCGGCCCGGCGTCCGGTCAGCATTGCCCATGTCAGCGCCATGCTCGCCGACAAGGGCAACTACCGGCATTTCATGCTCAAGGAGATCCACGAGCAGCCCGAAGTCATCAGCCGGACGCTCGGCCAGTATGTGCATTTTGTCGAGGAGAACGTCGCGTTGCCCGATCTGGACATCGCTTTCGACAAGCTCTCACGCCTGACGATCTCGGCCTGCGGCACGGCCTATTATGCCGGACTTGTCGGCAAATACTGGTTCGAGCGCTACGCGCGGCTTCCGGTGGAGATCGATATCGCGTCCGAGTTCCGCTACCGCGAGGCCCCGCTTCCGGAAGGCGGCCTGTCGCTCTTCATCTCGCAATCCGGAGAAACCGCCGACACGCTCGCCGGTCTGCGCTACTGCAAGGCGCAGGGACAGAGAATCCTGTCCATCGTCAATGTGCAGGAATCGACGATCGCGCGCGAATCCCACGCGATTCTGCCGACGCTGGCGGGGCCCGAAATCGGGGTTGCATCGACCAAGGGGTTCACAAGCCAGCTTACTGTACTCGCTTGCCTCGCGATCGCTGCGGGACGCGCGCGCGGCGTCCTGACGGCGTCCGAAGAGTCGGAACTGGTTCGCAGCCTCGCCGGGCTGCCGCGCCTGATGAACGAGATGCTCCGGCGCGAAGGCGAGATCGACAGGCTGGCGCACACGCTCTCACACGCCAGCAATGTCCTCTATCTTGGGCGGGGCGTCTTCTATCCGCTCGCGCTCGAAGGTGCGTTGAAACTCAAGGAAATCTCCTACATTCATGCCGAAGGCTATGCGGCGGGCGAGTTGAAGCACGGTCCGATTGCGCTGGTAGACGAGACCATGCCCGTCATCGTTCTCGCGCCGCGCGACCGGCTCTACGAGAAATCGATCTCGAACATGCAGGAGGTGGCTGCGCGCGGCGGCAGGATCGTTCTCATCACGGACCAGAACGCCGGTTCGCCGGGAACCGAGCTTGCAGGTGAAATACGCGTTCCCGAGACGCATGATTTCATTGCTCCGATCCTCTATGCGCTCCCCGTGCAGCTCCTGGCGTACTTCACAGCTGTGCATCTTGGCACGGACGTCGACCAGCCCCGTAATCTCGCCAAATCCGTGACAGTCGAATAGAGGGTTTTCACCCCTGAAGGAAGCGGCCGGAGAGATTGGGGCAAGCGAGACTTTTCCACCGGGGGCGCCTCCCCCTGTGAACACCGTCTTGTCGTATTTGTATGATTGAAATCCTGTGTTAGGAGATGTTATTCCATTGTTCCGGCGTAGGGAGTCACCTCCGAAATGGTTTCGTTCGTTCGCGTATTCGTGACGGTCTTTGCCTTGTCGGCGTTTATCGCGCTGATGGCGGGTCCGGCCGATGCACAGAACGTCACCTCGGCTCTCACTCAGGCTAACAAGCTGCTCGAACAGGGCCAGCCCGCCGAAGCCATCGATCTCATCGAGAAGACATTGAAAACCGGCGACGTGCCATCCGATCTGGCCGCGAAAGCCATGCTCATGCGTGCTCAGGCCCAGGAAAAACTCGGCAAGCACGCTTTCGCTCTCGCGGATTACAACTCGGCGCTCTGGATGCAGGACCTGTCCTCGCGCGACAGAGCGCTGGCCGAAGCCGGACGCCAGCGTATCATGGCGAAGCTGGGGGTCGGCTCCGCGCCGGCCGAAACCGCCGCCGCGCCGCAGCAGGAGGAGATCCGCGCAACGCCGACCGAAAAACGCACCGGCGGCATCGGATCGTTCTTTTCGGGTGTCTTCGACGCTTCCGGAGACGATGAAAAGAATGCGCCACCCCCCCAGGCGCAGCAGGCCAGCATAAATCCTGCTCCGAACCCACAGCCTGCAGTGCAGCGCGCTCCACCGCCCGCCCCTGCGCCCGTTCAGGTCTCCAACGTCTATTCGGCCAATGAGAGCCAGTCGCAGGAAAGCGAGCAAGCCGCGCAGCGCCAGTTGACCGGCGGTTTCGCGATCCAGTTCTCCGCAGTCCGTTCGGAGGATAACGCGATCTACGAGGCCGACCGTGTCGGCAAGCGCTACAGCGAGTGGCTGAACGGCAGGACCCCCTCCATAATGGTGCGCGGAATGAAGGACGGCGGTACGCTCTACAAGATCATCGCCGCCCCTTATGAGCATGGCGAAGGCCTCGCAACCTGCGAATTGCTGAAGACCAAGGGCGTCGATTGCATGTTGATCTCGCGCTGAATGGCGTTCGCGAGGTCATGCTTTTCGCGGTGCGACCTAACCGGCGCTGAGCAACCTGACCGCTTCGTCGCGCTCGAAAAGATACAGACACAACCGCGCCGCCCTCCCCTGCTCCGAATCGAGTTCAGCATCGCGCGCCAGCAGATATTTTGTCTGGCTGCGCGCCGCCTCCAGCAGGGCCTCGTCGCCGGGCAGGCTTGCGACGCGAAAGCCGGGATCGCCCGATTGCCGCGTCCCGAGGATCTCCCCGCCGCCGCGCAGGCGCAGATCCTCCTCGGCAATTCGGAAGCCGTCCTCGGTCTGGCGCATGATGTCGAGCCGTGCGCGCACCGTGTCGGAAACAGGCGAACCGTAAAGCAGGATGCATGAGCTCTGCGCGGACCCGCGGCCGACGCGCCCGCGCAACTGATGAAGCTGCGCCAGTCCGAAGCGTTCGGAATGCTCGATCACCATGATGCTTGCCGCAGGCACGTTCACGCCGACCTCGATGACGGTTGTCGCGACAAGAATCTTAAGCCTGCCTTTGGAGAATTCCCGCATGACGGAGTCCTTTTCCGCGCCACTGGTCCGGCCGTGCACCAGCCCGACCGTATCGCCGAAGCGCTGGCGCAGATGGGCGGCGCGTTCCTCGGCGGCGGTGAGGTCGATCTTGGCGGAGCTTTCGACGAGCGGGCACACCCAGTAAATCTGCGCGCCACCCTTGATCGCCCGGCCCGCCGCTGCGACGACCTCGTCCAGCCGCTCCATCGGCGCCGCACGCGTCAGGACGGGCTTGCGCCCGGCCGGCTTCTCGGTAAGCACCGAGACATCCATGTCGCCATAATGCGTCATCTGCAGTGTGCGCGGAATCGGCGTGGCCGTCATGACCAGTATGTCGGCGCCGCCCTTCCCGCCTTTGGTCTGCAGGGCATAACGCTGATGGACCCCGAAACGGTGCTGTTCGTCGATGACCGCAAGAGCCAGGTCGTCGAAGGCGACGTCGGGCTGAAACAGAGCGTGGGTGCCTATCGCGATATGGGTCTCCCCGCTCTCCAGCGATTCGAGTATGGCGGCCCGCTTCTTGCCTTTCTCGCGGCCTGTCAGCAGAGCCGCCCTGATCCCTGCGGCTTGGAAGAGCGGGGCGAGCGTCTCCAGATGCTGGCGCGCCAGGATCTCCGTCGGCGCCATGATCGCCGCCTGCGCGCCGGCCTCGACGGCGCGGACCATCGCCAGAAGCGCGACAGCCGTCTTGCCACTGCCGACGTCGCCCTGCAACAGACGCAGCATCCGCTGCTCAGACGCCATGTCGGCGTGGATCTCGCTAAGCGCTTTGCGCTGCGAGCCGGTCAGCGCGAAGGGGAGCGCGGCGATGACTTTCTCCGCAATCCGCCCGTCTCCGGTCACGGACCGCCCGGCCCTGCGGCGAAAACGGCGGCGGATCAGCGCAAGCGCCATCTGTCCGGCGAAAAGCTCGTCCATCGCCAGCCTTTGCCGCGCAAGACCTGCGTTCCCGGCGTCGGCATCGCTCTCGGGACGGTGCAGGATCCTGAGAGCCTCGGCGAAAGGCGGCCATCCTCGCTCGTCCAGCAGCGTGCGGTCGAGCCATTCGGGCAGTGACGGAAGACGCGCCAGAACCTGCGTCATGAGCCGGAAGATCAGCTTCTGCGACAAGCCCTGCGCCAGCGGATAGAGCGGTTCGAGGGCGGGCAGCCTGTGGCGCTCCTCTTCCGGCAGGATGTAGTCCGGATGCGGCATCTGCAGCTTGCCGTCATAGCGGTCGGCGCGGCCCGAGATCAGCCGTATCTCGCCGACGGGAAGCTGACGCTCGATATAGGCGCGGTCGGTATGGAAGAAGATCAGTTCGATCTCGCCGCTCTCGTCCTCGCAGATGACGCGGTAAGGCGCGCGGGCATTGTTCCGGGGCGAGGGATGGTGCTTTCTGACCCGGACCAGCAGCGTGACGATCTGGCCCTGGGCGGCCTCGGCGATCAGAGGCGACGCGCGGCGGTCGGTCAGGCCGGAGGGGAAATGCCAGAGCAGGTCGAGGATCCGCGCTTCTTCGCCGTTTCCAGGGCCGATAAGCCTGGACAATGCTGTCCTGTAGCGCGGGCCGACGCCTTCAAGGCCGCCAATCCCGGCGAAAAGCGGATTGAGAACCGAGGGGCGCATTTTGCCGCGCCCGGCCTCGCCTCCTGCTGAGTCGTCTTGTGTTTCCGTTTCCACTGCGCGCCGATTTATCCGCTGTTTTCCCGTTGCAGGCTGACACGGCCAGTATGGAACGCTATATCACAACACGCATGGAGAAGATCCGGTCCGGAACGGCAAAGGCTCCGCGATCCACAATTCGGAATGTTTTGCAAGTCATGATTTCAATCGAAACCCGCCTGAAACGTGTGAAATTCCGTGCGAATCATCGCGGCACGAAGGAAATGGATCTGGTTCTGGGCCGCTTTGCCGACGCTGAAGCTCACAGCATGAACGAGGAGCAGCTCGGCGCATTCGAGGATCTGCTCGCCCTTCCCGATCCGGACATCGACAGGTGGGTAAAGGAAGGCGGACCGCCGCCCGACGTCGCATCCATCATCGCCGGCATACGCCGTTTTCACGGGCTGGAAAGCTGAACTTATGCTCGAATCGCTGGAAGAACGTCGCGGCGCGGAATTTGCGCCCTTGTCGGGCGCCTCGTCCGCGATAGCCGCCCTTGCCGCGCAGGACAAGCCGCTCGTGGCGTCCGGCGTGCCGGAAGGTTTCGACGCCTATCTGATCGCGCGCATGGCGGCTCTCGCGCACAGGGAACTCGGCGTTGCGACCGCGCTCGTCCATGTGGCGCGCGACGATCAGCGCATGGCCGCGCTGCGCGATCAGCTCCGGTTTTTCGCGCCCAATATCGACGTCCTGCAATTCCCGGCCTGGGACACCGTGCCTTACGACCGGGTCTCGCCGCATTCCGAGTTGTCGAGCCGCCGCGTCGCCACGCTCGCCCGGCTGTCGAGGCTGAAAACGCCGAAACGCCCGGTCATTCTCCTGACGACCGTGAACGCCGCAATACAGCGCGTGCCACCCCGCGACGAGATGAGAAAAGCGCTCGTCAAGCTCGCCCCTGGCGCGACGCTCGACATGGCCCAGCTGGCTCGGCGTCTGGAGAGGTGGGGATACCGGCGCGCGGGCACCGTCATGGAACCGGGCGAATATGCGACGCGCGGCGGCATACTCGATCTTTTTCCACCGGCTTCCGCCCGGCCGGCGCGGCTGGATTTCTTCGGCGACTCTCTTGAGTCGATCCGGCAGTTCGACGTGGCTTCGCAGCGGACGCAGGCCGCGCTCGGCCAGCTCATCCTGATGCCCGCAAGCGAGCTTCCTGCCGGCCCCGAGGTCGTCCGGCGTTTCCGGCAACGCTACATGGAGCTTTTCGGCGCGGTCACAGGGGACGATCCGCTTTACGAGGCTGTCTCGGTAGGCATCGGCTACGCCGGGGCGGAGCACTGGCTACCTCTGTTCTACGAGAAGCTGGACAATCTTTTCGATTACGCGCCCGGCGCGATCGTGTCCTTCGATCATCTGGCCGCCGATGCGCGCCGCCAGCGTCTCGAAGAGATCGAGGACCATTACGAAGCCCGCCGTCTCGCGCTTGAGCAGGCGTCTTTCGGAACGCCCCCCTACAAACCTGTGCCTGTCAGCCGGATGTATCTCGGCACGGACGAATGGGACGCGCTCCTGAATGAGCGCAAGGTACGGCTATTCTCTCCCTTCGACGCTCCCGAGGCCGCGGATGGTTTCGCCCGGCTGAATTTCGGCGCGAAGATCGGGCGCAATTTCGCCCTTGAGCGGGCCGAGGCTGCGGACAGGCTTTTCGACGCCGTGAACGAACACATCGCGCGGCTCCAGACTGCGAAAAAGCGCGTCATCGTCGCCGGATGGACCGCAGGCTCGCGCGAGCGGCTCAACGCCATGCTGACCGGCCACGGCCTGAAACGCGCCGGAATGGTCGCCCATTTCGCCGACGCGGCGAAACTCGGACGCGACGAAACCGGCTTCGCGGTGCTCGGCCTGGAAAACGGTTTCGAGACCCCCGATCTTGCGGTCATCGCGGAGCAGGACATCCTCGGCGACCGGCTTGTGCGCCGCCGCAAGGCGCGCAAGGGCAGCGACGTCATCTCCGAAGCCTCGGCGCTCACGCCGGGCGATCTCGTCGTCCACGCCGATCACGGCATCGGGCGCTTCACGGGCCTGCAGGCGATCACGGCTGCTGGCGCGCCGCATGACTGTCTGCAGATCGAATATCACGGCGGCGACAAGCTGTTCCTGCCTGTGGAGAACATCGAGCTGCTGACCCGCTACGGCTCGGACGATTCCGAAGCGCAACTCGACCGGCTGGGCGGCGCGGCCTGGCAGGCGCGCAAGGCGAGGCTGAAGAAGCGCATCCGCGACATTGCCGGCGGCCTGATCCGGATCGCCGCCGAGCGCGAGTTGAAGGAAGCGCCGGTCCTGGCACAGACCGACGGCGCATATGACGAGTTCGTTGCGCGTTTCCCTTTCGAGGAGACCGACGACCAGCTCAACAGTGTCGAGGCGGTCATCGAGGATCTGGCGCGAGGGCGTCCGATGGACCGGCTGATCTGCGGCGATGTCGGCTTCGGAAAGACAGAGGTTGCGCTCAGGGCGGCCTTCATCGCCGTAATGGGCGGCAAGCAGGTCGCCGTCGTGACCCCGACGACGCTGCTGGCCCGCCAGCATTACAAGACCTTCACCGACCGCTTCCAGGGCCTGCCGGTTAGGATCGACCAGGCCTCGCGGCTTGTGCCCGCCCGTGAACTGGGCGCGGTTCGCGAAAGGCTCGCTTCCGGCCAGACCGACATCGTGATCGGCACCCACGCGCTGCTAGCGAAGTCGATCCGGTTCGCCGATCTCGGCCTGCTTGTCATCGACGAGGAGCAGCATTTCGGCGTTCAGCACAAGGAGCGGCTCAAGCAGCTCAAATCCGATGTGCACGTCCTGACGCTGACGGCGACGCCGATCCCGCGCACCCTGCAACTGGCGCTGACCGGCGTGCGCGAGATGTCGGTCATCGCGACGCCGCCGGTGGACAGGCTGGCCGTGCGCACCTTCATCACGCCTTTCGATCCCGTCACGATCCGCGAGGCGCTTCTACGCGAACGCTATCGCGGCGGCCAGAGCTTCTATGTCTGCCCGCGCATCTCCGATCTCGACGAAATCGCCGCATTCCTGCGGGAGCACATTCCGGAGCTGAAATTCACCATAGCGCACGGGCAGATGGCGGCCGGCCAGCTCGAAGACGTCATGTCCGCCTTCTACGACCGGAAATTCGACGTGCTGCTCTCCACGACAATCGTCGAATCCGGCCTCGATATCCCGACGGCCAACACGCTGATCGTCCATCGCGCGGACATGTTCGGCCTCGGCCAGCTCTATCAGCTCCGCGGGCGCGTCGGCCGCTCCAAGACGCGCGCCTATGCCCTCCTGACGATCCCGCCCAACCAGAAGCTGACGCCGACGGCGGAAAAACGCCTCAAGGTGCTGCATTCGCTCGACAGTCTCGGCGCGGGCTTCAGCCTCGCTAGCCACGATCTCGATATTCGAGGGGCAGGCAATCTGCTCGGCGAGGAACAGTCCGGCCACATCCGCGAAGTCGGCTTCGAGCTGTATCAGCAGATGCTGGAGGAGGCGGTCGCGTCGCTGCGCGAAGGCGGGACGGAGGAGCGCTCCGAGCAATGGTCGCCGCAGATCAACGCAGGCAGCTCGGTGCTGATCCCGGAAAGCTACGTCTCCGACCTTCAGGCGCGACTCGGACTGTACCGCCGTTTGTCCACGCTCAATGAACGCGACGAGATCGAAGCCTTCGCCGCGGAACTGGTGGACCGCTTCGGTCCGCTGCCGGAGGAAGTAAAACATCTGCTGGCGGTGGTGCAGATCAAGGGTTACTGCCGCAAGGCGGGCGTCGCGCAGATCGAGGCCGGGCCGAAAGGCGCGGTCCTGACATTCAGGAACAACCGTTTCGCCAATCCTGGCGGCCTGGTCGCGCTCATCAGCGAGAATGCGGGACTGCTGAAGATGCAGCCGGACCACAAGCTGGTCTGCAAGGCCGACTGGCCCGATGCCGATGAAAGGCTGAAAGGAATGCGCCAACTCGTCCGCCGCCTGGCGGAGATTGCCGCCGAAGCCGGTGACGCCGCAGCCTGAAGCGAGCCGCCACCCCCGATGCCGCTCTATTCGCTCGCTTCTCCGGTACGGAAGTCGATATGGATATGGTTCCCGTCGGGGTCGTGGACGTTGAGCTGTAGAATATCGGTCCCCGGAACGCGGCCTTCGCGGCAGGGAACGCCCTCGGCGGCGAGCCGCGCCCTCAGCGCTTCCAGATCATCGCCCTTCAGCGCGAAATGCTCGATGCGGATCTCGGACTCGCCGGCTCCGGGCGTCTGCGGGACGCCGACGAGGTGAACGATCGGCAGTCCCTCCGAATAGAGCCATGCGCCGGGAAAGGAAAAGGGCGGGCGCCATCCGGTCTCGAAGCCGAGCACGCGGACATACCAGTCCCGCATGGCTTCGACATTGGCCGTGCGGATGTTGACGTGATCGAGCTTCATGGCGTCACCCCCGCCCGACGAATGGCATGTTGGTCGCCATGATGGTCTGGAACAGCACGTTGGCAGAAAGCGGAAGCTCCGCCATGCGCAGGACGGCTTCCGCCACGTAGCGCACCTCCATTACCGGCTCCGGCTTCAGCGTGCCGTCCGCCTGCGGAACGCCTCCGGACATGCGCGCCGTCATTTCCGATGCGCAATTGCCGATGTCGATCTGGCCGCAGGCGATGTTGTAGGGGCGCCCGTCGAGCGAGATGGATTTCGTCAGGCCCGTGATCGCGTGCTTGGAAGCGGTATAAGGCGAGGAATTGTAACGGGGCGCGTGAGCCGAGATCGAGC
>CAYOUE010000075.1:13589-14417 GCA_964407075.1 uncultured Hyphomicrobiaceae bacterium
ATGCGCCCGCCCTGCGGGTTCTGCGCCTTCATCATGCGGAACGCAGCGCTGGCGACAAGGAATGCGCCGTCCAGATTGATGGACAGAACCTTGCGCCAGTCTTCCCACGAGATTTCCCCGACATCCTTGGGCGGCGTGTTCGTCCCGGCATTGTTGAATAGCACGTCAAGCCGTCCATGAAGCTCGCCGATACGCGCGAACAGCGCCTCGACCGAGGCCGGATCGCCCACATCGCAGGGAACGGCGGCGGAGTTCGCGCCGAGTTCGCCCGCCAGCGCATTCAGCTTTTCGGCGCTGCGCGCGGCCAGCACGACCTTATGCCCTGCCCCGGCGAAGGCGCGGGCCGTGGCCGCGCCGATACCCTGGCTCGCGCCGGTGACGAGTACGACAAGCGGATCGGTCATGGTTTTCCTCCCAAATCAGGCCGCAGCATTCAGATCGTCCTCCAGAAAATAGCGGATATTGTCCTCGAAGCTCTCGTCGCGGACAAAACCGAGTTTCAGCGCCTTGACCGGATTGAACTTGCCGCGCCAGCCCAGCACGATCTTCTGCAATTCCGGGTCGGGCTCCCACCGGATACGGCTTACCGGCTCGTCGCCCGCCACGCGCCGCATGGCCTCGACCATCCCGCCGATGGTGTGCGTACGTCCGGGCAGCATGATGCATCGGTTCTGTCCCCAGCTCTCCGCCGGGATCTCCGCGCCGATGATGAGGTTCTCGATGCAGCGGCGCGGCGACAGGAACCAGTGCTCGTAATCCGGCGAGACCGGGCAGACAGCTTCCTGCCCCTGCAGCGGCTCGCGGAAGATCGAGGACATGAAGGAGGAC